>DAISVV010000138.1:0-8512 GCA_036840015.1 Micropepsaceae bacterium
GTCTCGCTTCATTGCGCCGGTTGTGACGGGCAGGCGGTTCCATGCAAGATTCGACCTCGAGGCCGCCAGCACGATGTGACGATCGTCGAGCGGCAGGATGATGACGAGAAGCTCGCCCTCGCGCAGGACCTTGCGCGCCGCGTCGAGGCTGGCGGGTGGGGCTTGCAGGAAGCGCCGATAGGCCTCGTTGCGCTTCAGTTCGCGGTCGGCGGCGCTGACGGCGTCGAGATGAGTCTTCAGTTCCACGCGGAGGCTTGCATCCTGCGTGGCCGGTGCGCCTGTTGCCAGCGCATGGATGTAGCGGGCCTCGAGCTGTTCCTGGCCTGCAAGCCTTGCCTCGAGGGCGTCAACGAGGGTGCGCGCCTCGCCCGATACGAGCGTGGTGCCGAGGATGCCGCGGGTGATCGCCTTGTGCAGCGGGCTTGCCAGAAGCGTGTCGGCCATGGTGAAGGCCGTGGACAGGGCGGCTGCGCGTGTGGCCGGGTCGTTGCTCTCGCTCGCGTCGAGGGCGGCCTCAAGGGCCTCAAGGCTCGTGCTGCGCACGATGCGTTCGCGCGCCCCGTCGCTCGTGAGCCTGCGGCGGAGCGCGTCGTGTCGCGTCATGTCGGTGACGACGCGCGCGGCCTTGCGTGCCCACGTGAAGGCGCCGTCCGTGTCGTTGCGGGCCTTGAGGATGCGGAACATCAGGCGCATGGCGTCGGCGGCGGTCTCGGCCTGTGCCGGCAGGGCCTGCTCGAGGGCGGGCAGTGCGCCTGCGAGGGCAGCCTGTGCCTCGTCGTTGCGGCCTACAGCAAAGGCTGCGGTTGCGAAGAGGTGCTGGGCGACAGCGTGGTCGAAGGAGGCCGTGCCGAAATGGATGGCGACCTGCGTGCGGACCTGGCTTGCCCAGGTGAGGGCGTCTTCGGTGTTGCCGCTCTTGATGAGGACGCGCGTGACGGCGAGCGCCGAGCGGGCAGCGCGGGCGCTGTCGATGCCGTGCGTATGCTGGATGATCTCGTGCGCCTTGAAGGCCAGTGACTTGGGATTGCTGCGGGTTGAGAACCGGGTGTCGGCGAGCTGCATGAGGAGGGGCGCCGTCGCGGGATGGCCCGTGCCGAGGCGCGCCTCGATGCCGGAGATGGTCTTCCAGAGCAGGGCCTGGGCCTCGGCGTGGCGGCCATCGGCGGACAGGAGTTCGGCGAGCGTCGCCATGGCGAGGGTGTCGGGGTCGCTGCCGGTAGCCGTGTTACGGGCGACGATGTCCTGCGCATCGGCGAGGTACTTGCGCGCCTTCTGCAGGTCGCCCGTGTCGCGATGGAGGGCTGCGAGGTTGACCAGCGTTCCCGCGTTGAGAGGGTGGCCCTTCCGCAGGGCCCTTGCGTCGATCGACAGCGCCCGCTGATAGGCCTCATCTGCCTCGGCGTGGCGGCCGGTTGCGTGGTAGAGCTGGCCGAGATTGCTGAGGGTGGCGGCAACGGCGGGATGTTCCTTGCCGAAGCGGGCCTCGTCGTGCGCGAGGGCTTCTTCGAGAAGCGGCTCGGCGCGGGCGTAGTCCATGTCAGTGATGTAGAGCGCGGCAAGGTTCGACAGCGAAATGCCGAGGTTTGCGCTGTGCGGCTGGCGCGCCTTGCGCGTGGCGGCGAGCGCTTCCTCGAGCAGGCTGCGCGCCTCGGCCTGGCGGCCGAGATCCATGCAGAGCAGGCCGAGATTCGTCATGTTGGTGACGGTGCGCGGATGGGTGTCGCCGAGCAGACGGCGGTTGCCTGCCAGGGTCTCGCGCATCAGGGGTTCGGCTTCGCGCCAGCGGCCGAGGGTGCCTAGAGCCAGCGACATGTTTCCGGCAGCGATCAAGGTGTCCCCGTGCGTGGGGCCCAGGCGCGCACGCCTTATCTCGAGGGCAAGGCGAAACCGGTCGAGGGCCAGCTGGTAGCGCCCGTCGAGCTCTGCGACCTGGCCCAGGCGGTTCTGCCAGAAGGCGGCCCGCAGGCTGCGCGGGCCTTCTGCGGCGGCATCCTTGCGCAGTTGGGCGAGCGCGATGCGTTCGGCGGCTGTGTATTGTCCGCGCGCGATAAGCACGCTCACTTCCTCGGCGGGCGTTCGCTGCGGCTGGGCTGCCGCCGGGGCTGGTGCTGCAAGCGCGAGGGCCAGCGCAAGGATGAGGGCCCTGCCGGATGCCTGCCGTCGTGGTCGCTCGGTTCGCACGGGGCTTGCGCTAGCGATCGAGCGTGCGTGTCCGGCGCGGCACGAGCGTGGGGTCGAGGTCGGTGCCGACGAGGTCGGGCGTGCCGTCACCATTCGTGTCGAAGCGCACTTCCTCGAAGCGGCCGTCGCGGTCGCGGTCGAGATACGTTGCTTCGGTGACACCGTCATCGTCGGCGTCGACGGCGAGGCTGGAGGCGGCCTTGCGGTCGTCGGGCATGAGGAATCTTGCATCCTTGCTGCCGTTGCAGTCGAGGTCGATCGCGTGGACCGTGCCGTCGGCCCTGGGCGTGCGGCTGATGCCGAGGCCGGCGGGCTTGCAGGCGGCGGTTGCCGCTTCGGGCGCGAGGCGGGACATGGCGGCGGCCTTGGCCGGTGCGGCGTCGCGGATCACGGTGGGGCTGGGCTGTGACATGAAGCGGCTGATCTCGGCAGCGGTCACGCCGATGCTGGTCAGGGTCTGTGTGTCGGCGGGGCTCACGTCGATGGCGATGAGCTGGCCCTTCGGGTTGAAGACCGGATCTCCGGCATTGCCGGTGGCGCCGCTCGAGCGGAAACGGATGACGCTGGCCTTGTGCTCCCGGCCGCCGGCGGAGGTCCAGGTGTGGTTGCGGATCGCGGTGTTGAGCCTTCCTTCGGACATGGACCAGATCTCGCCATAGGGATGGCCCACGATGCGCAGGGCCATTCCCTGGCGCAGCGGGGCGCGTGTGGCGAAGGGGACGGGGCTGAGGCCCGCCGGCGGGGGCTTCAGTTCGAGCAAGGCGAGATCGCGTACCGGATCGCTTGCGATCACCGTGGCGGTGAGGGCGTCGGCTTCGGTCGGGCGCTCGCGGTCACCGGCCGGCATGAAGATGAGGCCCACGCGCGCATTGTCGCGCACGAGTGTCCAGGTGGTGATGAAGCGGCCGGTTGCGGTGACGAGCGTGGCCGAGCCGAGGCGATCGGGCGTCACGACGAGGGCGACGGGCTTTCCGATCGCACCGACGGCAGGGCCGTAGGCGCCGGCGCGCAGTGCGCCGGCCGTGTCGGCGCGGGCCTTGCGCAGCGCTTCTTCCACGCGTGCAGGCTTCAGGCCGGCCGTGGCCTGGCCGAGGCCGGAGAGGTCGCCGAGCGGCGGCAGTCCGCCGCTGTCTGGCTTGCCGGGTGTGGCGGTGCTGGCCTGCGTGGCGGGCAGGGTCGCGGCGAGAATTGCTGCAAGGAGGGTGGCTGTGATCGTGGTGGGTCTGATCCGGGCCATGAGCGCGGGTGTCCTTGCCTTGGTGGTGAGCAGGCGGGCCTGCGAGTCGCCAGCGAATCCTGACTTACGCCGCCCCAAAGGTCATGTGTGAAAGAGGCCGTGTCCGCAAGCCTTGCGGCTTCCTGCAACCGCTGGTGATGGGGCGGTGTGTCCGTTGCGGCGCGGGCGCAACCACTGGCATATGGGCCTGACACAGGAGGCTCGATCCCATGTACACGCTGCACATCGCGAACAAGAACTATTCCTCGTGGTCGCTGAGGCCCTGGATCCTCATGCGCGAGAAGGGGATCGGCTTTGCCGAGACGCTGCATCGCTTCGAGCCGGGTGGCGCGTGGGCGACGTTCCGGGCCTTCTCGCCGACGGGCAAGGTGCCTGCGCTGCACGACGGCGCGACGGTGGTATGGGACTCACTTGCGATCGTGGAGTACCTGGCCGCGCGGCATGCGGGCGTGTGGCCTTCGGACGCCGCTGCGCGCGCATGGGCGCGTTCGGCCACGGCCGAGATGCATTCCGCGTTCCAGACGCTGCGCCAGCAGTGCTCGTTCAACCTGGGGCTTCGGGTCACGCTGAACGAGATCGGGCCTGCGCTGCAGAAGGACATCGACCGGATCGACGAATTGTGGAGCGAGGGCCTGAAGCGCTTCGGCGGGCCGTTCCTGGCCGGGACGGCGTTCACGGCGGTCGATGCGTTCTATGCGCCGGTGCAGTTTCGCATCCAGACCTATGGGCTGAAGCTCGGGAACGCGGCCGGCGCCTATTCGCAGCGCGTGCTGGCGCTGCCGGGGATGGCGGACTGGCAGGCTGCCGGCCTTGCCGAGGATTTCCGGGATCCGGAGCATGACGAGGTCGTGCGCCGCTTCGGGCGGATCACGGCGGATTTGCGGGTGAAAGAGGCCTGAGGCGGCTGCACGTCATGGATCTGCCATGATTGCATGAAATTGACTCTGGCCGTTACCGCAGCGCACCATGGGCGTGGTTGGCGGGGGCAGCGGAGGGACATCATGGCAGGGCAATCCGGTGGATCGGGTTTCGGGTGGTTCGTGATCGGCGTGATCGTGGGCGCGGTCGGCGTTGCCTATGGGCCGACGCAGTTTCGCAAGTATGTGCAGCAGCAGCCCACGCAGGTGCGGATCAATGTCGCGAACGACTATACGCCCGGCGTGTGGCGGCGCAGCGCGCGGCTCGACATCGAGTTCAGCCGCTACAAGGCGAATGGCCAGAACTGGGACTGGCCCATGATGGACCCTGAGCTGCAGGTCTGCGTCGTCGAGGGGACAGAGTACCGCAAGTGCTATGGGCCGCAGAGCCCCGAGCTTGCCTCGTGCCAGGGCCGCTTCCGCTGCGCGAGCGAGGTCATCAAGGTGCCGGACGTGCCCTTCACGATCGAGCTGAACGAGTGGGACGACTACAACAGGCCCGATCCGATCGGCACGACCGAGTGCGATGTCGGACTTGAGTGCAAGTTCCCGCTGGGGCGCGTGGCGGTGCTGCCGGTGAAAAGCTAGGCGGCGTTCCGCTCGTCCCCGTCGCCGTCTTCGCCCTCGGCGTCGTCCTCCTCGGCGTCGCGGGCCTGCTGTTCCTGCGCGGTTTCGATCCAGCCCCTGAGTTCCTCGTCGTCGGGCGGGGTTGCGTCACGCAGGATGCGCTGGCCGTCGGGGGTTTCGCAGAACTCGTCGAGCATGTTGAGCAGCATGTCGGGATCGGCGTTGCCGAGATCGGCGATGTCACGCACGCCCACGGCGACGAGAAGCTGGGCGGCGATGCTGTCCATCTCGGGGATTGCCAGCGCGAGTGTGGCCTGGGCCTGCCAGTCGCGGATCACGCGGGCGGAGATGTGCTTGAACTTGAGGCGGTTGGCGGCGTCCTCGGGCGAGGCCTGGAGCAGGTCCTCGACCGTATGGATACCGATCGCGGTCAGGCGGCTTGCCGTCTTGGGGCCGATCGAGGGGGCGAGTTCGACGGGGCTCTCGTGGCTGAGGCGGGCGCCGGCGTCATCCTCGTGCGGGGGGGGGACGGGCCCCGGCGCGGGCGCGGGCTTTGCGGCGGGCTTTGCCGGGGCGGGGGCGCGGGCGGGGGCGAGGCGGGCCGCGACCTGGCGCGTGCGTTCGGCGATCGACATGGCGGCGGCAGGCTTTGCCTTGGCTGCGGCGGGCAGCGTGACCGACGGTTCGATGCGCGCGGCGGCTTCCTTCTTGGGCGCGGCCTGCTTGCCGGCGCGGACGGGCTTGATCTTCTTCGTCACGCGGGCGGGCCGGCCGGTGCCGTGGGCGGTGCCGGTCTCGCGCGGCCAGAGGGCGTCGATGCTGGACAGGGGCGCGCGCAGCACTTCGATCGCGTGCAGGCGGCGGACCATGCGGTCATCCTCGGGCAGCGTCTCGCGCACCTTGCCGGTGAGGCGGAACTCGCGATGCATCGCGCGGATCACGTCGTGTTCGCGCTCGCTGTCCATGGAGGCTAGGAACTTGCGCAAGGGGGCTGCGGCGATGGCCTTCATCGCGGTGAAGCCGAGGCCCACGCGCGGCGGCAGGACGGCGGCTTCCATGAAGGCACGCTCGAGGATGCGGGCGAGCATCACGGTGCCATAGCCAAGCAGGCGGGCCGAGATGTCCTTTATTTCCTGGTCGAGCCCGCGCGCGGGGCGCCTGACGGCCTCGGTGAAGCTGAAGTGGTCGACCATGGTCTCGTAGTGCGGGTTGGCGTATTTCGCGCCCGCGCGCACCATCTGCTCGAGCCAGTCATTGCCCTGGGGCACGGGCACGTCGGGATAGCCGCCGAGATCCTGCACGAGGATCATCTGGAGCGTGTCGTAGCTCTTGTTGATGCTGAACTCGACCGCGCGGTGGATGACGTTCTGCTCCTCGGTCTGCCCGGTGTGGAAGGGGTTCACGGGATCGAGGACGTAGTGGCTCATCACGCCGGCGCACCAGGCCGCCTGCTTCCAGTCCTGCTGCGCCAGGGCGCGGACCGTGCGGCGGTACCATTCGCGCGCGGCCGCGGGGGCGCCGCCCCAATCGCCTTCGCGCACGTGGAGGACGTGGTTCTTGTAGTCGCGGAAGAGGGTGTCGGGCGCCTTGGCGCCCTTCAGGTAGGTCGTGGCATGGCGCAGGAAAAGATTGCGCCAGAGGGCGCCGTCTGTCCCGCGCAGGTGGGCAAGCGCCTCCAGCGCGAGCCGGTGGTGGATCCCCCGGCACGCCGATCCCTTCAGCACTCGCAACACCATCGACATCGCACGATCCCCAGAATCACATGAGGCTTGAGGCTGTCCTGTTGCGGTTAACGTCCTGTTAACGATACGCGGTGGCGCCTTGCTTCGAGGCCGGTTTGGGGTGGAGTGCAGAGAACTGCAGGCCCGGATGACTTCCCGTGGTGGTTAACCATGCAAAGCCATGGTTTCATTCTGTATTCTGTTCTTCCTGTAAGCGGGCCTGCAGTTTCCGTGCAGGGTGTGGTTGACCTTGCATTCGCCCCGGTCCGTTTTGAGCGGCCTGTCCCAGGAAGGGGAGGTGGCCGCGAGCGGTTCCGAGGGCAAACTTGAGTGACTGGCCAGTCGTGAACATAATAGGAACATCGAACCAGCGGGTCAAGGCGGGGAGGTGGGCATTATTGTCGCGGCGGTTTGAAATTCTGCGGAGCGGCCTGCCGGCGCGCGGGCGGCCCTGCGCGGGGGCGTGGTAAAGCTTCCGGCCATGGAATGGATCATGACCTTTCTGGGCTGGCTCGTGGGCCTGTTCCGGTGGCGGCGCAAGCCCGAACCGGCAGCGCCCGCGCCTGCCGTCGAGGGGGCTGCTGAAAGCGGGGACAGTGTGAGGGGGGCCGAGGCGCCCGCCCCCGAGGAGAAGCTCTACGAGCATGCACCGGAGAAAGGTGTCTCGCGCGGGCTGCAGCATCACTGGCTGGTCGACGAGGGCGTGCTGCACTGGAACCAGCGGCGGCGCGAGCAGGATTTCCGCCCCGACTTTGCCGGCTATGATTTCGTCGCGCAGGGCAAGCAGACGCGGTTGTGGGGACAGCCTGCCGACCTTGATGGTGGTTCACGGCTGATCCTTTCAGGCGTCGACTTCAGCTTTGCGAAACTGGCCCGTGCCGTGCTGGCCGGGGCGGACCTGCGACGGGCGCATCTGCAGGGGGCGGACTTGCGCGGGGCGAACCTGGCGGGCGCCAATCTCGAGGGCGCCGACCTGACCGACTGCGACCTGCGCGAGGCGGTGCTGGAGGGTGCGGACTTTTCGCGTGCGCGGCTGGTGAACGCCAATCTTTCGGGGGCGAAGATGTCGGGCGCGAACCTGGCCTGGGCGGACATCACGCACATGGCGGGCGACGCGGCGCTTCAGGGCGCGAACCTGTTCGGGGTGAGGCGGGGGTAGGTGGATCCTGTCCCCGGCATTGGTGGTGCAGTTTTTTGAACCACCAGGATCGCCAAGAGGCCTCACGCTGCATTCCGCGCACTGCACCCTGCCACCCAAACAAGATCGTCATGGCCGGGTGCACGGCAGCGCAACCCGGCCACCCAGCACGTCCTCAGTGTCGCGGCAGGGCGCGCGGCGCGTGATGGTGACGCGCGGGGGGGCGGCAGTGATGAGGCTCGAGGGGGGTATTCGATGGGGGCTGGCGAGGGCCGCCGTGGTTTCCCTGCCGACTCCCATCGTGCAGGCTTTAGAATATTGACCCCGGCGAGCGTCATATTGTCAGGGATGATTGCTGCAGTCGTCATACGCAAGGGCCTTCATGGGCGTTGTTTGTTAGAGCGGTTTAGCTGGGCCGGCGCGCATCCGATTGAGACCGTCGATCCTGTCGCTGTTGCGCGCGAGCCAGCTCCGGCGAACAGCAGCCGCCACATGGATGACCAGCAAGGCGATAAGCGCAAGGCCGGCATATTCGTGGACGGGCCAAAGCCACTCACCAGCTTTGTTGCTTTCCAAGAAGGTCGCGAGCGGCTCAAACTTTGGCAAAGGAATACCGAAGGGCTTTGGCGCTTCTCCATAAGCAATCCAGCCTGCGTACCCCGACAACGGCAGGACGATCACCAGAACGTATAAAGCAATGTGCGCGCTCTTTGCAGCCAAAACTTCTGCGCGCGTACCGGCGATCGGCGGC
>DAISVV010000139.1:0-8499 GCA_036840015.1 Micropepsaceae bacterium
CTGCGCCAGCGCGCCGGATCGCTCGGCATTGCGCGCGCGGGTGCGCGCAGCAGCGAGGATGCCACCTTCGATCTCTACACGCGCCAGCGCGAGGAACTCCTCGACCTCATGGATGGCGCGGGCGAGGCCGCTGGACGGAGCCTCGACGCGGGCGAGCGCGCAGCAACCCGCCAGCTTGAGACCGATGCAGGCGCCGCTCTTGCACGTCTGAATGCCATTGAATCCCAGACCCCCAAGCAGGAAGCCGACCGCCTGTTCAACAGCCGGCGGCTGCGCGAAAGCTTCAAGTGGTCGGACGGGCTTGCGGTGAGCTTCCGCGACCGCTGGCAGGCCTGCCAGGTCACCGATGCGCGGCGCGGGGAAATCACACGGGTCATCGAGCGCATCACCGGCGAAGCGCGCCGGTCGGCCTATCAGCGCATCGAGGCTGAGGTGGGAACGCCGTGGTACTTCGTGGCCGTGATCCACAACCTCGAGGGATCGCTGAACATGACGCGCCACCTGCACAATGGCGACCCTCTGGGCGCCCGCACGGTGCAGGTTCCCGCGGGCCGACCGAAGGTCTGGAACCCGCCCAATGACTGGGCTTCCAGTGCGATCGACGCGCTGTCGCGCTTCAGGACGGATGACTGGCGCCGGCGGGGCTGGACGATCGAGTCGATGCTCTGGGGGCTTGAGCGCTTCAACGGCCTTGGTTACCGGAACCGCGGCATCCCGTCCCCTTATCTCTGGAGCTACACGAACCAGTACACAAAGGGCAAGTATGTTGCGGACGGGTCATTCGACCCGGAAGCGGTGTCGCGCCAGTGCGGGGCGGCCTCGGTCCTGAAGGTCATGATCGAGACTGGCCGGCTTCCAGCGCCGCCATCGATGTTTGCATGAGGATATCCGTGGGGGAGACCGTGATGTGCGCCCGCTTCTGAGCTTCCTGGGCCTCGCCCTGATACTGGGGGTTGTCGTCGTCTTCGTGCTGCGCCCGCAGGCCGGTGCCGGGACAACGCCACCGACAGCATCGATTACCTCCATCATCGCAACGGCTGAGCGCGTGACGGCGTGGGATCTCGATCCGCTGGCCATCGTGACCGAACCTGTGCTCACGGCGCGGAGCTGGCGCAAGACGCAAGGCAGAACCTTCACGGGCACCGCTGCGTCCCAACTGTCGGCGCTGGCGCAGGAAAAGGGCGAGGCGGTCGACGATGATGCGCCCGTGACCGCTTGCCCCTTCGCGCCAGTGCTGGGCCTCGAGTTCACGGGGCCCTCGGGCACGGCGTGGTGGCTGGTTGCCCGTGAGAATGCGTGTTCGGGCCTGCCCGGCGAGGGGATGCTGGCGGGTCCGGATGATGACATCCGGCAGAAGGCGGCAGGTGTGCTGCAACGAACGCAACTGGCGAGACTGGATGCGATACTCGCCAGCGGGGACGGGGGGAACTGAGATGACAAACCTGATGGGATCCCGTGCGCACAGGCTCGCGTACGCGTTGGCATTCATGGCCCTGCTGGCCGCCGGGCCTGCAGCAGGTGCTGTGGCTCAACCGGTTCCGCCAGCGGCAGCCACCGTGCATGCCATCCTGGTTGCCGATACGAGCGACGCCAAGATCGGTCGGGGCGTCACGGCCAATCTCGACCGCATGACGTCGCTCCTGAAGCAGGCGTCAAGGGGGGGCGCATTCCCGCTGCGCCTGACGGTCGTCTCGGGCAAGGATTTTTCGTGTCGCGCCATCATTGCCGCCCTGGACGGACTCAAGGCGGGCCCGCAGGACACGGCGATCTTCTACATCGCGGCCCATGGCTACCGCACGGCGACAACGACAACGCGCTTTCCCGACTACTATTGCATCAAGCCGGGGGACAAGCCGGGCACCATCGTGGGAACGGCGCTAGTCGAGCAGAAGCTGGAGCAATCCGGTGCAAGGTTCCGCATCGCGATCGCCGACACGTGCAATGTGACGCTAGGCGGGGACCTCAGGGAGACCGGCACGGGACGCTCGCTTGCCGATGTCGACGCGAGGGTCTGGCGGCGCCTGTTCCTGCGCTATAGCGGCACGATCCTGATGTCAGGCTCTGCACCCGGCAAGCCATCGTGGTACTTCAATTCAGGCCGGCGGGTCGGTGGCATGTTCACCAACCAGCTTCTTGGCGCCATCGAGCTCACGCTGGATGATGCGGCGCGTAATCCGGAACTGGCGCGCTGGTCCACGATCGTGAACCGCGCGACTGTCCCCATCGTCCATGACAGCCGGGTTGGCCAGGAGCCACAGGGACAGCGTCAGGGGCTGAGCGTGGATCCCCTGCCCGTGATGGCGGCTGGCAACTAGGCCGGCGCCTTGCGTCGGGGCTCAGCGACGGCGGGGCTCCGGCGGCCGGCCACCCGACTGCAGCTGGTCAAGCAGGCGCTGGAGACGCTCTTTCTGCGGCCCATCCTCCGTCAGCTCGCGGATGCCATCGACCGCGCGGATCGTCCTGATCGCGGCGTCCTTGGCCGAGAAAATGAGAGCGCCTTCGTCATCGCCGCTGGCCACGGCGGCCATGGCGTCAATGCTGCGGTCCATGTCCTCGAAGGCAAGACGCATCTGGACGGCAAAGACCGTGTCATAGGTTGCCGCCAGCGAAACGAGGTTGCCGGACGCCTGCTGCTGGCCCGCCAGGGCGATGGCCTGCATCGCGCGCAGCCTGCGGTACTTGTCCATGATGGTGAAGAAGTCGCGGAGGACCCTCACATGCGCCTTGAGGCCTGCAACCTTCGCGGGATCGGCGAAGAAGGCGCGCAGGGCTGCTGCCCTGCGGTGTTCGTCGATGGTGTCCAGCGCGTCAAGGATGGCGGGTTCGACGATCTCGATGATACCGGTGACGGCGCCCTCCATGGACGAGCGTCCGCCTGCCGGGACGGCGGTCGCGCCAACCTTCTCAAGAAGGAATGCATCAACGCCGGGATAGGCTTCCACGTCGGTCATGCAATCGCTGTAGGCGTCGATGCGGCTTTCCTGCAGTTGCTCGATGGGGCGCGGCGGCGGCATCTCGTAGCTCTCGAAAAGGCTGCCCACCAGATCAGCCCAGCCGCGCGAGCGGGGCGCACGCGCCACGTTGCGCGCCGAATTTCCGAATTCCGAAAGCTCCGAGCCGGAGCCAAGCGGCCCAGAGGTGTAGCCCAGCGGTTCGCAGACGAATTTGCCGAGGTTGACCGGCGTGCCCGCCTGGCCGAGGTTGATGAGGCTCTGGCGGTATTCCTTGCGCAGCACACTGCTTTCGACGCTGACAAGCGGGCCGATGGCGCGGGTCGCGGCCGACAATTCCCCCACGCTCGGTTCGTAGGCGGCGGTCGTGCAGCCTGCCAGACCGAGGGCGCATGCGCTCGCGAGGCTCAGCCTGCGGAGCGATCCGAGTGTCACGTTCACTGCTCCCCCAGAACGCCTGCGCACCATCAGTCCCTATAACCCGGCTTCGCGGCGGTCTGCAGCCGCTGGCTGCAACGACAGGTTTATACGCCGGCAGCCTTGCCCATGCAATTTACAAGCCGAGGGAAACTGCGGATCCCGGCACGCCAGACGGGTGAAACGGGGACCCCGCGGAAGGGTTACCAGCAGATTTGTCAAGCCAGGAGGGGTGGTGCATATTCATTGTGGGGAATGGGAAGCTTGGGGATTTTTTTCATGCGCATGCGCTCTGTCGCAGTTGCGGCCATCATGGCCATTTTTTGGGCGTGTACGCAGGGTGCCGCGCAGGCGCGGGAGTATCGGCCCGTCGTGTTCGTCCCGGGGCTCATGGGTTCGACGCTGGTCAACAAGGACGGCGAGCAGGTCTGGGGCGGCTATGGCGGCGTGCTGAACCGGTTCGAGCAGCTCGCCTTCCCGTCCGACCCTTCCAAGGACACGATCCGTGCGAGCGGCGTCCTCGAGAATTTCGACATCGCCTTCGGCTTCTTTACGGTGAAGGCCTATGGACCGATGACCTCGTTCCTGCGGGGAAAGCTCGGTGACCGTCTCAACGTCTTTGCCTATGACTGGCGTCAGAGCAATTTTGCGAGCGCGTGCGACCTCGTGCGCTACATCGACAAGCGCCAGGCGCTGGCGGATGCTGCGCGGGCAGATGCCGGCATCACGCTGGTCACGCATTCGATGGGCGGCATTGTCGGGCGCATCTTCATTTCCTACCGGGCACCGGCGGGGACGCAGCCCACAGCCGAGAACCCGTGTCCGCACCAGTACAATGTCTCGCTTTTCATGCCGATCGCCGCGCCGTTCAATGGTGCGGGCCAGGCGCTGAAGACGCTGACAGAGGATGTCGGCTTCAAGTGGAAAGTCATCCGGCTCGAGAAGGATGTCATCCTCGGCGTCTTCTTCACCGTGCCCTCGGTCTACGAGCTGCTGCCCCGCTATGGCAATTGCTGCCGCGAGCGGGCCCAGGGAGGCTTTCGCGCGGTTGACCTGTTCAGCATCGACACATGGCGCCGGTTCGGCTGGATCCCGGCGCGGCTCTGGAACTTCCGCAAGGAGGACCGGGTGCCTTTCGTGGAAGCGCGGCTGAAGGCCAGCCAGCGCGTTCAGCAGATCATCCAGACGCCGTTGCCCGAGGGCGTGCGCTTCCTGTCGATCTGGGGGCACAACCAGAGCACCTCGACGGTGGTCACGGTCAGCCGCGGGCAGCCTGGAACGAAGGCCAGCCAGACCTGGAGCGAGAAGTCGGACGGGGATGACACGGTGCCGGAACTTAGCGCCAGCGCCTGCCAGCCGGACGCGCCGCCGATCGCCGAGCGAAAGCCCTGCTCGAATATTCCCGACCTGCTGCCACTGGACCGCAAGATGTGGCGGGTGCCGAACACGCATCTTGGCCTCATGGAGGACGAGCGCGTGCAGAAGACCGTCATGTGGGCGCTGAACCGCTATGGCTCGATCGTCGCGGGTGCGCGAAGCCTCGAGGATGACGAGATCCCCGATGATATCGCGCCCTTCCTGATGAGCAGCGCCGGGGCTCGCAGCCTCGACGAGACCGGGCTTGCAAAGGCCGAATTCGTGAACGCCCCCGAGACTGTCGGCAGCGGGGCCACGCAGAGCGTGCTGGTGCGGGTGATCGATGGCGACGGCGCGCCCCTGGGCCGCACGGCGTTGAACAGCCTGAAGGTCAGTGTGCAGACCTCCGCCGGCACGGCCGTTCCGGCGAGCGTCTCGATAACATCGCTGGCGGGCCATTTCGGGATCAGCTACACGGCGCCCAAGGGTCCTGATGCGCTGACGATCCAGGTGAGGCTGCCGGCCACGGCCGGCGTGGAGCCGCGTGTCGATACGCTGGTGCTCGTCGAGGAGTAAACGGCCTAGGGAACCGGTGCCGGCGGCGCAGCGACTGCCTCGGGCGCCGGGGCCACGAGGGGTTCGGCGGCGGCGCCTTCGGTCGGGGCGACGACGGGCTCCGCGATGGGCTCGGGGACGGTTTCCGGCGCGGGCGTCACTTCGGCGACCGGGACACCTGTTGCCTCGGTCAGGCTGAAGCCCAGGCGTCCGGCCAGTTCCGGTGTCACGATGCCGTCGGCTGGAACGCCGAGTTCCCTCTGTACCGTCACGAGCGCGGCGACCGTTCGCATGCCCATCGAGCTGCCGTCTTCCGCGGTGCAGGTGTGGCCGCGGGCGGCCAGCGCCGCGCGCAGCCGTTCAAGGGCGTCACCGCGCGAGCCGTACCGCAGACGCTTCAGGGCCCTCGAGGCATCCGTGACCGTCGCGGCGATGCGTGCCTCGCGGCCCGTCAGCAGCATGTAGCGGAAGGGCTTGCCGTCATCGGATGTACGGGTCTGAAGCACGCCGTCGACTTCCTGGAGCGCGAGCTCGCTGACAAGGCCAGCCGCCTCGCGCAGGCGCGAGAAGGCGCCCACCGGCTTGCGCGGGCGGGGCGCGTAGCGGCCCGGTATGGTCTGGCAACCTGCCGAGGAGAACTTCGTCTTCAGGCTTGTCGCGTCGAGAATGGCCGCATGGATGTTGTTGCCCGTGCTGGGGCGCAATGGCCCGCAGGCATTTCCGGTATCCCACTGGGCCGCATGCGTGTAGGCGAGCACCCGGTTCTCGGGCACCTTGCGCACGCGGCGGACGGGCCACGCGCGTGCCTGGCGCCAGGCGCCGGGCTGGCGGGTCTCGATCACCTTGCGGCTCATGCCATGCGTGCCGACGTCATAGCGGTAGAGGCCGGTCGGCATCATGTTTGCGCCTTCCAGTTCGGTGGCCTGCGCGTAGACATAGGCGGCGTCCGGGACGGTCGAGGCGTTGTAGGCGGTGATCGTTCCCATGGTGGTGTCGAGCACGCCGATCACGCAGTGGGGTGTGTAGTGGTCGGGGGTGGACTCGATGAGCTGGATCGAGGTGCCGAAGGTCTCGGCCGATGAGAGGGCTATCCTGCAGCCCCGCAGGCCGAAGAGCACGCGCGGGTTCGTGCCGAGTGCGAGGTCGAAGCCATTGGCCTCGGCCAGCGCCAGGAGATGGGCGAATTTCAGCTCGAAGGGTGTCGTCGAGATGGCACTTGCCGTGTGGAAGAGATCAGGGCTGTCTTCGGTCGCGGCGAATTTCGGAATGGCCACGCCACGTTCGAGGTCCGCGAGGATGTCCCTGTATTGGGTCTGTGTCAGGCGGGCGGCTGCCCCCGGTGGCTTGATGTCCTCGGAGTTGTTGGCAAAGAGCTTCTCGAGGAAGTCTTCCGTGATGTCGGAGGCGTCGGCGGGCGCGTCAGCTGCCCATGCGCGCCGCGGCAAGGCAACACTGGTCGCCCCCAAGGCTACGAGCCCCGCGGTGCCGGCAAGCATGCCTCTCCTGTGCAGTGTCCCCACGCGCATTCCCCCCAACCGGACTGTCAGGCTGCCCCCCCGGCAGCCAGCCCGATCGAGACCAAAACTAGTCTTGCCGATGGCCTGCCGTCCAGCACGTTCGGCCGCAGGGTAAATGAAGGTCGGCCAAGGCTTGCCCCGCGGACACAGGGCGGGCGGGATCTCGAGGAGGCAAGCGTTCCCCGAAGGGCCAGCCTAACCGTCCACCAGGCCGCGGCTGTCGCGGAAGTAGATGGGAACGCCGTTGGCGGACTGGAACCAGGGGCGCTGGGCGCCGCTGGTGGCCTTCAGCACGTCAGCGCGCACGAGGCCTGAAATGGCCTGGAGGCTGCGGCGCGCGGGTGCTTGAATGGCCGTGGCGAAGGCGGCAGCGAAAGGTGAGCGCTCGCGGGGCTGTGCAGCCCACTGCCCTGCCCCCGCCGCATAGGCAATGACGACGTTGCGGCCCACGCTGGCGAGTTCGCCGATGGCCTCGATCTCCTGCTCGACACTGCGGGCGCCGGGACTGCCCCGGAATGGTCGGGCGCAGTCTAGGGCGATGAATATGGCCTTGGCCTTCGAGGCGAGAAGGCGGTCTACGATTCCGAGGATGGGGATGCCGTCGGCCACGCGCGCATTGTCGGGCAGGAAGTGGTTCGCGCCGTTCCGGCCAAAGGCATAGCCTGTGAGATAGACAAGGCATGCCGTGCCCTGCAGCGAGGTGGCGAATTTCTCGAGCTGCGCGTCGAACTGTGCCTTGCCGAGGTCGTGCTGCGTGTCGACTGCGAACCCGGCATTGGCCAGCGCGCCTGAGACCAGTTCCGCGTCGGGGCGCGCGATCGGCAGCCTCATGTCGGGCTTGGCGGCGTAGGTGTTGCCGATCACGAGGGCACGCGGGCGCAGGCCTTTCATGCGCGCGCCGCCGGTTGCGGCGGCGGCAAAGGGCGCCAGGCTGGCAGCGCCGGCCGACAGGCGGCTGAGGTTCATGGGTTCCTGTGCGTCACCCGTCGCGTCGAGCACGCGCAGGCGTACATCGTCGAACAGGTCGAGCAGGCTGTCCTTGCTGCCGGTGGCCTTCAAGGCCGCGGCAAAGGCCGTGGCATAGGGACCGTTGGCAGCACCGGCAGCGCCGTCGGACGCAGTCTGGCCTTCCCATGTCGCGTGCGACAGGAACATGTTCGGTCGGCGCTGGGCGCGAATGGCCGTGAACCCACGCGCGTTGCTGGCTGCGGCCATGACCGTGCTGGCGGCCGGCGCAGGAGGGAGCTCCAGCTCGTTGCGGCAACAATCGAGCATCACGACCGAGGCCCCGGGATGGCTTGCAAGCTGATCGAGGACCTTGTCGAGGCCCAGGGATTCCGCCCACAAGCGGTCCGACTTTGCTGACGCCGCACTCGAGGGCACGAGATAGCCCCGGCCGCTCGCGGCGTCGCTGGCGCCGTGGCCGGCGTAATAGAACAGGCTGATCGCATCGGGGCCTGCCTGCGTGACGCGCGCCATGTGGGCGGTGATCGCGTCAGCCATTTGAAGGTCGGTTGCGTCGTTGAGCACCTGCATGTCGGCGGGCGCCACCCCCGCCGCGCGCAGGACCCGCTGCACCAGCGCGACGTCATTGCCGGGGTTGCGAAGGGTGCCGATGGCCGCCTTGTAGGACGTGTTGCCGATGAGGAGGGCCAGCCGGCGCCCCGCGGTGGTGCCGGTTGCCAGGGCGTTTGGGGCCAAGG
>DAISVV010000140.1:0-8494 GCA_036840015.1 Micropepsaceae bacterium
AGATGTCGGGGTCGAGGCGTTCCATCAGGCGACCGGGTGGCGGCGCGGTGAAGCCGAACTTCTCGTAAAGGCCGTGGGCATCGCGGGTCGCCAGCAGCCAGCGGCGAAGGCCCTGGAGGTCGGGGTGGTCGACGATGGCCTGCATCAGCAGGCGCGAGAGGCCCTTGCCGCGGTGTTAGTCGATCACGAACACGTCGGCCGGCCAGGCGAAGGTGGCCTTGTCGGTGACGATGCGAGCGAAGCCGACTTGCCGGCCGTTGCGATCGAAGGCCGCGAAGTTGAGGGCGTTCGCCAGCGCGCGTTCCACGGTGTCGCGCGGAATGCCCCTGGCCCAGTGGCTCTCCTGCGACAGCCAGCGATGGATCAGCGCCACATCGAGGCGTGCGGGATCCGTCGAGACTTCATAGGTGCTGGCAGGTGTCGCCGGTTCGGTCACAGGCGGATTTCACCCGCGGCGATGCGGTCGAACAGCTCCTTCTTCAGCGGCACATACTGGCCGTCGACGGGATCAAGGAAGTACATGGGGTCGGTGACAGCCGATGGGTCGAAACCCTCCTTCACCAGTTCGACCTTGCGATGCTTGAAGGTGCCGGTGACCTCGATCTCCTGCTGCTGGCGCACGAAGATGGGGCGCGCATAGGCCGGCAGGTTCTTCTCGACGTGGGCCTTGAATGCAGCGAGGTCGAGTTCGCCCTTGGCCACAATCGACACCATGCCCGCGCGGCCGTCGGTGCCGGGAACCTTCACGCCGTAGACGTTGGCCTCCTTCACGCCGGGGAAGACCGAGATCGCTTCGGCCACTTCGGACGTCGCCACGTTCTCGCCCTTCCAGCGGAAGGTATCGCCGATGCGGTCGACGAAGTAGAAATATCCATCCGCGTCGCGGCGCAGGAGGTCACCGGTGCGGAACCATGCGTCGCCCTTCTCGAATACGTCACGCAGGATCTTCTTTTCGGTGTCAGCGCCCTTGGAGTAGCCCTCGAAGCGGCCGCGCACATCGTCGATCTTGCCGATGGCCTCGCCCACTTCATCATGGGCGCATTCGGTGCAGAATCCCTGCGCATTGCGAATGGGCGTTTCGCTTTCGAAGTCGAAACGGACGAGGCGCGTCTTGATGACGTTGCGCATGTAGTCGGGCACGCGCCCGATGGATCCCACCTTGCCGTCGGGGTTGACCAGCGCGACGTTGCCTTCTGTGGCGCCGTAGAACTCGATGATCTGCGGGATGGCGAAGCGGTTCTGGAAACCGGGCCAGATCTCTGGTCTCAGACCATTGCCCATGACCACGCGTAGCCCATGCTTCTGCTCGAGGGGATGGGGCGGGGAGTTCAGGAGATAGCGGCAAAGCTCGCCGATGTACTGGAACTGCGTTGCCTTGTACTTGACGCAGTCATCCCAGAACTGGGTGGCGGAGAACTTGCGCCTGATGACGACCGAACCACCCACGGTCAGGGTCGAGCCGATCGCGCAGACGCCGCCGGCCGAATGGTAGAGCGGGAGGACGACATACATGCGGTCCTTCTCGGTCGAACGCATGGCGACCGCAAAGGAGTGCATCATGGTCTGGATGCGCTGGTGGCTCATGTTCGCGGCCTTGGGCAGGCCGGTCGTGCCAGACGTATAGATGTAGAAGCACTTGTCGCGCGCGGTCATGCCCTTGCGGACATCCGCACCCAAGGGTGCCACGGGCTGGCGGGCAAGCGCCTCATCGAGGTCATTGGCGCCCTGCACCTTGCCGCCGGTGGCCCAGACGGTGGGCCGCTCGGACATGTCATCGATTGCCGAGGCGTAGTTGTCGGCCATCTCCGCGCCCATCACGACATGCCGAGCCCCCGAGATTGCAATGCTGTGGGCAAGGGATCGCTCGCGCAGGTTCGTGTTGATGAGGGCGACAGCCACGCCAAGCTTTATGAGACCGCCCCAGGCGAAGATGTACTCGGGACGGTTCTCCATCAGCAGGGCCACCACATCACCGCGCTTGAGGCCCAGCGACTGCGCCCAGTGCGCGTAGCGACGGGCGTGCTCTTCAAGCTCGCGATAGGTGTAGCTGCGGTCCTCGAAGAGGATAGCGACGTTGTCAGGCCGGGCGGCTGCCCAGTGCTCGAGGATGTCGGCGACTGTGTGGGGCGAGTCGGGCTTGATCTTGCCGATCAGGCGCAAGAGCCTGAACATGTTGGAGACAAGGCGCGCCTCGCGCGAAATCCTTCCAAGCAATCCTGCCAATGGAACCGTCCTGCCCTGCTGTGAAGAGTCGTGGTTGAACAGTTGCGACTTACGTGGAGGCCGATCATCTGGTCAAGGCATGTTGAGGGAAACACTGCAATTTGCATGCTCCAGACGTGGAAAGGGCCCGCTGGCGCCTTACGCGCCGCGGGCCCTTGCTCACGTGCCTGCCCCTGCCCGCTGAACGGACTTTCGGGGGCGGGTTGCCGCCTAGCCGATGGTCATGACCATGAAGCCGATGACCGAGGTCATGGCGAGGGCCGAGAGCTGGATGATGAAGGTCAGTGTGGTCATTTTCTTGTTCTTTCCTGTGAGAGTTCGGTTGAGCGGGTTCAGTTCACGGAGAGGGCTGGAGCGGCCAGGGTCCACATCACGAGAAGCGTCGCCACCAGGGCGGAAAACTCGATCATGAGTGTCATGGTCTTCATGGCTTGGTCTCCTTCTGCTGGCCCTGCCTGAGTGGTCGGGGCCACGTGTCTTGCTGCTCAGGTGGGTCATATGTTGTTCACCAAGCCCCGGAGACAACTGCGCAGCTTGCATGCCTGTCCTGCGGCCGTCGCATGTCACAATTTCGCCTGAAATTATCGTTGCAAATTCAATCACTTATCGGGCAAGGGGCGGCGGGGTGCGACGCCATCACAATGTGTTCAACGGTCACACAAACGTGAGGCGCAAGGCTTGCGCGCCTGTCCACATTTTTAGGCAAATTTTCGGGCTGCGCTGAACGCGGGCAGAATGAGTTTGTGCGAGTATCGGAAAAGACATGCAGGACTGCGCCAGCGATCCTGCCAAAAGCCGAGGACCCGACGTGAAGCGCCTTGTCACCCTTGCCCTGACCGCCTTGCTGCTCGCCGGCTGCGCGAGCAGTTTCAACGACCCGGGTCCGAGCACCCTGCGGCCGTCGGGCGTCTATCCGAAGGTGGTGCAAACGGGCGACCGGCTGCAATGCGTGGCCTATGTGCGCGCTGAAACGGGCCTGTCGATCCGCGGTGATGCCTGGGATTGGTGGGACCTGGCGGCGGGCCGCTATGGGCGCTCGCGGGAACCCGAGCGGGGCGCCGTGCTGGTGCTCAAGGGCCATGGTGACAATGGCCGCGGGCACGTCGCCGTGGTGCGGCGGGTGCTCAGCGGCCGGGAGATCGTGGTGGACCACGCCAACTGGCTCAATGGCGGCGAGATCAGCCTCGACAGTCCGGTCATGGACGTGTCGGAAGACAATGACTGGTCACGCGTCAGGGTCTGGTACACGCCTGGCCGGCACTATGGCGGGCGTGTCTATGAGGTCGAGGGTTTCATCCTCGACGACCGCTAGGAACCCTACCGACCGGTTTTTCAGCAACCGGCTCCTGGCCGCAGCTGCGACAATGGCTGCGTGAAAACGGGTCTGCTTGCCACGCACACGAATTGTTTCCCGCCGCAATGTTTCGCGATCAACATATGGCGTGAATAGTATGTAATTAACCATAGATGTGGTGGTAAAAGTTAACGGTAATATTTCCTTAATTTGACTCCCCGACACTTGGCGGGCACCTAGCGGTCGATGAATGGCTGCCCAAAGCCAAGTCAATCGAGGGAATGAAGTTTTGAGATCAGTCTCCGCTTTTCGGTTTGTGGCCCTGTCAGCTGTCGGCATAGCGCTTGCCGGCTGCGAAACTGTACAGCCACAATTCTCAGCTTCATTTAATGATGCCCAGTATTCTGGTCTGCAGGCTCAGGCTGGATTGTCGATTCCTCTTGAGATCTCCGTTTCTGGCGCTGCCCTGTCGGCAGGCGGCCCGAGCGAGGGCGCGCTGCGCCCGAGCAGCAGCGAACTGCTTGAAGTGCCGGCGCGCCCGCGTGCCGTTGCCGAGGCGCCGAGGGCCGCGCCGGGCGACGTGCTGCCCCGGGTCATCCGCCCCGAGAAGCCGCTGCAGTGCGTGCCCTTCGCCCGCGCGCAGTCTGGCATCGAGATCCGCGGGAACGCGAACCGCTGGTGGACCCTGGCGGCTGGCCGCTTCAACAGGACCAAGCGCCCCGAGGAGGGTGCGGTGTTCGTCATGAAGGGCTACCGCACGGCCCAGCGGGGCCACGTGGCCGTGGTCCGGCGCATCATCGATGACCGGACGATCGTCGTCGACCATGCCAACTGGGGAAATGACGGGCGGATCCACCTGCAGGCCCCCATCCGCGACCTCAGCCCGAAAAATGACTGGAGCGAGGTCCAGGTCTGGTACACCCCGGCCAACCAGTGGGGCCAGCGCGTCTACAAGGCCAAGGGTTTCATCCTGCCGACCACCACGTATGCCTCAGCGGGCGGCCCTGCCACCGCAGGCGCCAACTAGGTCCCCAATCCCCGCTTCAAACTGGTGGAAGGCGTGACCGGCGCTACTTGACCCCCGGCGCCGCCGTGGGCCACCCTTGCCGTCACGTTTCGTCCGGTCCTGCGCGCGCTCGCTCGCGGCCCTTGGCGATGGCGCCTCATGAACCGCAAGGATCCCCCAATGACAGCCTTCCGTCGAAACCAGCGCCGGCTGTTGCCGGCCGTCTTCATCGCCTTTGCGCTGACCGCCTGCGGCAGCTCGTCAACGGCACCTGCGGTTGACCCGAAAGTGCTGCAGGAGCAGCTCGACACGTTTGTCGCGACGCTCACGGCCCCGACGGCCAATGGCGAGATCACGGCCAAGGCCGAAGGCAAGGCGAAGGTCGAGGCTGCCGGAGACGGCACGGTGACCGGCACACTGCCCCGCGTGACGTTTACCTCGACGGATGGTGGCACGGTCGTGCTTGACCCGGTGCAGGTGCGCTTCGCCAATGGCGGCGAAGGGCTGGTGAAGGTTTCCGCCCAATTGCCGGGCACGATCATGCTTCGCGACAAGGAAGGCAAGGTCGAGGGCGAGCTGCAGTTCGGCAGCCAGGCCCTGAATGGCATCTGGTCGGAAAAGCTGCAGACCCTGAGCAGTGCCGACATGCGGCTGTCGAACATTGCCATCAAGTCGGCAAACGGCTCAACAAACGGGTCGGTGGCCCAGATCGCGCTCACGGGGGGCATGGAACCCAAGGGCAGCGGCCTGTATGACGGCCGCTATGACGTGACGATGACTGGCTTTGATATCAATGACCCTGAAGCAAAGTCGCGCGTGAAGCTGGGGTCGCTGTCCATTGCAACGACGCTGTCCGGCACGCGGATGGAAGACTGGGCGAAGGCCGCAAAGGAAGCGGGCTATACGCTGGCCAACGCCAAGCAGATGAAGATGTGGCTTGACGGGACTGCAGATCCCAAGGTCATCGCCTTCCTGAAGCGCATGCCGGAGTTCATGGGCAGCGTCTCCTACACGTACTCGGCCTCGGGCCTCGAAGTCACCGAGAACGGCAGCACGGCTCTTGGCGTCAAGAATGCCTCGATCGGCTTTGGCGCTGGCGACGACGGGAAGGGCGCCACGAAGCTGCTGCTGAACCTGTCTTTCGGCGGCATTTCGACCAGCGGCGAGGAAGCGCTTCTTCCGCCCGAAGCCGACATCCAGACGGCCACGATCGAGGTCGAAACCTCGGGCGTGCCGGGCCGCCAGCTCTGGGACATCTATGTGGACGCGCTTCCGGCCCTGCAGGCCGAGGCCGCCAAGGCTGCCGGCGAGACGGCCTCGGGCTCGGCCGACGCGTCGGCGGCGGGAAGTGCCGCCCTCGAGCAGGTCAGCGGCGAAATGTCAGCGCGCTTCCTTGCGGCGCTTTCGGCGGCCAAGCTGTCGATCGCGATGAACCAGATCAATGTCGTGACACCCACCGCCAAGGTCAATGGCAAGGGGCTGATGTCCTATCTTCCGGCGCAGAGCCTGATGCCGGAGGGCAAGATCTCGTTCCGCTTCACGGGCATCGACGCGCTGGCTACGGCGATGCAGAAGCGCGGCGCGAAGGACGAAACGGCCCAGCAGATCATGGGCTTCACGTCGGCCGTGCGCGCCATGGGCCGCCCTGACCCGGCGTCAGCCGCCGGCGATCGCGCCTACATCATCGACCTGGTCTTCGGCAAGGATGGCTCGCTGACCGCGAACGGGCAGAAGGTGTTCTGAACCCGCACGGCCTGCGCCTGACATCGGGGATCCGGATGCAAGTCCGGGTCCCTTTTTTCATCGCGGGAGGGCGCCGCGCTCGGCAGTGAGCACCGCATCGATCAGCTTCATGATCTCGCTCAGGTCCGTGAGGATCACCCGGACGCGGGCCTCGTCGAGCAATGTCGTGAACATGGACCCCAGCTCGAACCTGTCGCGGCCCTCGATGGCAACGAGCAACTGGCCTGTGGTGAAGGCGCAGCGCAGCTGCTTTCCCCTGAACCGGGTCTCGAGTTCGAGGAGCCGCTCCATGAAGACGGGGTGGATGAGGGCGCGGGCTTCGACCTGGTCGCTGGAGAAGACCTCGAAGGCCTTCTCGAGCCTGCTCTCGCCCAGGCCGACGCGCTGCAGGCTGCTGCCCCATCCCTGCATGAAGTTCAGCATGCCGGCGTCGCGATGGATGACGGTCGTTGCGAGAAAGCGCTTGGGGAATTCGATGCAGATCAGCTGCCCTCTGAACAGCGTCTCCCAGCGGCTGCCGCGCCGGGTCTTGACCTTTTTCTGGACGTGACCGTCGAAGAAGGCAAAGCTGCAGCCATGGTGCGTGCCGGCGAAGCGGTCGTGGAATGTCGCGCGATCACCGGTCGGCACGAGTTGCCACTGCGTGAACTGCTCAATGCCATCAGGCGCAAAGCTGTCGAGCGTGTAGCTGCAATTAATGGCGCCGGCGATGGCCTCGAGCGCCTGCTTCTTGGCGGCGGCGGCTACGGCGCTTGCCGGCGCCATGGCCCACGCGCCTGTAGCCATTGCCGTTGCAAGGGCTGCAAAGATGGCAAGATCAAAGCCCAAGGAGAACAGGCTCGTGAGCCAGAACACACCCAGCACTGCGATGGCGCCGAGGCCCGCGCGCTGCCAGAAGGTCTTGATCGCCGCAAGGCGTTCGACCTCGCGGGCCTTCAGGATCGGCTCTATGCGCTCGCCGTAGAGCCTCGGGAAGGTTTCCTCCGCGAGGGCAAGGAGATCACCGGGTCTTTCCATATTGCATGCCTGCCATGTGGTTTGCCCTCAACAGGGGTCTGCAGGGACGAAAGTGCTTGCGACCCTGCCGGAATTCTGCAAGCTGCGGTCAAAGACATAAATAACAGGTTGAGGAAACGGAATGAGTGCGAACGGCAGCCTCGCGGCGGCGCCCGGCGGGGCGCAGGACTATTCCAACACCTACAAGATCTACATCCTGCTTCTGCTGCTGGTCGTTTACATCAGCAACTATGCCGACCGCATGATCCTGTCGGTGCTGATGCCCTACATCAAGGCCGAGTTTCAGGTGTCTGACGCGGCGCTCGGGTTCCTGGCCGGCACCGCATTTGCCGTCTTTTATGCGACCCTGGGCGTACCCATTGCGATCTGGGCCGACCGCGGCAACCGGAAGATGATCATAGCGATCTCCGTTGCCATCTGGTCGGCCATGACGGCCGTATGCGGCCTTGCCGGGAATTACTGGCAGTTCGCTCTGGCCCGCGTGGGCGTGGGGGTTGGCGAAGCCGGGGGCAGCCCGCCGTCACATGCCATCATCTCGGACCTGTTTGGACCGAAAACAAGGGCGACGGCGCTCGGGATTTTTGCCCTTGGTGTTCCCTTCGGCCTGTTCGTGGGGCTTTATGGCGGAGCGCTCGTGGCGGCCGAGTATGGCTGGCGCATGGCCTTCTTCGTGCTGGGCCTCCCAGGCCTGATACTGGCACTGCTTGTCATGTTCACGATCCGCGAACCCAAGCGCGGCGCCAGCGACGGGATCACACATGCCGGCGAGGCCCCTTCGCTGATGACGACCGTGCGGCACATGCTGAGCCAGAAGTCGCTGGTGCATGTTTTCATCGGAGCGACGCTGACCACGCTTGTCGGCTATGCCTGCGTGCAGTGGTGGCCGACCTTCGTCATGCGCTCGCATGGCCTGTCGATGACCGACCTCAGCCTGTTCCTCGCGCTGGTCTTCGGCGTGGCGGGCGGCCTTGGCACGTTCCTCGGGGGCTATATCGCGGACCAGTTCTCGAAGCGTGACATGAAGTGGATGCCGCGGATCGTGACAATCGCCACGGTGATCGGCCTGCCCTTCGGCGTTGCCATCTACGTGACCGAGTCGTCGTGGGTCGTGTTCGCCCTGATCGGCGTGCCTGCGGCCCTGGGATCGGTCTACCTGCCGCCCACCTATGCGATGACGCAGGGCCTTGTCGAGGTTCGCATGCGCACGGTGG
>DAISVV010000141.1:0-8483 GCA_036840015.1 Micropepsaceae bacterium
GAGCGCATTCGCCCCGAGCAGGCAGTGCTTCCCGATGCGCGTGCGGTGCAGGATAATCGACCCGATCCCGATCAGCGTGTTGTCGCCGATGGTGCAGCCATGCAGCATCACCATGTGCCCGACCGTCACGCCGGCGCCAATCGTCAACGGCACCCCGGCATCGCTGTGCAGCACCGAGCCATCCTGAACGTTCGAGTTCTCACCGACCGTGATGAGGTCCATGTCGCCCCGGATCACCGCCCCGAACCAGACGCTCGCGCCCGTCAGAAGGCGCACATTGCCGATCACCGACGCGCTGGGTGCGATCCAGTACTCCCCCGCAGCCGGCAACTGCGGAACAATGTCTCCAAGCCGATAGGCCGTCATCTCTGCGAAACTCCCCTGCGAGCACCCGTCCCGACCGTCCTTATCGCCCGTTTCGCGCGGACGCAAAACCCCGGAGTCGGGGCCCCGGCCCTCCCGTACAGGTTGCCCCAGTCCCCCGCCCGATACCAAATCGCGTAGTTCCCAAACGAATCAATTGTGCCAAATTCAGACCACTGCGCACCGGATCCCCCTGATTTCCCGGGGTGCGGCTCAGAACATGCATGTCAGACCGTCATGTCCCGGAATCCGTCAACGGATCCAGGCAGTGGAGTTTTGAAATGAAGACAGGATCGCTGGTCCTCGCGACCCTTGCGTTGCTCGCCTCGGCAGGCCCCGCCGCGGCTGAACGTTTCACGAGCTTGTACGGCGCCGTCGAAGGCGGCGGCAACTGGATCGAGCAATTCGAGTTGCAGGAATACCTGACCCCGCCAGCAGGCCCCACCGAGAATGCCATGATGCGCAGCCAGCCGGGCTGGGCCGGCCTCGTGACTGTCGGCTACGCCTTCCCCGAGGAATGGCGTCTCGAGCTCGAGGGCGGCTACCGCTACAACAAGCTGGACACGATCCTGCCAGCCGGCGGCGTGACCTCGCCCATCGACGGGCATTTCCGCAACATCACCGTCATGGCCAACGCAGTCCATGACATCGTGTCCCCACAGGGCGTGATCCTGTCGCTCGGCGCAGGCGTCGGTGCGGTCCACAGCCGCCTCGACAGCCCGGCACTGGCCACGGACTTCGACGGCGATGACGTCTCTCTCGCCTTCCAGGGCATCGCGGGGCTCAGCGTACCGGTCAATGACTGGCTGGACATGTCGCTGAACTACCGCTTCCTCTATGTACGCGCGATGAACCTCGTCGACGAGAACACGGCCGCCCCCGCGCTCGCGACTGTCAGCCTCGAGGACTTCAAGAGCCACACGCTGTCGCTCGGCTTCCGCTTCGGCAGCCGCCCCGGCGAGATCCCTGTGGCCCAGGCTGAAGCCCCGCCCCCGCCGCCGCCACCGCAGGTGCCACGCCAGTTCATTGTCTTCTTCGGCTTCAACAAGTGCAACATCACGGCCAGCGCCGACAGCGTCCTGTCCGAGGCTGCAAACGCCGCCCGCCAGCTCGGGACGGTTTCGGTACGCATCTCCGGCCACACCGACACCGTGGGCTCGGTCGCGGCCAACCAGAGGCTGTCGCAGTGCCGCGCCAATGCCGCGCGCCTCAATCTGGTCGGCAAGGGCGTGCCCGATAGCGCGATCCGGGCGACGGGGTACGGGGAAAGCCAGCTCCTCATCCAGACGGGCGACGGCGTGAAGGAACCCCAGAACAGGCGTGTAAACGTCGACCTCGAGTAGCCACGACCGTCAATCGGCATCGTGCAGTTCAACGGCGGGATGAAAATCCCGCCGTTTTTCTTGTGTCGGGAGAACCATGACCGGCCTCAAGGTGCCACGATGGTGCATGCGTCACGCAACCAAGTTCCCTGACCGTCGTCTTCATGCGAAAGTCAGGCATTGTTTCGGGAGCCCCGCCATGATTGCCCGTCTCGGTTTCGTGCTGTTGTTCCTGACCGGCATCGCGCTTGCCTTCGCGTGGCTGTCGGACTGGGGCTATTCGATCCCGCTCGAGAAGGCCGTCAAGGCTGACCTCATCACCAACGCCACGCCCGCCCGCATCAACGGGCTGATCCTCCAGGCGCTTGAACGCGATGACATCGAGGAAGCCGACATGTATGTCGAGATCGCCCGCTTCCTCGACTATCAGCTCCCCGAGAGCACCCTCGTGCGCCTCAGGGAGGCCCATGAACTCTCGGCCACGGTCGTGCGCAACACGTACCAGTTCGGCGAGGGTTTCGTGACCGGTACGGGCGAATCCACCGCCGGGCTCGCCGGCGCCGTCACCTCAGACCTGACCGTGATCGGTGACCTGCGTGACATAGCGCTCGAAGGCGGCCGCATGATTGCCGGTGAGGAATACTCCGAACTGATCCTCGGCCTGTCGGTCGTGGGCGTCGGCCTCACGGCGGCAACAATCGCAACAGGCGGCGGCGGCATCGTCGCCAAGGCCGGCATATCGCTGGTCAAGGCCGCCCGCCGCACCGGACGGCTGACCGCAGAGTTCTCGACCGCGCTGACCCGACTGACGACCGAAGCGGTCAACATGCCCCTCCTGCGCCGGACGATCAGCAGCGTCGACCTGACCGACATCAACCGGACCCAGCGCGTGATGGCCGACTATGGCCGCAATGTCCGTGCCGCGCGGCGGCTTCCCGTGCTCACGCGCATGGGCGAGATCAGCAACCGCGTAGGACCGGCCGAAACCGTCCGCCTGATGAAGTTCGTGCGCACGGGCGAGAACCTCGACGACGTCGCCGGCATGACCAAGCGGTTCGGGCTCAAGTCACGCGGCATCATGGAACTGACCGGCAAGATCGCCCTGCGCTCGTTCAAGACGAGCTTCCGGATCATGGAATGGGTGGCCGGCCAGCTCATCGGCCTGCTAGCCTGGATCGGCGGGCTGATCCTGATGATCCTCATGCGCGGCATCAACCTGTTCAAGCGCGCACGGATCTGACGGCAGGCACGACGCAAACAGGCCCCGCAGCGAAGCCGCAGGGCCCGTGCCATTCGCTGCTTCAGGTCTCAGGGATTGAAGTGCCAGTTCAAGCGCGCCGTTACGGTGTGAAGCTCCGGCTCGAAATCACGGGTGACTGACGCCGCACCCTGTGTGGCGACGTGGTCGGCCGACCCGAAGTGATAGTAGTCGTATTCGAGCGCGAGCGACACGTCGCCCGACAGCATCTGCTCGAAACCAGCCCCGGCGGTCCAGCCCTCATGGTCCTCGGTGGTCGAATAGGCACCAGTCTCGGGCGCAGACGTATCAGCAAGGGAATGATCATAGCGGGCAAGCGCAAATCCGCCCTTCACGTAGACGAGTGAGGCATCGAAGGCATATCCGCCCCGCAGCGTCGCTGCCGCGTTCCAGTCGGAGTTCAGCGTGCGCACATTGTCGGTATCAACCGCATCGATACGGGTCTCATCGAGGTCGGCGTAGGAACCGGACACCTCGATTCCGACGACAAACGACGAGAACTGGTAGAGATACCCGATCTGCGCGCCGCCCACGACGCCATCCGGCGAGAAGTCGAGCGCAGTGCCGACCGGCGAGGTGTCATAGGCAAACCCGCCACCGGTCTGCGCAGTCTTGGTCGAGGCAACATCACCCCATGCGCCACCCGCGTGGCCGCCCAGGTAGACGCCCGTCCACGGTCCACTGGCCTCGGCCGGCGCGGCAAAGGCGAACAACAGTCCAAATCCGGCAGATGCCAGCAGCTTGATCTTGGTCATGAGAACCCCACGGTTGCTTGTTCTTGTGCATGAGGCGACGCGGCCATTCGGCTCTTCCGTCGAATCAATACAAGACAAGGCTAGCCACAGGCACCAGCGCACAACACCAAGGAGGACGCGCATCGGCCACCGACCCGCAACCTGTCCTCAGGGGCGTTCCGTCACGCCGACAGACGGCTCTGGAAAACTCAGTGGACCAGTTCAAGCGCGAGCGCCGTGGCCTCGCCCCCGCCGATGCAGAGCGAGGCGACACCCCGCTTCACGCCGCGCTTGTGCATCGCATTGATCAGCGTCGCGACGATCCGCGCACCCGAAGCGCCGATCGGATGCCCGAGCGCACAGGCCCCGCCATTCACGTTGACCACGTCATGCGGAAGGCTGAGCTCGCGCATGGCGATCATGGCGACGACCGCAAACGCCTCGTTGATCTCGTAGAGCCCGACATCACTGGCCCTCCAGCCGGCCCGCTCCAGCACCTTCCCGATGGCCCCGACGGGCGCGGTCGTGAACCAGCGCGGCTCTGCGGCATGGCTTGCCTGCGCCACGATCCGCGCCAGCCGCGGCTGGCCGCGTCCCGCCGCGCCGGCACCGCGCACCAGCACCAGTGCCGCGGCACCATCGGAGATCGAGGATGAATTCGCCGCCGTCACCGTGCCATCCTTCGCAAAGGCCGGCTTCAGCGTCGGGATCTTCGCGACATCCGCCTTGCGCGGCTGCTCATCGATCGACACGGTCGTGCTGCCCGACCGCCCCGGCACCGTCACGGGTACGATCTCGCCCTCGAAGGCGCCGCCCTGCTGCGCCGCCTGCGAGCGGGTCAGCGACGCGATCGCATAATTGTCCTGCTCGGCACGCGTGAACTGGAAATGCCGTGCCGCGTCCTCGGCATAGGTGCCCATGAGACGCCCCTCATAGGCATCTTCCAGCCCGTCGAGGAACATGTGGTCCTTCACCTCGCCATGGCCCAGCCGCAAGCCGCCGCGCGCCTTGGGCAAAAGATAGGGAGCGTTTGTCATCGACTCCATGCCGCCCGCCACCGCCACGTCGATCGATCCGCTGCGTAGCTGGTCGGCCGCCAGCATGATCGCCTTCATGCCCGAGCCGCATACCTTGCTCACGGTCGTGCAGGGCACCGCGTGCGGCAGCCCGCCATGGATCGCCGCCTATCGCGCCGGCGCCTGCCCCCGCGCCGCCGGCAGCACGCAGCCCATGTACACCTCGCCAACCTGCGCCGCATCGAGGCTGGTGCGCCCCAGCGCCCCCCGGATGGCCTGCGCCCCCAGCTGTGGCGCCGTCAGCCCCGACAGCTCGCCCTGGAACCCGCCCATGGGCGTGCGTGCATAACCGGTGATGAAGATATCGTCGGCAGCCATGGAAATCCCTCCTGATGAGGCACCTCCCATACGCCGCCTGAACAGCACCATCAAGCGTACGCAAGACCCCCATCCCCCACGCCGCTAGCGCGGCGCGGGTACTTCCCCCGCGCCAAGGCGCTGGGGAAGAGGAAAACAAAGGAGCGCAAATCGCGCATCTCTTCCCCCTTGGGGGAAGTCCCTGCGCCGCACAAGCGGCGCAGGGGATGGGGGCCCTCGCCAACGGCTACGCACGCTCTTGGCCTGAACCCCATGCTCATCCACGTTTGCATGAATGCCGCATCAGACCTAGCCAGTGCCCACCCTGCACCAGACCCAACAAGGGCTCAATCAGCACCCAAGCCAGCGCCAGAGCCAGAACTTGCCCGGCGGCGACGCCGTGAGGGCAGCATCGATCTGGGCGGCGACGTCATCGACGGACTTCATGCCGTCGATCATCCTGATCTTGCCCTTTCGCCGATAATAGGGAAGCACGGGCGCAGTCTCAGCCCTGTAGACCTTCAGCCGCTTGCGAAAGACTTCCGGATCGTCATCCGGTCGAACGGGTTTGCCGGCAGCACGCGCCTCGTTCGCCCTGTTGATGACGCGTTGCACCAGAACTGCTTCATCGGCCTCGATGGCGATGACATGGTCAAGCACCAGCTTTCTTGACCTCAGGACACGATCGAACGCCTTGGCCTGGCGCAGCGTGCGGGGAAATCCATCGAGGATGAAACCCTGCGCACAATCTGCCTCCGCTGTGCGTGCACTCACGATCTCCAAAACAATCGGGTCAGGGACAAGCCTGCCCTTCGCCATGATGGCCTTGGCACGCGCCCCGACCCGTGAACCCTGCGCGATTGCAGCCCGAAGCATGTCGCCGGTGGACAGGTGCGGGATCCCATAGGTCGCCGAGACACGAGCCGCATGTGTCCCCTTGCCAACGGCAGGTGGTCCGAAAATCACCAGCCTCATCGCACGCCCCCTAGGCTCCCAGACCCTTTCCCAAGACCTACGCTACCCACTCCCCTTGACACTTTTGTGTCGCGCAGTCGCGCCGCAAGGCGCCTAGATCCCGTCCCCGTCCACGTTCGCATGGATCCCGCATTCGTCCTTGCCCGTGCCAGCCCAACGCCCGGAGCGATAGTCGCCGCCGGGGGCGACGCGTGATGTGCAGGGCATGCAGCCGATCGAGACGAAGCCGTCCTCGACGAGCGGATGGCGCGGCAGGGCATGCGCCTCGATATGGCGGCGCAGGTCGTCAAGGGTCCAGTTCCACAGCGGATTGATGACATGGCGCACGCCATTGAACTCGACAGGCCCAAGCTGGCCACGCGTCAGCGTCTGGAACCGCTTGCGGCCCGTGATCTCGGCGTCGAACCCCTTCAGGGCCCGCTGCACGGGATCGACCTTGCGCATGGCACAGCACGCATCCGGATCCGACCGCCAGAGCACACCGTCAGGATCCTTCGCCCGCACGGCCGCGCCATCCGGTCCGATCGCACGCACGTCCTGCAGGCCGATTGCCTCCTGCAGGCGGTCGCGATAGCGCAGCGTCTCGCCGAACAGCTTGCCGGTATTGAGGAAGATCACGGGCACCGTGGGATCGACACTGGCCATCAGGTGCAGGAGCACCGCCGACTCCGCACCAAAGGACGAAACACAGGCAATGCGCCCCGGGAACAGTTCCTTGATGGCAAGCTTCAGCAATCCCGCCGCATCGAGACCCGCAGCCCTCGCCTCGATCGAGGCCTGCAGCGCCGTCACATCAGGGGCGCGCGAGACGACAGCCGCGCTCACGGCACGCGGCGCTCGGGCAGCCAGGCCTCGCGCGTGATCATCTCGGCGGCGCGCTGCGCAACCTCATCCTTGCTCACGCCCTCGCTGCGCCACTGCGCCCGTGCATCGCCGAGGCGCCGCACGCGCGTCTCCCATTCCGGCCCGAACACGGACGCAAGATGGGCTCTCAGGCGCTGCGCCAGCCCGGGCGCACGCCCACCGGTCGACACGGAAATGAGCAAGTCCCCGCGCCGGACAATGGCGGGGACATGGAAGTCGCACAGATCAAGCACGTCCTCTACATTGACCAGCGCGCCCGCCGCGCGCGCGGCAACGGCCAGCGGCTCGGCGATCTCGCGCGGATGCCCGGCGATGAACACGACGCGGGCACCGGCAAGCTCGGCCGGTTCCGGCAGCCGCTGGTGGAGCAGCGCCTGTGTCTCGCAGGCCCAGGCTTCATCGCAGTAAACGACGATCCGCTCGCAGCCCGACGCGTGCACCAGTTCGTACCGCTGCTGGCCTGGACGCCCGCGCGCGACAACGACGATTTTCTGCTGTTGGATATCCAGCGCCAAGGGCAACATGCGCCCCTCCGATCCTGTTTCACAATCAGATACAGAGGATCAGATAATTATGCAACTGAAAACGTGCAATATGTTATATTACAAACCAAAACGTTTTATTCCACGCCACCGCCCAGCATGCGCGTCACTCTCACGCCGATCTTCTCGCCATCCACATAGATCTCGCCCCGCGCGACAGCCTTGTCATTGGCGAGGATCAGCACCTCGTCCTGCTGGCGGGCATCAAGCTCGATCACCGCGCCGCGCCCCATCCTCAGTAATTGCTGCATCGGCAGCTTTGCACGCCCCACGACAACTGAAATATCTACCTTCACCTTTTCGACGGAAGAACTCATGGGTCGGTCCCGATCTCGTGTTTCTCCAACATAGGACCCGAGCCTTACGTGATCGTTAAGACGCCGGAAACGATAGAGTGGAAGATCAGCGACGCGCCGGTCGACTACCCCGACGCGGAAGCGTTCATGTCAGCCCGGGTCGAGGCCATCCACGCCGGCCGCGCCTCGCAATGCGTCTGGCTGCTCGAGCACCCGCCCCTCTATACCGCCGGCACAAGCGCGAAGGCCGAAGACCTGCTCGCGCCCGACCGATTTCCCGTCTACCCCACGGGCCGCGGCGGCCAGTACACCTATCACGGGCCAGGCCAGCGCGTGGGTTACGTCATGCTTGACCTGCGCCGGCGCAACAACGATGTCCGCCGCTTCGTGCACGACCTCGAGGAATGGATCATCCGCACGCTCGCCCGCTTCAACCTGCGCGGCGAACGGCGCGAGGGCCGCGTCGGAATCTGGATCGCAAGGCCCGGCGGCCGCGAGGACAAGATTGCAGCCCTCGGCATCCGCGTGCGCAAGGGCATTTCGTTCCACGGCATTTCACTGAACGTCGACCCCGACCTCGCGCACTTCACCGGCATCGTGCCCTGCGGCATCGCCGCCCACGGCGTCACCAGCCTCGCGGCCCTCGGCCTCACCGCCACGATGCACGACGTCGACCTGGCGCTGAAGGCAGCGTTCGAGGAAGTGTTTGGGAAAGAGTCCCCATAACTCCCACCCCCGCGCGTGCCGCGCGGGTAC
>DAISVV010000142.1:0-8461 GCA_036840015.1 Micropepsaceae bacterium
GCCTTTGCGGTGCTGCTGCCCGTGCTCACGAATGGGGCGGCGCTGCGCCTGCCGCCGCTTGTCGAGCTGTCGTTCTGGCAGCGTGCGCTCGAGCTGGGTGCGGGATACCTGATCGTGATCTCGCTGTTCTTCCTGGTGAAGGTGCTTGTCGTGCGCCGTGCCCCGGCAGAGGGTCACGCGGGAGATGCCGGTCACCACTGATTGATTACGGTGACAGTGCACTTGACCGGGATGAGTGCTCTGTCACCGACAACAGATTCTGAAAGAGGTTGCGCATGACCGAAGCCATTGAAGATACCGTCCTGCTCAACACGACGCGGGCGGGCGTCGCCGTCGTGACGCTGAACCGGCCGAAGGTGCACAATGCCTTCAATCCGGACGTGATCTCGCGGCTCAAGGACATCTTCGAGACGCTGAAGGGCGCGGACGGGGTGCGGGTCGTGCTGCTGGAAGGCGCGGGGCCCAGCTTCTCGGCTGGTGCGGACCTTGCGTGGATGAGAGCGGCAGCAGATTACACCAGCGATGACAACCGCGCAGACGCGGGCGACATGGCGGGCATGCTGCATATGCTGCACACGCTTCCGCAGGTGACGATCGCGCTGGTGCATGGCGCGGCCATGGCTGGTGGTTGCGGGCTGGTCTCGGCCTGTGACATTGCGATTGCCACGCGCTCGGCTTCTTTTGGGCTTTCCGAGGTGCGGCTTGGCATCATTCCGGCAGTCATTTCGCCTTATGTGATGCGTGCGATCGGCCCGCGGGCTGCGAGCCGGTACTTCCTGACGGCCGAGCGCTTTGATGCGGAAACGGCGCGGGCGCTCGGCCTCATCCACATCATGGTCGAAGACAATGATGGCCTGGCCAAGGAGGCCGAGCGCATCGTGCAGCAGGTCTTTACCTGTGCGCCGGGTGCGATCGATGCGGCCAAGGACCTCATCCGGGCCGTCGAGGGGCGCCCCATCGACGCGGGATTGCGTGCCGATACATCGCGGCGCATCGCCGAGCGGCGGGCCAGCGACGAGGCCAAGGAAGGCCTCTCGGCCTTCCTTCAGAAGCGCAAGCCGCGCTGGGCCGAGTAGGGGTACCATGTTCAAGTCACTCCTGATCGCCAATCGCGGCGAGATTGCCTGCCGCGTCATTCGCACCGCCCGGCGGCTTGGGTTGCGGACGATCGCCGTGCATTCGGATGCGGATGCCTGCGGTCTGCATGTGGCGATGGCGGACCAGTCGGTGCGCATCGGTCCAGCAGCCGCGCGCGAAAGCTATCTGAGCATCGAGGCGATCCTTGCGGCGGCGCGTATGACGGGTGCCGAGGCCATTCATCCGGGCTATGGGTTCCTGTCGGAGAACCCGGCCTTTGCAGAGGCCTGCCAGGCGGCCGGCATCGTGTTCGTGGGGCCGCCCGCGTCTGCCATCCGTGCGATGGGGCTCAAGGATGCGGCCAAGGCGCTCATGATCAAGGCGGGCGTTCCGGTCGTGCCGGGCTATTTCGGGGATGACCAGTCGCCTGAGCACCTTGCACGGGAAGCGGGGCGCATCGGCTATCCCGTGCTCATCAAGGCGGTGGCTGGTGGTGGTGGCAAGGGCATGCGGCGGGTCGATGCCGCGGCCGATTTCACAAAGGCGCTGGAAGGTGCGCAGCGCGAGGCGCAGGCGGCCTTCGGTGATGCGCGGGTGCTCGTCGAAAAATACGTGGCATCACCGCGCCATATCGAGATCCAGGTGTTTGCCGACAGCCATGGCAATGCCGTCCATCTGTTCGAGCGCGACTGCTCGCTGCAGCGGCGCCACCAGAAGGTCGTGGAGGAGGCGCCCGCTCCGGGGATGCCCGAGAGCCTGCGGGCCAGGATGGGCGAGGCCGCTGTCACCTGCGCAAAGGCGATCGGCTATCGCGGGGCGGGTACGGTCGAGTTCATCGTCGACGGCTCGAAGGGGCTCACGGACGACGGCTTCTATTTCATGGAGATGAACACGCGGCTTCAGGTCGAGCACCCTGTCACTGAAATGATCACGGGGCACGACCTTGTCGAGTGGCAGCTGCGCGTGGCTGCTGGCGAGAAGCTTCCGGTCGGGCAGGGCGAGCTTCGCATCGAGGGCCATGCGGTCGAGGTGCGCCTTTATGCCGAGGACCCGGTCAAGGGTTTCCTGCCTTCGACAGGCAAGCTCGCACGATTGCGGCTGCCGGCCGCGGGTGAACATGTACGGGTCGATGCCGGCGTTGCGGAAGGCGGCGAGGTGTCGATGTTCTATGACCCGATGATCGCCAAGGTCATCGCGTGGAGCCGGACGCGTGAAGCTGCGCTTGGCGTTCTGTCGGATGCGCTCGAGACGGCGGAAATTGCCGGCGTGCGTACAAACCTGGGCTTCCTGGTCTCGACGTTGCGACATCCGGCGATGATCGACGGGCATGTCGACACGGGATTCATCGAGCGGCACAAGGCGGCGCTCATCGCGGTTCCGGACGGGCTTGGGGAAGATGCGCTGAGGCTGGCGGTGGCCCATTTGCTGCTTTAGCGCTGGCGTGGTCGCAACCCCCGGTCGCCCTGGGACGCGCTGGACGGCTGGCGGCTGGGCGGCGTGCGGCAGTCCGAGGTCGTGCGCCTCAAGGCGGGTGGTGCGACCCGGGAGATCACGGTGCTGCACGGGCCGGCCGGGTGGCGCTTCACCGAGGCCGGACGCGGTGCTGACGTCTCGGCGCGTAGCGTCGATGGCGATCGCATCGAGGCCATCGTCGACGGGCGGCGCGTTACGGGCGGTGTGGTGCAGGCACGCTTCCTGCTGACGGTTCTTCTGCGCGGACACAGTTTTGCCGTCGAGGTCCACGATCCGCTTGGTGGTGCCGAGACGGGTCCTGCGGGAGGCAGCGAAATCCGGTCGCCCATGCCGGGCAAGGTCACGCAGGTCCTCGTCAAGCCCGGCGATCGCGTGCGCAAGGGGCAGGCGCTGGCCGTGCTCGAGGCGATGAAGATGGAGCACACGCTTTCCTCGCCTGGTGACCATGCAATCAAGGCGGTGCCCTACAAGGCCGGCGACCAGGTGAACGAGGGCGTGGTCATCGTCTCGTTCGAGACCTGAGCAGGCGTGGTCCATGAAAGAGGGGACGCCGCTGGCGGCGTCCCCGATGGGTTCAAGGCTTTGCAGTCGGGATCAGTTGTAGACGGCAAAGTCTGCGCGGCAGCCCTTGTCCACCCAGATCCCGCGGCGGTCATAGCCCCATGAGGTGTTGAAGCGGCAGGCGCTGGAGCTGCGCTGGCGGATGAGCTCAACGTCGCTGCGCACACGCACGGCGCAATACGCATACTTGTTCTTGGCCGAGTTGCACGAAACGACCTTGTAGGGGCGGGTCTGGTAGTAGCCTCCCTGCGGCGGCGGGGGCGGTGGCGGCGGGTAGCCTCCCGGCCCGTAGGAACCCGGCGGTGGCGGTGGCGGATAGGATCCGGACGGATACCCTCCCGGTGGTGGCGGTGGCGGGTAGCCACCCGGGCCGTAACCCGGCGGCGGCGGCGGTGGTTCGCGGCGGTTCGGATCGCCATCATCGCCCGATGTCGCGGCAAGGATTCCGAGCGCCAGGATGCCGAGGCCGATTGCGGCGGCGGTGTCACCCTTGCCCTTGTCCTTCTTGCCGATACGGAAGGTCGCGCTGCAGCCGTTGGCGACCCAGATGCCTGAGCGGTCGTAGCCCCACGTATCATCGTAGTAGCAGGCATAAGCCGAGTGCTGATAGACGAGCTCGACTCCGCGCGAGGTATCGGCGTTGCAGTAGTTGCTGGCACCCGGCCGGGAGCCACACCGGATTTCCTCGGCGGCAGCAGGTGCGGCAAAGCCCAGCGACAGGCCCAGCGCCGCCGCAGTCCAAGCGGCAGTCATCACCGGTTTCAATTTCATTGTCGATTCTCCAGCCATCCCACCGCCGCATTACAGACTGTTTCCATGGCCGTTTGCAAGCCTGTGCAGGCAAGGGCTGCTGTGTTAGACAATCGACCTGCGCCCTGGAAATCCGGTGTTTGTTCCGGACCATCACGGAGATGAACATGAGAAACGCCCTCTTCCTTGCCGTCATTCCGCTTGCGGCTTCTCTTGCTGCAACTGCGTGGGCTGCGGGCACGCCCGGTGACTACAATGACGATGGCAGCATCAGCCGCGAGGAATTCCGCAACCAGGCGGCCAAGGCCGCGTTTGCGGCGGACAAGAACAAGGATGGTTTCATCGATGCGGACGAGTTCAAGCTCACCGACGAGCAACGCCGCGCAATGGACAGCAATGGCGACGGGAAGGTCTCGGTCGAGGAGTTCCAGGCCGGGCAGGTTGCCGGCTTCGATGCGCTCGACAAGAACAAGAACGGGACGGTGGAAGCCGCTGAAAAGGGTCGCTGACGCTGGCACTGCATATCATCAAGCTGTGCGTGGGGGCTGACTCCGTCGCTGATCTGCGGGACTGGCAGCAGAGCCATTTTTCTGCGCTTCGCAAGCGCGGGCTGAAGGCCGAGCAGTGCCACACGACGCGCATGATCCCGAAGCGTCGGGACGAGGTCCTTGATGGCGGTTCGCTCTACTGGGTGATCAAGGGTTCGACGGCAGTCCGACAGGTGCTGGCGGATGTTCGCCCCTTCACCGACCACGACGGCGTTCAGCGCTGCAATCTGGTGCTTGAGCCCGCTCTCATTCCTGTTGCGCCGCGACCGCGGCGGCCCTTCCAGGGCTGGCGCTATCTCGAGCCCAAGGATGCGCCGCCGGATATCGGCCAGTCTGCCGACGGGGACATGCCAGAGGGGCTGCGCCGCGAACTGGCCGAACTCGGACTCCTTTGAACTTCCGCGTCAGCCGAGGGTCCCTCATGTCCACAAATCCAGCCCGCGTGACACTGCTCACGCTCGCGCCGCGCCTCGAGACGCGTCGGCTTGTGCTTCGCGGGCATGTTTTGGCCGATCTTGAAGACTGCGTTTCGCTGTGGGAGGACGCCGAGGTGACGCGCTTCATCGGGGGATCGCCTGCGACGCCGCAGGAGTCGTGGTTCCGCCTGCTGCGCTATGTTGGCCATTGGACCTTGGTCGGGCATGGTTATTGGGTGATCGAGGAGAAGTCTTCGGGACGGTATGCGGGGGAAATCGGATTTTCCGACTCTCAGCGCGAAATCGAGCCGTCGCTCTCCGGCATGCCTGAGAGCGGATGGGCCCTGTTTCCGTGGGCGCAGGGGCAGGGCTATGCCAGCGAGGCGCTGGAGCGGGTGCTGGCCTGGGGGGATGAGACGCTTGGCGGGCGGAGGACCTGCTGCATCATCAGTCCCCAGAACCTGCCGTCACTGAGGGTGGCGCAGAAGAACGGATATGTGGAAGCCGCCCGGACAACCTATGGGGATGAGCCGATCCTCGTTTTTCAGCGCTGATGCGTGCCGCCAGGGCATCTTGCGCCCGGGGCCCTTGACGTAGGATTGTCCCGCCCCATGAAACCAGACCACGCCCGTGCCGAGATGGCGCGGCTCTATCTTGCGGACGAAACATCGACGGTGGAAGCCCTGCTTCCCCAAGCGAGACTGAGCGCGCGCGAGCGCGCCGAGACCGAAGCGGTGGCGCGTGACCTCGTGCGGCGCGTGCGCGCGCAGCGCAAGCGCGGGGGGCTCGATGCCTTCCTGCATCAATACGCGCTGTCGACCGAAGAGGGTGTGGTGCTCATGTGCCTCGCCGAGGCACTGCTGCGGGTGCCCGATGCCGAAACGGCTGACCGGCTGATCCGCGACAAGATCGGCAGTGCGCACTGGGACCGTCACCTCGGACAGTCCAACTCCGTGTTCGTCAATGCCTCGACGTGGGCGCTGATGCTCACGGGGCATGTGGTCAAGCTGGGTGACGGCCCGCAAGACTGGTCGGCGGTTCTTGGCCGCCTCGTGCAGCGCAGCGGCGAGCCGATCATCCGACAGGCGATGACGACGGCCATGCGCATCATGGGTGGTCAGTTCGTTCTTGGCCGGACGATCGCCGAGGCGCTGAAGCGCGGCAGCGATGCTGCCAAACGCGGTTTCCGCTTCTCGTTCGACATGCTGGGCGAGGCGGCCATGACGCATGAGGATGCCGAGCGCTACGCGCGCGCCTATGCCGATGCGATCGCCTCGATTGCCGCGGATGAACGTGGTCGGGGCGGCGACATCTTCACGCGCAACTCGATCTCGGTGAAGCTCTCGGCGGTCCATCCGCGGCTGGAGGCGCTCAAGATGGGGCGCGTCATGCCCGAAATCCTGCCGCGGCTCATGCCACTGTGCCTGGCTGCGAAGGAGGCCGGGATCGGCTTCACGATCGACGCCGAGGAGGCCGATCGGCTCGAGGAGAAGATCGACAGTATCGAGCCCTCGCTGGCGCGCCTGAACTTAGTGGCAGGGAAGGAATGGGTCTTGCCAGTTCAAGCCTACCAGAAACGGGCGCCGGCAGTCATCGACTGGCTTGCAGGCGTGGCCCAGCGTCACCAGCGCAGGCTTCCCGTGCGCCTGGTCAAGGGCGCCTATTGGGACAGCGAGATCAAGCGGGCGCAGGAGGCGGGCATCGAGGGTTATCCGGTGTTCACGCGCAAGGCGTCAACGGATGTGTCCTATCTCGCGTGCGCACGAAAGTTGCTTGCCGATCCGGCGGCGTTCTTCCCGATGTTTGCCACCCACAATGCGCATACGCTTGCCGCTGTGCGTGCGCTTGCCGGCAATCGCGGGGACTACGAGTTCCAGCGCCTGCACGGCATGGGCGAGGAGCTCTATGACGAGGCTGTTGGCGCTGACCGACTTGGTGCGCAGTGCCGCATCTATGCGCCTGTCGGCGCGCATGAGGACCTGCTGGCCTATCTCGTCCGCCGCCTTCTTGAGAACGGCGCCAACACGTCCTTTGTCAATCGCCTCGCTGATGACGAGGCGCCCATTGAAGCCATCATTGCCGATCCGGTCGAGCAGGTTGAAGCCATGACACAGAAATCGCATCCGCGCATACCGCTGCCGGTGAACCTCTTTGCCGACCGGTTGAATTCGGCAGGTGTGCTGCTCAGCGAGCCCACGCGCGCCGCGCCGCTGATGAAGGCGATCGGCGAGGCCGTTGCCGTGCCCCTGCATGCGGCGCCCCTGGTTGCCGGCGAGACGGTTTCCGGCTCCGCGCGTGCGATCATCGATCCTGCGATGCGCAGCCGGCAAACGGGCAGCTGCGTGGAGGGATCTGCCGAGATTGCCGCCCGTGCTGCCCGGATCGCCGCCGCGGCGCAGGCCGCGCGCGCGCGGCGTGGCGGTGCCGCTCGCGCCGAGATCCTGAACCGGGCGGCGGATCTCTTCGAGCGCGATGCGGCGCGGCTCATCGGACTTTGCGTCCGGGAAGCCGGCAAGACCGTTGCCAACGGCATTGCGGACGTGCGCGAGGCAGTCGACTTCCTGCGCTATTATGCGAACCTCGCGCGTGACGAGTTCTCGCAAGCCAAAGTGCTGCCGGGACCAACCGGCGAGCGCAACGAACTCTCGCTTCACGGGCGTGGTGTGTTTGCCTGCATCAGCCCATGGAACTTCCCCGTTGCAATCTTCACGGGGCAGGTGGCCGGTGCGCTTGCCGCCGGCAATGCGGTTGTCGCCAAGCCAGCCGAGCAGACGCCGCTTGCGGCCTTTGTTGCCACACGGCTGCTGCATGAGGCGGGCGTGCCCGGCGACGTGCTTCACTTCGTGCCTGGGGACGGACCTTCCGTTGGCGGGGCGCTGGTGCGCGATCCTCATGTGTCAGGCGTTGCCTTCACGGGTGGCACCGACACGGCGCGCCGGATCAACCGGATGCTGGCGGATCGCGATGGCGCCATCCCGCCCTTCATTGCCGAGACCGGCGGCCTGAATGCGATGATCGCGGATTCCACAGCGCTGCCCGAGCAGCTTGTGCGCGATGCCGTCATGTCGGCCTTTGACAGTGCCGGGCAGCGTTGCTCGGCGCTGAGGGTTTTGTTCCTGCAGGCGGATATCGCAGAGAAAGTACTCAAGCTGCTTGAGGGGGCGGTGGCCGAACTCAAGATCGGTGATCCCATGAAGCTCGACACCGATATCGGGCCCGTGATCGATGCGGAAGCCCTCGCGATGCTGGAGGCGCACGCGGGGCCGATGTCACGCGAAGGGCGCGTGGTGGCAACGGCAGAACTTGGTCCGGAAACGCGCGATGGCTTCTTCTTTGCGCCGCGGGCGTTCGAGATCGACCGTATCGCGCAGCTTGAGCGTGAGGTTTTTGGTCCGATCCTTCACATCGTGCGGTACCAGGCCAGCCATCTGGCCCAGGTCTGCGATGCGATCAACCAGACAGGTTACGGCCTCACCCTGGGCGTGCACACAAGGATCCAGGAGACAGCGGACTTCATCCGTGGGCGCGTGCGGGTCGGCAATCTGTATGTGAACCGGAACCAGATTGGTGCTGTCTTCTGCGACAAGACATTCGGCGGAGAATGCCTGTCAGACACCGGAAACAAGGCAGGCGGCC
>DAISVV010000143.1:0-8413 GCA_036840015.1 Micropepsaceae bacterium
CGGCCAGCGCGCTAAAGCCGGTTAATGTGCCCACCTCGATTGCACGCCTGGCGCCCATGAGCTTGGCAAGCAGCCCCATGAACGCGCCTTGCTCGGGCGCGATCTGCATCATGGAGGACCGTCCGAGCGAAGCCGTATCTGCGCGGCATTGCGCCAGCACCGGGTGGTCCCTGACGCCCGCTTCCACGGCATAGTTCAGCTCGGCCTCGTTGAAATTCATGCCCTTGCGCACGACGGTCGTCCTCCGGAAAGGTTATGGGACCGAAGATTGGCCGACCCGCTTGCATTCCGCAATGAACTTCGAAAATCTCCCCGCCAATGACAACACCATCCTTCACCTCCTTCCCGGGCGACCGTCCGCTGGGGGCTGCCATGGGCGCCGCCGCCGACATTGCCAGCTTCGTGGCCGAACTCCTGCGCCCGCAGCCTGCGCCGCCCCACGCAAACGTGCCACGCGGCGACGGTCACACCGTGCTCGTGCTGCCGGGCTTCATGACCGGTGACTGGGCCACCCGCCGCCTCATCGCGTGGCTGCGCGACGCCGGCTACGACGCCCGCGGCTGGGGCAGGGGAATCAATTGGGGCCCCACGCCCGCCGCACTCACGCGCTGCGCAGCGCTCGTCGACGAGGCCAACCGCAGGACGGGTCGCAAGGTCAGCCTCATTGGCCGCAGCCTCGGCGGCCTCTTCGCACGCGAACTGGCCAAGGACGCGCCCGCCAAGATAAGCCGCGTCATCACCCTGGGAACGCCCGTGCGCTTCCCGATCAAGACCCCGCTCTCGCCCTTTGCCGAGACCATGTCGGGCGGCTTCGATCCGGGCTTCACCCGGCGCATGCCCGACCTCCTGCGCAATCCGCCGGTGCCCGTGACCGCCTTCTATTCGCGCAGCGACGGAATCGTTCCCTGGCAGTCCTGCCTGCTTGACGAGGCACCGGGCGTCGAGAACATCGAGGTCGACAGCCCTCACACGATCATGGGTTCGCACCCCGTCGCCATGCGCGTGATTGCCGAAAGATTGGCCGCGCCGGCCGGGTGAATTCCGTACCCTGAATATCCATTCATCCCCGCGTCTCGGAGGCGTGATGAACGGCCATGATCGGGCCGCAATTCAGCCCTTGCAGGGCCGCTTTGAGGGCCCATCTTCAATCATACCGGTTGGCCCGGTGGTGCGGCGAAGGCCCGGACCATCAGCCCCCAGCCCCCTCGCGGCTTTATCCGCACCCCGGGCCAATCGCGGTCTTCATGCAAGCCTCGCATTTCCCCAAACTGGTGTAGAACTCCCTCGGACATGTTCCGAGGGAGTTTTTTTATGCGCCTGTCTGGAAGAGCCGCCATCGTCACCGGCGCAGGGTCCGGCATCGGCCACGCAACCGCCCGCCTGTTCGCAGCCGAAGGCGCGCGCGTCCTTGCCGTTGACGTGCCGGGCAGGAACCTTGCCGCGCACCACGCCGGCACGCCGGGCATCCAGACGCTCGAGTGCGATGTCACCGGACACGAAGCCCCCGCGCTCATCGTCTCGACCGCCGTCACGGCTTTCGGCGCACTCGACATCGTGATGAACAATGCCGGCGTCTCCGGCCGCGAACTCGTCGAGGAAATGAAGCGCGAGACCTGGGACCGCATCCTGGCCGTCAACCTGACGGCACCGGCCCTCATCTGCCAGCAGGCGATCCCGCACCTGAAGAAGAGCAGGGCAGGGCGCATCATCAACGTGGCCTCCGTGATGGCCGAAGGCACCGATCTCGGCCTTGCCGCCTACTGCGCCTCCAAGGCCGGTGTTGCGGGCCTCACCCGCACGCTGGCCCTGGAACTCGGCAAGTTCGGCATCACCGCGAACTACCTCCTGCCCGGCGCCATCCGCACCGGCATGACAACCCCGCTCTGGGATGCGCGCCCCGACATAGCCGACATCTGGGCAAGGAAATCCCCCATGCGCCGTCTGGGAGAACCCCTCGACCTCGCGCGCGGCGCCCTGTTTCTTGCCTCCGACGATGGCGGCTTCGTGACGGGCCACGGGCTTCACGTTGACGGCGGCCTGATGCTGCGCGTCTGACCGGCCCGCAGGGGCAAAATCACCACTTGCGGCTGCAAGGGGTTTCTCGTATCGCTTGGCCGTCTTTTCAGCTCGTTTTTTGGCGGGTTCACAAGCATTTCCATGATCATCATCGAAGATTTGGTCCGGCGGTTCGGGAACTTCACAGCCGTGGGCGGCATCTCCCTGCGTGTCGGGAAGGGCGAGGTGCTCGGCTTCCTCGGCCCGAACGGCGCGGGCAAGTCCACAACCATGAAAATGATCACCGGTTTCCTGGCTCCCTCCGAGGGGCGGATCTCGGTGTGCGGCAACGACGTGGTCGAGCAGCAGCTCGCCGCCCAGGCAACCATCGGCTACCTGCCGGAAGGCGCACCAGCCTATCCCGACATGACCCCGCAGCAGTTCCTGGCCTTCATCGCGCGCGTGCGCGGCCTTGAAGGTGACGCGGCAACCCGGGCCATCGACGCCGCCGTGACGCGCACTGGCCTTCAGTCGGTGCTCGAGCAGCGCATCGAGACGCTCTCCAAGGGTTTCAAGCGCCGCGTGGGCCTCGCGCAGGCGATCCTCCATGACCCGCCGGTTCTCATCATGGACGAACCCACCGACGGCCTCGACCCCAACCAGAAGCACGCGGTCCGCAACCTGATCCGCTCGATGGCCGCCAGCAAGGCCATCATCATTTCGACCCATATCCTCGAAGAGGTCGAAGCCGTCTGCACGCGTGCCATCATCATCGACAAGGGGCGCATCGTGGCCGACGGAACGCCGACCGAACTCCTGGCCAAGGCGCCCTCGCGGCGCCTCGACGAGGTCTTCCGCACCCTGACCACGCCCGACGCCGAGATCAACGTGGAGGCCCGCCCATGAGCTTCTGGAACGCCGTCAACGCCATCTGGCGCCGCGAGCTCGCAGGCTATTTCGCAACCCCCGTGGCCTACGTCTTCATCGTCATCTTCCTTCTGGCCATTGGCTCTTTCACCTTCTATTTCGGCCAGTTCTTCCTGACAGGCCAGGCCGACCTCAGCGTCTTCTTCGGCTTCCACCCCTGGGTCTACCTGTTCCTCCTGCCCGCGATCTCGATGCGCCTCTGGGCCGAGGAGAGCAGGGCCGGCACGATCGAGTTGCTGATGACCCTGCCCGTGCCGGTGATGGCCGCCGTGCTCGGCAAGTTCATCGCCGCCTGGCTCTTTGCCGGCATTGCGCTGTCCATGACGTTCCCGATGTGGATCACGGTCAACTTCCTGGGCGCGCCCGACAACGGCGTGATCCTCGCAAGCTATATCGGAAGCTGGCTCATGGCCGGGGCCTATCTGGCGATCGGTTCTGCAGTCTCCTCGATGACGAACAACCAGGTGATCGCCTTCGTCGTCAGCGTGGTGGTCTGCTTCATCTTCACGATTGCCGGGCACACCATGGTGCTCGACTTCTTCCAGGGCTGGGCCCCGACGCTGCTCGTCAGCACCATTTCCTCCTTCAGCTTCCTCACGCACTTCAACGCCATCATGAACGGCGTGATCGACCTCAGGGACGTCGTCTACTTCGCCTCCCTGATCGGGCTGTGTCTCTTCATCAACGCCGTCGTCATCGACCTGAAGCGGGCAGACTGATCATGCGCTGGACACGGACAAGGATTGCAGCCTCGGCCATCATCCTGGCCATCGTCAGCTTCTTCGCGGTGAACATGACCTCCGAGGTCTGGTTCTCCAATGCCCGCGTCGACCTGACCCAGAACAGCCTCTACACGGTCAGCAAGGGCACGCGCGAGATCCTGGAATCGATCCCCGAGCCCATCACGCTGCGCTTCTACTTCTCCGAGGCCGTCTCCGTGAAATACGCCGGCGTCCGCTCGCACGGCGGACGCGTGCGCGACATGCTCCAGCGCTTCGAGAGCCTGTCGGGCGGCAAGATCAGGCTCGAGGTCATCGACCCCGAGCCCCTGACCGAGGCCGAGGACCAGGCCGTCGCCCAGGGTATCACCGGCGCGCCGACGCCCGCCGGCGAGAAGATCTATTTCGGCCTTGTCGGCACCAACATGGTCAACGGCCGCGAGGTGATCCCCTTCTTCCTCGAGGACCGCGAGCAGTACCTGGAATACGACCTGACCAGCCTCGTCTGGCGGCTGATCCGCGAGAAGAAGCCGAAGATCGGCATCGTCTCGAACATTCCCTTCGACACGGGCGCTGGCGGCCTTGGTGCGGCCATGCAGGGACAGTCGCGCTCCTACATGATCTACGAGCAGATCCGCGAATCCTTTGAAGTATCCTTCCTCGAGCAGGACTTCGACCGCGTGCCGGCCGACATCGACGTCGTGCTGGTCGCCCACCCCAAGCCGCTGACGCCGACGACGCAATACGCCCTCGACCAGTTCATCATGCGCGGCGGCCGCGCCATGGTGTTCCTCGACCCGCTCTCCGAGATCTCAATGCAGGCCGGCCCCTCGGGCGAGACCCTCGAAGGTTCAACCGACACCTCGGCCACAAGCATCGATACCCTCATGAAATCATGGGGCGTGTCGGTCCCGGCCGCCAATGTCATCGGCGTGCGCGACCGCGCGCGGAGGGTGCAGTTCGGAGGCGACGTTGCCGACTACGTTGCATGGATCGCCCTGACAGCCGACGAGATGGACCGCTCCGATCTCGTAACCGCAGACCTGACCGACCTCAATCTCGGTACGGTCGGCTCGATCCAGCATGCCAAGGACGCCACGACCACACTGTCCCCGCTTCTTCAGACGACGGCGGACACGATGGAAATCCCGGTATCGAAGGTGCAGGGAGCACCCAACCCCGACGTCCTCCTGCGCGACTTCGTGAAGTCCGGCAAGGTCTTTACCATCGCCGCCCGCATCGGCGGCCCGGTGAAGTCGGCCTTCCCGGCTGGCGCCCCGCCGCGCGGCCCGGCCGACAAGCCCGAGCAGGCCCCGCTGCCGGCACACATCGCCGAGACGAAGTCCGCCAACATCGTCCTGGTGGCCGACAGCGACATCTTCAACGACAGCTTCTGGGTCCAGACACAGGAACTGCAGGGACAGCGCGTGGCTGTGCCCGTGGCCGGCAATGCGGTCTTCGTGCTCAATGCACTCGAGAACCTCACGGGTTCGGCCTCGCTCATTTCGTTGCGCTCGCGCGGCACGGCGAACCGCCCCTTCGAGGTGGTCAACGACATGCGCCGCCGGGCCAACCAGCAGTTCCTGCTTCAGGAACAGGCCCTCCAGGAACGCCTGACCCAGACGCAGGCCAAGCTTGCCGAACTTGAAGGCAAGCGCACCGCACAGGCCCGCCCCGGACAGGCCCAGCCGCAGGAATTGCTCTCGCCCGAACAGGAGGCCGAGATCGAGAAGTTCCGCGCCGAACTCCTCGAGACCCGCAAGGCCCTGCGTGACGTGCAGTTCAAGCTGCGCCGTGACATCGATCGCTTCGGCACCTGGCTGGCCGCGATCAACATCCTCTTCATTCCACTCCTCATCGCCGTGACAGCCCTCCTGCTCTGGCTGTTCGGTAGGGGTCGCAAGACGGCAGGAGGCAGCAAGTGACCACATCCTCAAAGTCGCCCTTGGTTCCTGTCCTCGCGCGCCGCATCCGCGCGCTCACCTGGCTGGCGGCCATCACGGGCCTGCTGGTTGTCTTCGCCGTCATCGCGCAGTGGCAGCGCTCGGCCGCCGGTCACACCGCCTTCGAGCCCGTCGCCATGTTCCCGAGCCTCGAGGACAAGGCTGAGGCCGTGGCCTTGATCGAGGTCGAGGCCAAGTCAGGCACCTTCACCCTCAGGCGTGATGCCACCGGCAAGTGGGTCGTTCCCGAGAAGGGCGACTACAAGGCCGATTTCAACGAGATCCGCCGCGCCGTGCTGGGCATTGCCAGCCTTCAGCTCGTCGAGCAGCGCACCGCGCGCGCCGACTGGCAGGACAGGCTGGGCCTCAAGCTCCCCAGGGACGGCGGCTCCGGCACGCGCGTGACCCTCAAGGACGAGAAGGGCGAGACGCTTGCAAGTCTCGTCGCGGGCCTGCCCGTCGAAGGCGCGTCCGCCGGCGAGCGCAATGCGATCTATGTGCGCCGCCCCGACGAGGCGCAGACGTGGGTCGCCCGCGGCACCTTCGAGGCCGTTACCGACGTGGCCCGATGGCTCGACAAGTCCTTCATCGATTTTGCTCGCGACCGGATCCGCACGGTCTCGATGAAGCCCTTCCAGGGCCCGTCCTACACGATCACGCGGCCAACGCCGCAGGCCGAGAACTTTGCTGTGGTCGAGCGCCTGCCGCCGGGCCGATCGCTGCGTTCCGCCGACGAACCCAATGGCGTCGGCAACGCGCTGATCGGCATGAGCTTCACCGACGTGGTGCCGCAGGGCGAGATCGACTTCTCGAAGGCCGCACGCGCCTCTTTCCAGACCTTTGACGGAATGGCGCTGAACGTCATGATTGTCGAACGCGACCGGGACTTCTGGATCGCCTTCGACGCCATCGAGATCCCGGCCTCCGCGCCCGCCGCGGCCACGGATTCGGCACTGAAGCCCAACATCCCCGCCGAGGTCGCCGAACTCAACGCCATGGGCAAGGGTCGCGCCTTCAAGGTCGCCCGCTTCAAGGGAACCCTCCTGACCACCCCGCTCGAGGCCCTGCTGAACCTCCGCTGAGTTTCGGTGACAGTGCACTAATTGCCAATGTGGCCGGACGCACGCCAGTGCGAGCCGGCCACCCAGGCATTGAGGTCACCTACGCCGCCTGCGCAAGCCCGCGCAGCACGTAGTGCAGGATGCCGCCGTTCTTGAAGTACTCGATCTCGTCGAGCGTATCGATCCGGCACAGCACCGGGACCTTCTCCTTGCGCCCGTCGGCATGCGTGATGTGAAGGTGCAGCGTCTGCCGCGGCTTGAGAGCACCCTCGAGCCCCGGGATGTCGATCACCTCGTTGCCCGTCAGGCCGAGGCTCTTCCACGTCCGACCTTCGGTGAACTGCAGCGGCAGCACGCCCATGCCAACCAGGTTCGAGCGGTGGATGCGTTCGAACGTCTCGACGATGACCGCGCGCACGCCGAGCAGCTTCGTGCCCTTGGCCGCCCAGTCACGCGATGACCCCGTTCCATATTCCTTGCCGGCGAAGATGACGAGCGGCACGCCTTCCTTCTGGTAGCGCATGGCCGCGTCATAGATCGGCATCTGCGCGCCGCTGGGCTGGTGCTTGGTCACGCCGCCTTCCACGCCAGGCAGCATCTGGTTCTTGATGCGGATATTGGCAAACGTGCCGCGCATCATGACCTCGTGGTTGCCACGCCGCGCGCCATAGCTGTTGAAGTCGGTCTTGTCGACCTTGCGCGCCTGCAGGAACGTGCCCGCCGGGCTCGACGCCTTGATGTCGCCGGCCGGGCTGATGTGGTCGGTGGTTATCGAATCCCCGAACAGCCCAAGGATGCGCGCGCCCTTGATGTCGCTGAGCGCAGCCGGCTTCTGCGTCACGCCATCGAAATAGGGCGGCTGCTGGACATAGGTCGAGTCCGTGTCCCACGGATAGGTCAGCGACTTCTTGACCTTGATCTTCTTCCACACCGAGCCACCGTCGAACACGTCGGCATAGCGCTCCTTGAAGATCTTGGTCGTGACCGACTTGCGCACCGTGTCGGCAACTTCCTTCGCGGTGGGCCAGATGTCCTTGAGGTAGACGGGCTTGCCCTTCTTGTCGTGGCCGATCGGATCCTTGGCCAGGTCCACCGTCATCGAACCGGCCAGCGCATACGCAACAACCAGCGGCGGCGAGGCCAGGTAGTTCGCGCGCGTCTGCGGATTGACGCGGCCCTCGAAGTTGCGGTTGCCCGACAGCACGGCCGCAGCCACGAGGTCACCCTTCGTGATCGCCTCCGAGACATTGTCAGGCAGCGGCCCCGAGTTGCCGATGCACGTCGTGCAGCCATAGCCCACGACGTTGAAGCCAAGCTTGTCGAGGTCCTTCTGCAGGCCCGACTGCGCAAGATACTCGCCCACGACCTGGCTTCCCGGCGCAAGCGATGTCTTCACCCAGGGCTTCACCTTCAGCCCGCGCTTGATGGCGTTGCGTGCCACAAGGCCGGCACCCACCATCACGAACGGATTCGAGGTGTTGGTACACGAGGTGATGGCCGCGATCACGACCGCGCCATGGCCGATCTTCGTGTCCGTGCCGGCAAGCGTCGCGGTGTCGCCTTCCTTGCCGGCCTTGCCGAAGGTCGCACCCGACAGGGCGGCGGCAAAGCCTTGCGCTGCATTCGAAAGGGCAACCCGGTCCTGCGGACGGGCGGGGCCGGCGAGGCTGGGTTCCACGCTGTCAAGATCAAGGTCGAGCGTGTCCGTGAACACCGGATCCTCGCTCTTGGCCGTGCGCCACATGCCCTGCGCCTGCGCATAGGCCGT
>DAISVV010000144.1:0-1729 GCA_036840015.1 Micropepsaceae bacterium
CCGCGACGTGCTGCGGGTCGAAAGCATCGTGGCCGTTGGCGGGTCAAGCGATGACACGGGCGACGTGGCCGCGGCGCTGGGCCTGATGGTCATGCTCGCGCCCCGCGGGCGCGGCTCGCAGCTGTCGGCGGGTGCGCGGGAGGCACGGGCGCCGTGGCTCCTGTTCCTGCACGCGGACACGACGCTCGAGCCCTTCTGGTCGACAACTGTCACCTCTTTCATCCGCAACAGGGCCAATGTCCTGAAAGCTGCGCATTTCACCTTTGCGCTCGACGACGCATCGAGCGCGGCGCGGCGGGTCGAGGTGCTGGCCAACTGGCGGGCGCGCCGGTTCGGCCTGCCCTATGGCGACCAGGGCCTGCTGATGTCCCGCAAGCTCTATCATTCGCTGGTCGGCTTCCTGGACATTCCGCTGATGGAAGACGTCGACATGGTCCGGCGCATCGGGCGGGACAAGCTTGTCGAGCTGCCGGCGACGGCGACCACCTCTTCGGCGCGGTATCGCCGTGACGGCTACTGGCGCCGCCCGATCCGCAACCTGTGCCTGCTGGCGCTGTACTTCATGGGCGTGTCGCCGAAGCGCCTCGCCCGGCTCTATGGCTAGGCCTGTCCTTTTCATCTTTGCCCGTGCGCCAGCTTATGGCGCGGCCAAGACCAGGCTTGCGCGCGACGTCGGCGCTGCCGAGGCGCTGCGCTTCCAGCGCCATGCGCTGCGCTCGGTCATCCGCCACTTTGCCGGGAGCCCGCGCGTCGAGGTCGTGCTTGCAGTCACGCCGCGGAGCCGTCTTTCAGATCCGGCGTGGCCGCGAGGACTTGCCCGTGTCGACCAGGGGCGCGGAGACCTGGGCGTGCGCATGATGCAGACGTTGCGGCTGGCCGGGCGGCGGCCTGCGCTCCTGATCGGCAGCGACATTCCCGAAGCGCGCGCGCACCACATCGAGGATGCCCTTGGCTGCCTGACGCGCGCGCGCTTCGTTCTGGGGCCGACCGAAGATGGCGGCTACTGGCTGATCGGTGCGCGAATGCCTTGGCTCATCACGCCGCGCCTGCTTGATGATGTGCGCTGGTCGTCGCGCCACGCGCTGGAGGATACAAGGGCAAGGCTTCGCGACGTGGCCCTGCTTGGCGAGACGCTGTCGGATGTCGATGACGGGGAAAGCCTGTCACGCCTGAAGCTGCGCGAGGGTCGCCACCAGTCGCGCCACATCTGACGGGTCCTGGTAGATGCCGAAGCCGATCCGCAGGATGTCGCCGCGGTGGTCGACGATCACACCCTTCTGCTTCAGCGCCTGGTCTATGTTGCCCGCGCGCGGGGTGCGCAGGGCGAGGAAGCGTCCACGCCGGGCCGGGTCGGGCTCGATCAGTTGCCACGCCGGCACAGGCGACGAGGCGGCCTGCGCGAGGAATTCTTCCTGCAGCGTCGTGCAGCGGCCTGTCATGGTGGCGCCATCCTCGCCGATGGAGGAGAGCCAGCGCATGACCGCATTCAGGCGATAAAGGCCCGAGGGATCGAATGTCGCCCCGAGGAAACGCGCACCACCTCGGCCATAGGCCACGGTGCCATCGCGCGGCTTTTCCAGCGCGCCGAACTCTGCGTACCAGCCGGTCGCGCGCGGGCGGGGAATGTAACCCTCGGGGCAGTGCATGAAGCACACCCCCTCGCCTGCCATCGCGTATTTGTAGCCCCCGCTCAGGTAGAAGACGCGGCTGGCCAGCGGTGCAAGATTGA
>DAISVV010000144.1:1829-8383 GCA_036840015.1 Micropepsaceae bacterium
TATTTGTAGCCCCCGCTCAGGTAGAAGACGCGGCTGGCCAGCGGTGCAAGATTGACCGGCATCGCCATGAAGCTGTGATAGCCATCGAGCACGATCACAGTCTCGCGCCGGGGTACGGCAGCCACGATGGATTGAAGGGCCTCACCGGACAATACCTGGCCCGTGTTGAAGAACACGTGGCTCAGCCAGACGAGATCCCCGTCCGGCCGGCTTGCGGCCGCTTCGGCAAAGCGGGCCGCAAAACTGTCGAAGGGCGCAACAGGGATGCGGGTGACCTCGACCAGGCCTTCTTCCTCGAGACGGGCGGCCTGTCGCGTGAAAGAGTGGAACTCGCTGTCGGTCGACAGGATGCGCAGCACGCGGCCTGTCGGCATGGAGGAGAGAATGCGCAACAGGAAGTCGTGCGTGTTCGAGGAGAAACAGATCGTGCCGGGATCGGCAAGGCCGAGGTGATGGGCGACATGGCCTTGCGCCTCGGGGATCACGTGCTCGAATATCCGTCCCCACTTGCCGTCGAGCAGGCGGGCCGCGTCCTCCCAGTATTCGAGCTGCGCGTCGCGCGTCACGTCGGGCCAGGGGTGATGGCTGTGCGCTGCAAAGTGCAAGGGGGCGCCGGGTCGCCCGAGCGCATGGCGAAAATGGTGCTTCAGGTCGCGCATGTCAGGCCTCGTAGCGGTAGCGCATGGCGCGACGCACGTCTTCGGGCAACGGCGGCAGGGCCGAGCGCGGGATCAGGAAGGTCGCGATGGCGAAGAGGTCGTTATAGGCGCGGTGCTTTTCTGCGGTGGCCCGCAAGTAGTCGTAGCCTGACGATCCGCCTGTTCCCACCTTGCGCCCGAGCATGCGCGAGACCATCAAGGCATGTCGCATCCGCCACAGCGCCATGGTCTCGTCCATGTCCATGAGCGCCTTGAGCATCCTGAAGGCGGCACTCGCCGCCGGTTCGTCGCGGTAGAGGAACAGGAACAAGGCGGCCTGGAGGGCGCGGCGGGAAAACGTCCAGGCGCCCTGCGCGCGCAGCTCCTCGTAGCGGGCGTCATCGAGCAGGCCGTCGAACATGGCGCGTGACTTCTGCAGTGAGGCCAGCTGCACGTCCTTCTCGGCCTGCGAGAGATGCGGGTGATCCGTGATCTGTTTCATGTCGTGTGCCAGCATTTCCTCGAGTGCGCGGGCATAGGCGTCGCGGAAGTGGAAGCCGCCATGGTCGACGAAAGGCGTGCGTGACAGCCAGGCATCCACCTGCTCGCGCAGTGACGGCCTCTCTTCTGCCGCACGCACGCGGGCGCGCGCGGGCTCTCCGAGACTTGCGTCATAGCTGGCGTCATTGAAGGGCAGCCGTTCCTCGCGCTTGAGGCCAAGGCGGATCTCAAGCAAGCGGAACTGCTCGCTCTGGAAGCCGGATGCCGGCATCAGCAGGTCACGGAATTCGAGGAAATCCATGGGCGTCATGGTCTCGAGGATGTCGACCTGCGCCACGAGCAGCTGCTCGATGCGGACGATCCGCTCGGCGGCGTTGACCGCCCGCCCCAGCTCGGCGTCGTCAACCACCCTGCCCCCGAAAACATCCTGGATCAGGTCGAGTTCATAGAGGATCTGCCGGAACCAGAGCTCGTAGGCCTGGTGGATGACGATGAAAAGCATCTCGTCGTGGGCGGGCTTGCCCCTCCGGTTGCTCTCCGGGTCCTGCAGCGACAGCAGCGTGCCGAGCTTCAGATAGTCAGCGTAGTTCATCGTCGGCGCTCCCCATTTCTTTCCACGTTGTTAAGGCACACACTTGCAACAACGAATGCTTTACCAACGGGCATCGTGCGAGGCGCTGCCGGCAAAACCAAACATGCTTCACAAAGGATAAAGACGATTATGGGACAAACGGCGTCTTCGGCAAGGAGGCTTTCCATCATGTCCCGCATTCTGGTCATCGATGACGACGAACTTTTCATCAAGCTCATGGTGCATGCGCTGACGCAGCGCGGACATGAGGTCGACTTCGCGCTCGACGGTCTGGAGGGATCGAAGAAATTCGCGGCAACCACCTACGACGCCGTTGTCTGCGACATCGTGATGCCGGAACAGGAAGGCGTCAAGACCATCACGTCGATGCGCCGGGCCCGCCCCGATGTCGGGATCGTCGCCATCTCGGGTGGATTGACCAAATTCGGGGGCAAGAGCATCGACATCCTCGAGATTGCCGAGCGGCTTGGCGCGGACAGGACGCTCAACAAGCCCTTCCAGCTTTCGGAACTTGCCAAGGTGGTGGACGAGGCCATTGCCGCGCGCCGACCTGAAGCGCCACGTGCAGCCTCGGTGTAGCCCATGACAAAGACGCGCCCGATCACCGGTAAACCGATAAAGCGCAGGCCGCACAGGGCGACGATGATCGTCTCGTGGGCCGTAATTGGCATCACGCTTTTGGCGTTCGGGTTCAGCGACTACTACATCGATCAACTCAGCGAGACTTATGCGCGCTCGGTCGAGGAAGCCGCCGACTGGCGAGCCATCAACGAGGATGTTTCATCGTCGGTCGAAGTCCTGATGCGCATGCACGCGCTGGCCTCGAACGTACCGTCGCGACGGCTGCTCCAAAATGAAGCCAGGCGCTTCCATGATTCGCACGCGCAATTCGGCACGTACGTGCGCAGGCTGCAGCGGACGTTTGAGACATCGGAGCTCCTGCCCTCGAGCACCCGCGTTGAGTTGCTCGAGGCGCTTTCGGATGTAGCGCGGTCCCAAGCTGCGCTGTTCACACAGGCCCTGCCCCTGGTCGACACCAAGACGGACCTGACCGAGGCAAGGATGCTCGCGTCGCAGGGCCGGATTGCTGCGACCTATCGGCTGGCCACGCTGCGCGTTGTAAAGCTCTGGAACATCGTCGAAACCGCTGAGCAGTCCTGGCATGACCGGCAGGTCAATGACATCAACAGCAGACTCAGAATGCAGGATTATGGCTCCGGGGCGTCGGAGATCGTCATCTTCCTGATTGTCAGCTTCGGGATGCTCGCCCGGACGCGCTTCAGCCATCTCGACAATGAACTTGAGCGAACCAAGGAGGAATACGAGAATCTTGCCCAGTCGCTCAATGGTGTCGTCTATCGGGTGCGCCTGGGCAAGGAGTGGATCCTCGAGTACATGAGCGCCAACAGCGAGAAGCTGTTCGGGGTTCCGTCGGCGAAGGTCGTTGGCCAACGTGCCGACCTGGTTCTGTGGTGGATGGTACGCAAGCGCGATCGCCAGCGCCATCTCGACACACTCAATGAGGCCATCAGGACCGGAGTGCCTTACGTGGTGGAATACCAGGCCCGTGCGCCCGGCGGCGGGTATCTCTGGATCATGGAACGCGGGCGTGTCGTCGATCCGAAATTGCCGGGAGAGGCCCCCTATATCGATGCGATCTTCGTCGACATCACGCCGCAGCGCGCGATGCTCGACAACCTGAAGGTTCGCGAGCGCCGGTTGCCCGCCATGGCGCAGAACTTCGATGGTGTCATGTTCCGCATACGGCTCGATAATACCCGAGCGCTAAGCTATGTCAGTCCCGGGGCCCAGGAACTCTGGGGTGTTGCAGCGGATGACCTGACGGGACGGCCATGCCCCACATTCGAGATCATGGTGCCGGAAGATCTCAACCGTTACCTGCAGACGCTGACCTCGCGCCTCGACGGGCGGCCTTATGACATCGAGTATCGCATCCGGATGCCGGACGGGCGGGTCAAGCACATCCTCGAGCGCGGGCGCGTGAGCGAACGCGATGACCGCGGGGCCCCGGCCTTCATCGATGGCTTCCTCGTCGACGTCACCGAACGCAAGGCGATCGAAACCCAGCTTGCCGAAACGAACGCGCGCGTGCGCAACATCGTCGAATGCATCGACGAGGTCTTCTATACGCTCCGGCTGCGTCCCAACGCGAATTTGCTCTACCTGAGTCCGAGCATCGAGAAGCTGACTGGTTACCCGACAAGCGCCTTCCACGAAAATCCGGCGCTGATGGAGACACTCAAGTTCGACGATGAACGCAATGCCCGGCTGGAGGAGATCGTCCGGGCGGAGGCCGAGGGTCGGCCCTATGAGATGGAGTACCGGATCAGGCATGCTGATGGATCGGTGCACTGGGCCCTCGAGCGTGGCCGGATCACGCCATCGAGCGAACCCGACGTCACCCTCGCCCACGGCTACATTGCGGACATCACGCTGCGCAAGGAGGCCGAAAAGGCGGTTGCTGCCGCGCGCGATGCGGCCGAGGCTGCGAACCGCACCAAGTCCGAGTTCCTCGCGACCATCAGTCACGAGATTCGAACGCCCATGAACGGGGTGATGGGCATGACGAGCATCCTGCTTGACACCGAACTCACGCCCGAACAGCGCCGCAGTGCGCTGACGATCCGCGACTCGGCCGATAACCTGCTGTCGCTGCTGAATGACGTGCTCGACTTCTCGAAGCTCGAGGCGCAGGCGATGGAACTGGAGATGGTCGGCTTCGATCTCTATTCGCTGGTGCAGTATGCGCGCGAGATCATCCTGCCGCGGGCGCGGGCGAAGTCGCTTGAGCTTAACATCGAAATCCAGGAGAACGTGCCGCAGTTCGTCAAGGGTGATCCGGCCCGTATCCGGCAGATCCTGATCAACTATCTCGGCAATGCGGTGAAATTCACCGAAAGCGGCCAGGTCACCATGCGGGTGAATTCCGTGGGGAGCGGCGCGCAGCAGCGGCTTCGGATCGAGGTCGCGGACACGGGTATCGGCATTCCGGCCGATCGCCTTGACCGGCTTTTCAAGAGCTTCAGCCAGGCGGATGCGTCAATCTCGCGACGCTATGGCGGGACGGGGCTCGGGCTTGCGATCTGCAAGCGGCTGGCCGAGCGCATGGGTGGCAATGTCGGCGCCGAGAGCGCGGATGGCGAAGGCTCTGTATTCTGGCTCGAACTTCCCGTCGAGATGGCCACGTCGGAGGAATGTGGCGGCGGGCGGCGGCCGCTTGAGGCTTCGCGCTTCGAGCAGGCCCTCAACATGATCAACTCCATGGAGCGCAAGCCCCGACTGCTTGTTGCCGAGGACAATGCGACGAACCAGCTTGTGGTGCGCTCTGTCCTTGGACGGTTCGGCCTCAACGCGGACTTTGCCGGGAACGGGATCGAGGCGCTCGAGGCCGTGCGGCAGCGGCCCTATGACCTGATCCTCATGGATGTGCACATGCCGGAGATGGACGGGCTTGAGGCGACGCGGGCCATCCGCTCGTTCAATGACCATCGCGCGCAGATCCCCATCGTGGCCCTGACGGCCAATGCGTTCGCGCATGACGTTGAGAGCTGCCGCGCGGCCGGCATGAACGGCCATCTGGGCAAGCCCTTCCGCAAGGAGGAGCTGCTCATCACGATTGCCGAGGCGCTTGCAGCGAATCCTGAACCGTCGACGGTGCCTGAGGTCGTGGCTGATGCGGCTGCCGACGTGCTCGACGAGGAGACCATCGCACGGTTCCGCGACGACGCGGGCGAAGAAACGCTGCAGCTGCTGATCGACACGTTCCTTGCGGATGCGGCCGACAAGCTCAAGACGCTCGGCGAGCTGGCCCGTGAGGGACGGACGGACAAGGATACGATCCGCATTGCGCATTCGCTGAAGAGCGCGGCGGCGATGGCCGGCGCGCGGGCGCTGTCGGAGGCTTCAAAGCGGCTCGAGCAACGGCTCGATGGCGGAGCAGCGGCGCTTACGCCCGAGGATGCCGAGCGGCTGAGCGGGCTGTTTGCAGCTTACCAGCAGGCGATCGTGAAGCACCGGAAGGTGGCCGGATAGTCTTGTGGGGATTTGAGTCATGAAGAAGGGCTCCGGTGTGAACCGGAGCCCTTTGTCGTTTGTGCTTGTCTGGATCCCCGCTTGCGCGGGGGCTGCGTGGATCCCCGCTTGCGCGGGGATAAGGCTTTGCGGCGTCCGCGGGGCGGACGCTCGCAAGCGCCTTACATATCCATATCCATGCCGCCCATGCCGCCCATGCCGCCCGGCATGCCACCGGGGGCTGCCTTCTTCTCGGGCTTCTCGGCGATCATGGCTTCCGTCGTGATCAAGAGGCCAGCGACCGAGGCCGCGTCCTGGAGCGCCGTGCGCACGACCTTCGTCGGGTCGATGATGCCGGCGTCGATCAGGTCGCAGTACTCTTCCTTCTGGGCGTCGAAGCCAGCCGTGTTGGACTTGCCTTCGAGCAGCTTGTTGACGACCGGAGAGGCCTCAACGCCAGCGTTCTCGAGGATCTGGCGGATCGGCGCCTGGACTGCGCGGCGAACGATGTTCACGCCTGCGGTCTGGTCGTCGTTGTCGCCCTTGATGCCCGTCAGGACCTTCGAGGCATAGAGCAGCGCCGTGCCGCCGCCGGGGACGATGCCTTCTTCCACCGCAGCGCGGGTGGCGTTCAGCGCGTCATCAACGCGGTCCTTGCGCTCCTTCACTTCGACTTCCGTCGCGCCGCCGACGCGGATCACCGCAACGCCGCCGGCGAGCTTCGCCAGACGTTCCTGCAGCTTTTCCTTGTCGTAGTCGGACGTGGTTTCCTCGATCTGCGCCTTGATCTG
>DAISVV010000145.1:0-8373 GCA_036840015.1 Micropepsaceae bacterium
GGCGTTCGTCCAGAAGCGCAACCGCGGGGACCCGAAGGTCGACAGTGGCGTGATCCAGGACCCGGCGCGTCGCGACGGGAGCGTGCGCGTGCAGATCGCGGCAGACATACCCGAAGCGGAGCGTCCTCGCGTTCAGGTCATGGATCCCACTTCGAAGGCCTTCACCGAGTTCAAGGCGCAACGCAAGAACCCCGCGCCCGATTTCTATCGTCGCGTTGCCCCGAACCTCGACATCTGCGGCTTCAACACCCCTGTCCGCATGAACGCCGACATCAAGCCGGACTAGGCTACACCCTCGCCTGCCCCTGCATTGGCGGGTTGCCGATGCCGGGCGAGGTCACGCATGTGGGCGGTGTATGTCCGCTCGCCACCGACCGTGACTTTGGTGATGGCGACCTCGAGCTGGAATTCCTCGCCTGACTTGTGCAGCCCCCAGACGGTGCCACGCTCGTTCATCTGGCGGGAGGCCTGCTTGCCGCGTCCGAAGCCCTCGACATGACCGGGATGCTGCGCCCGGTAGCGCGCGGGGATCAGGATCGACAAAGGCTGGCCAATCACCTCTTCGGCCCTGTAGCCGAACATCGCCTCTGCCTTGAGATTGAAAAACGTGATGCGCTGGCCCGCGTCTGTCGAGACGATGCCATCCTCGGCGACCTGCAGGATGCGGGCGGCGCGCAGGTTCGCCTCCTTGAAGGCAGCCTGCTCCTGGCGACGGGCGGTGTTGTCGCGGAACGTGATGATGTAGTGCGCCCTGCCCTCGAGACGCGCCACCACGACCCGCACATCGACCGGCATCTGGCGACCGCTCCTTGTCTGTGCGATCAGGTCGAGGAACCGGGACTGTGCCTCGTCGCTCTCTGACGCCCAGCGCTGCAGCCACTTGACGGCATCAGCGCGCCGATCGGGTTGCTGGGGCACGAGCATGGCGACGCTCCTGCCCTGCACGTCCGAAGACGAATAACCGAGAAGACGCTCTGCCGCCGGGTTCATCCAGACCACGAGGCCATCGGGCTGGGTCACGACAATGGCCTCGGGTACGCTATCGACCAGTTGTCGGCAGAAGGCAGGTGACGGTCCGGATTTATCCGTGGCGAGACTTGTCATCGGGTGGCTCCGTTGCTCGAAGGCGGAAAGGCGAACGCTCCGCAGCCCAACGGGCCACGGAGCGCAGCGCCACGGCGGGTCGTGTTGTCACTCGGCAGCCGCGCTCACCGGCGGCTTGCCACCCTCCATCTGGTGCAGGATGCGCATGTCCTCCGAGATCTTGATGCCGGCTTCCTCGTACTTCTTGCGCACACGTGGCGTGATCAGCCCGACGCGGGCAATCGCTGGAAGCATCAGGTCGTCGAGCGAGTGGATCTGGCCTGGTGGCAACTCGGTCATGATGCCCATGTCGGCCGCCTCTTCGAGACCCTTGAAGAAATCATCCGGATCGATTTCAGAGTTTTTCAGCACCTCCATGAAACCGGGGTCTGCGCGGCTTGCCAGCGTCTGGCCGCCGCCGACCTGCGTTCCCTGGGTGATGAGGTAGATTGCGTTGAAGGCAAAATCGGCAAGTTCCTCGCGCGCGGCCTCGTCCAGATTGCGGATGACAGGCCCCAGGAACACGTGACCGAAGGAAACGTGCCGGGATTCATCGCGCATCACGTTGAAGGTCAGCTGCTTCAGCAGCGGGCAGGATGTGGCGTGGTACATGTTGTTGAACGCGCCAAGCGCGAGACCCTCGACGATCATGTTCATCCCGATCATGACCTTCTCGTAGCGGTCGGACTTCAGCGTCGCATCGATGAGCATCTTCAGCCACGGCGTCATGGGGTAGACCATCGCGACCTTGTCGCAGTACTTCGCGTAGACCTCGACGTGGCGCGCCTCGTCCATGGTCTGTGTCGCGGCGTAGAGCTTGGCCGTGGTGTCGGGTACCGAATGCGTGACGCAGGCCGCCGTCATCAGCGCGCCCTGCTCGCCGTGCAGGAACTGCGACAGCAACTGTGCCGTCGAATGGGCCGTGAATGTCTCGCGCTGCGACTTCGACAGCTTTGCGAAGAATGGCATCTTGTGGAACACCGACGAGCGGTCGGCAATAAGCGGGTTTGAGGGATCGACCTTGGTGTCCCATGGCAACAGCTGGTCGCTGTCCCACTGGTTCTGCTTGGCCCGCTTGTAGAGGTCCTCGACCTTGCCCTTGCCGAACATGTAGTCGAACGACCAAGCGATATCCATCGGGTTGCGGTAAAGGTCGTCCGGGGTCATCGAGACTTCCCAGTTGCCCTTGCGGACCACCTTGGGTGCGGTTTGCTGCTGAGCTGCCATTGCATCCTCCTTGCCCCGTCGCGGGGTGGCTTCACATGCGTCGCCTGCCCGAAATGATGACGGCAGCGTCACGATTCCGTTTTGACATGGGTCAACCGGTATCCAGAAAATTTTCAGCAGATGAGAATGAATTGCGTCAGTACTGGCGTGCAGGGGTGCGTACGACGAGACCTTCTGTTTCCGGTGACACCTTGATCTGGCACGCCAACCGGCTGTTCTCGCGAACGTCAAAGGCAAAATCGAGCATGTCACGCTCGAGGTCGTTCATGGGCGCAAGGCGGCCCATCCACCCTTCTTCCACATAAACATGGCAGGTGGCGCAGGCACAGGCGCCGCCGCAGTCACCATCGATGCCGGGGACTGTGTAACGGACGGCACCTTCCATCACCGAAAGGCCGTCGGGCACGTCGACGACATGCTCGGTGCCTTCGTGTTCTATGTACTTGATCGTGGTCACCATCGCCAGATAGGCGAAGGGCGGGCGGGCGGCATTGACTTGCGTCAATCGCCGCCCATGATCATGCGCCGCTCCTTGGCGTCATAGGCCTGGCTTGCCGCTGGCTCGGGCGCAAGGAGGCTCACGATCACGCCTACAGCAAAGCCCAGCGGGATGGTGACGAGCGCCGGGTTCTTGAGCGGGAACAGGGCCTCTTGCGCGCCCATGAGATCCACCATGATGGTCGGTGACAGGCCGATCAGCAGCAGGCTTGCGGCTGTGCCTGCAGCCATCGACGCCACCGCGCCCCGTGTCGTGAACCCGCGCCAGAAGACCGAAAGCACAAGTGCCGGGAAGTTGCCGGATGCCGCAACGGCGAAGGCGAGGCCCACCATGAAGGCGACGTTCTGCCCCTTGAAGAGGATACCCAGCAGGATCGCCACGATGCCAAGCGCGATTGTTGCCATTCGGGCCACTTTCAGCTGCTCGCTGACGGGTGCATCACCCTTGCGGTAGACCGACACCCAGAGGTCATGGCTGAGCGCTGCCGCGCCCGAGAGCGTGAGGCCCGCGACGACGGCCAGCATCGTTGCGAAGGCAACGGCCGCGATGAAGCCCAGAAGGCCCGTGCCGCCCAGCACTTCCGCCAGCAGGGGGGCTGCCATGTTGCCGCCCTTGTCCACGGCGAGGATCGCCTCGCGACCCACCAGAACCATGGCGCCGAAGCCGAGGATGAATGTCATCAGGTAGAACGCGCCGATCAGGCCCGTCGCCCAGAATACGGACTGCCGCGCCGCCTTTGCGTCGGGCACGGTGTAGAAGCGCATGAGGATGTGCGGCAGGCCGGCGGTGCCGAACATCAGTGCCAGCCCCAGCGAGATCGCGTCCCAGGGGTTGGCGACCTGCTTGCCGGGCGCGAGAACCTCGGCTCCATAGATGTCGGCGGCCTTCGAGAAGAGCTCGACCGGATTGAAGCCGAACTGCGCCAGCGTCATCAGCGAAAGGAGCGCTGCGCCGCCCAGCAGGAGAACGGCCTTGACGATCTGAACCCAGGTTGTCGCGATCATGCCGCCGAAGAGCACATAGGCCAGCATCACGATGCCGACGAGGATCACGGAGAGTTCGTAGGATATGCCGAACATCAGCCTGATCAGGTTTCCGGCGCCGACCATCTGCGCGATCAGGTAGAAGGATACGACGGCGAGTGTGCCAATCGCCGCGGCCACGCGCACGGGCACCTGTTGCAGGCTGAAGCTCACCACGTCGGCGAAGGTGTACTTGCCGAGGTTCCGCAGCGGCTCGGCGATGAGGAAGAGCACAACGGGCCAGCCCACGAGCCATCCGGTCGAGTAGATCAGGCCGTCGAAACCCGACATCGAGACAAGACCTGCGATGCCGAGGAAGCTTGCCGCGCTCATGTAGTCGCCCGCGAGTGCAAAGCCGTTCTGACGGCCCGAGATCGCACGGCCGGCCGCGAAGAATTCCTCGGTCGTCTGCGTGCGTCGTGCGGCCCACCACGTGATCGCCAGCGTGGCCGCAATGAAGACGAGAAAGAAGCCGATGGCGGTGAGGTTCGGCTCGCCGATAGAGGTTGCCGGGGTTGCGGGGGTCATGGGCGTTCCTGCCTGCTGGCGAGTTCGGACCGGCGCGCGTCAAAGTGGCGGTTGGCCCAGGCGACATAGACCCATGTCGTCAGCCAGGCGCCAATGATCACCAGAGCGCCGAGGAGGATGCCCCAGGTCAGGCCGATGACGATCTCGGTCGCCATGGCCTCGCGGGCAAACGCCACCGCGAGGATGAAACCGAAATAGAGCAGGAAGACGGCAAGGCTGAGCGCGATGGCGACGCGCCAGCGTGCCCGCGCAAGAGACCGGATTTCTTCCTGCATCGGTGTCCCCTTTTCGATTGCAAGCTGATTTGACTCCGGTAAGGCTAGCACAGGGGTTGCGTCAGGAATGCAATGCATTTGCCCCGAGACAGCCGACTGGCTTGCCGCATTGCAAAAGAAACGAGGTGTCGGGCGTGCCCTGGGGTCCGTTGATCCAGGTCAAGGAGATCCTTTGCGGACCCGGCATACTTCTCGCTCAGGCGGGAACAGCACGAAGGCAGGGGCCACCCGCGTTGGCCCGGCGGCACGATGACAGAAGTCCAGACACATCTCCTGAAGCGGATACGGCTGTTCGAGCCGCTGCCGGAGGCGTGCCTTGCGGAGGTGGCGGAGATCGCGCATCGGCGGCAGCTTGATGCCGGCGATGTCCTGTTCAGCGAGGGCGATGATCCCCTCTATGTGCATGCCGTGATCTCCGGCAATGTCGTGCTGCTCAGCGAAATCTGCGGTGCGGAGTCGGTGATCGAGTTTGTGGGAAGCGGGGACAGCATCCTTCTGCCGGCTGTGCTGTTGGGTGTCGCCTACCCCGCCAGTGCCCGCATGACCACGCCGGGCGAGATTGTCGCCCTGCCCGCGCGCGCCTTTCTCAGGCTGGCCACGCACGATGCTGCGCTTTCCATGCAGTGCGCACGGACGGTTGCCCGCCAGTGGAGCGTGCTCCTGAACCAGGTGAAGCAGATCAAGACGCAAGGCGCTGCCGAGCGCCTCGCCCATTTCCTGCTGAGCCAGGTCAGTGCAACCATGGGCCCCGCGTCGCTAACGCTTCCGGGCATGAAGAAGCAGGTCGCCACGCGCCTCGGCATCCAGCCTGAGACATTCTCCCGAACGTTGCGTAAACTGCGCGCCTTCGGCGTTGAAGCGAACGGCGACCTGATCAGGATCCGTTCGGTCGAGCGACTGGCAGCCCTCGTCAAGCCGCGGGATGCCGCCCGGGCCTAAGGTGTCTGCCTTCCGCGCACGGCGGGGCGCCCCTTCCTCACGAAATGGTGACCATCGGCTTACTGGAGCGGCGCGCCTCGCCGATGCGCAAAACTCAATAACCCTCTGATCTTCATGCGTTTTTGTGCACATCGTTTTCCCGGCCTGCTGGCGGGATTGCGCCTGAATTGCATTGCAGGCCCCTGCCCGGAACCCTAAAATGCTGACTTCAGCTGGGTCAGGTGCCTTGCGCGACTGCCCGGTCAAAACGAACCTCATGCCAACGCGAGGAGTTCACGTGCTTAAACGCCTGTTCCTGACAGTCGCTGCTGCGGCTGCAATTTTGTCTGCGCCAGTCGCCACGGCGGCGCCGGCGCCCGAAGTGTTTGGGACCCTGCCGGCCGTTCAGTCGGTAAGAATGTCCCCGTCGGGAAAGTACTTCGCGGCCATAATGAACGTGAACGGCGTTCCTTCGGTTCGCGTGTTCGATTCGGAGACGCTGCAGCAAGTAGGCGGCATCAATGCCGCCAAGCAGCAGGTCATCGGCTCGCTGCGCTGGCGTTCGGATGACCGGCTGGTGCTGACGGTCGTTGAGGTGGTCGAGTTCAGCGAAAGCGTTGTCAAGGACAAGAGCGAACTTGGCGGCACAAGCTTCTGCCGGATGATGTCAATCAGCCGGGATGGCAAGGATGTCGTGCAGATCAAGCAGCCGGGTTCGTTCAAGGAGTTTTCGAACTGTTCGTTCATGGGCTGGGGCTCTGAACCCAACAGCCTGCTCTTCATGGCCCGGCGCGAGATCACTGGCCAGCCCGCGGAGATCAAGCCGGTCATCGCAAACATCCTGACTGGCGAAACCCGTCTACTTGACGAGATCGGTACCAGAGGAACGGGTGAGTGGGGTTCTGACCGCACCGGCGCCATCAGGCTGCGCTATGACTATGTTGCCGGCGAAGTGATCATGAATGCGCGCCTGGTCGGATCGACGGATTGGCGCGAGGTTTTACGCTACCCCGTGGGTGCGGACTCCGCTTCGGCTTTAACAGGCGACAAGAGCCGCGATGTGCAGGCGCTCGGCTTTGCCGAGGATCTCAACAAGATGTACGTGCTCTACTGGCCTGGGGACCGTGCAGTGGTCGGCCTGCTTGACCTGCGTACGTCGCAGATCTCGCAGGTCTATGGCGACCCCAAGTATGACATGGGCGGGTCGCTGGGCGTGCGGGATGAAGGCATCGCCGGCGTGTTCGTTCAGCGCGATGTTCCTACCCAGATCTGGTTTGACCCCAAGATGAAGGCCATCCAGGCGAACCTGGCAGCCAGCTTCCCGGGCCACATTACTCGGATCGGCAGCGCATCCGAGGACTTCAGCAAGGTCGTGGTCTATATCGAGGGGCCGGCTGCACCGGGCGGGGCATACCAGATCCTGGATACGGTCAAGAACGAGGCTGCCACCGTCAGCCGCGCCTATCCGACCCTTGATCTCGCCTCCACCGGCGACGTGCGATACATCACCTACAATGCGCGCGACGGGCAACCGATCGACGCCTACCTGACAGTTCCCCGCGGAACGTCAGGCAAGGGTCTGCCGGCCATCATCCTGCCGCATGGCGGTCCCGAAGCGCGCGACTTTGGCGGCTTCGACTGGCTGTCCCAGTTCTTCGCCAGCCGCGGCTATGTGGTGCTGCAACCGCAGTTCCGTGGTTCGTCGGGCTATGGCACCAAGTTTGCCATGTCAGGACGCCGCCAGTGGGGTCGGATCATGCAGCATGACGTCACCGACGGCGTGAAGCACCTGATCGCCAATGGCACCATCGACCCCAACCGCGTCTGCATCATGGGTTGGTCCTATGGAGGTTATGCAGCCCTGGCCGGCGCCACACTGACCCCCGAACTCTATCGCTGCGTGATTGCCGGCGCGAGTGTGACCGACATCATCGAGATGCAGGTCTGGGTGCGCGACTATGCGGGCCGTGGCTCGCGCCTCTACTGGCGCCAGAACATCGGCGACTCGGTGGCGGACAAGGCCAGCATCGAAGCCGTGTCTCCGATCCGGCACATCGACAAGGTGCGTGCGCCCATCCTCCTGATCCACGGCGAACTTGATAACGTCGTGCCGATCAAGCAGAGCGAAATCTTCGCCAATGCGCTGAAGAATGCGAGCAAGCCCCACGAGTTCGTTCGACTGGCCAACGAGAACCACAACATCACGTTCCAGTCGACGCGCATCAAGACACTGCAGGCGATGGATGCGTTCCTGGCCAAGCACAACCCGGCGCGCTGATAGCCGTCGGCACTGCTGAACATGAGACTGGATGGCCCCGGAAACGGGGCCATCTTCGTTTGGGGCCATGCTTCCCTTGAGAAGGGAATGCGCGCACCGTCGCGCCCCCATGACGTGCACACGCGTGTCCGCCCCGCCGCAGCCCTGATGCAATTACCGGGCAGATTGCGGCCATAGGGGCTGAGTGGATTGCCGAGGCTGTCAGACTGGCCTTAACCTGTTCGCGGGGATGGCTTGGGGACTGACATGCTGGATCGCAGACAGCTTGGGCTTTTGGCCGGCTCAGCCTTGCTTGCCGGGTCGGGGAGCCTGTTGCCTTTCCTCGCAGGAGGCGCGCGAGCCCGCGACATCGACAGCCTGTCAGACAGGGAAATCGAGCAGCTGCGCCAGCGCGCCGGTTCGCTCGGGATTGCGCGCGCGGGTGCACGCAGCAGCGAGGATGCCGCCATCGGTGTCTACACGCGCCAGCGCTAGTAACTCCTCTACCCCATGTATTGCGCTGTCGAGTCCGCGTGTCGTAGCCTCGACGCTGTCGAGCGCGCA
>DAISVV010000146.1:0-2366 GCA_036840015.1 Micropepsaceae bacterium
GTTTCCTCGAGCACGGGACCGCGGCGGCCGCAGATGTAGACGGTCGCGCCGAGCTTTGCGTATTCGTCGGCCATCTAGCGGCCAAGGCCGGTGCCGCCGCCTGTCACGAGGATGCGCTTGCCTTTCATGAGGTCTGAACGGAACATGGTCATGGTGGTGGTTCCTTCGCTGGCGGGTGCGGTCTTGCGGGCTTAATAACCGTTTGCCCGTGGTAACGGCAACAAGCTTGTCAGGGCGTCGATATCCCCTGCGTCATCGGGCGAGGCGCCCGGCGCAAGCGCGAGGATCCTCGGTGCCTTCAGCAGGAAGCCGGCGCGCCGGCGCGCGGCGGGCACGAATGCATCGTAGGCGATGGTTGCGATCATAGACGTGCCGGCCGCGTGGCTGACCTCGCGCGTGGGGCCGAAGCGGCGCCCGGTGTGGCGGCTGGCGAAGGTCCTGATCTCTTCACTGAACGGGCCCGCGTCGAGCCTGGCGACGGGAACAAGTTGGTTGCCCTGCCAGGCGCCGAAGGTGCACATCACCGTCGGTGGACGCGTGCGTCCCTGCTCGACGTAAAGAAGTACGGCATCGATCTCGCCGGGCTGGGGGATCGGGGCTTGCGGCAGGCCGAAGAGGTCGGCCTGTGCGGGCTGGTCCCTGTCGCAGGCCATGGGGCGGCGGGTGATGCCGCGCGCTGCGAGCAGGGGCTCGAGCGTGGTTGCGGGCACGGGGTTGCGCAATGTTCCGGTTGCGATGCGCACGATGGCGTGGCGGCCGGGCACGTCGCAGCCGGAGAGCCATGAGGAGAGCCTCTGCGGCAGGTCGAGCGGGCCGGTCTGCCGCAGGCCTTGCAGCAGTTCTGCGGGGGCCACGGGTCGATTGGCGCGGGCCGTGTTCGGCCAGAGGAGAGCGATCGTCTCGGCGAGGTCGCCGGTGAAGGCGTGCGATAGCTGGAAAAGCTCCGGTGCCACGTGTTCCTCGACGCGGCGACGCAGGGCCTTCAGCTGGATCCGCCGGGTGGCGGCTGGCGCGGTCAGGAAGAGGCACACGGCGTCGCGATCCTCGGGCGACAGGCTGTCGAGGTATTCAGCGAGCACGCGCCTGCGGTCTTCCTCGCCGGCGAGGAAGGCTGCCTGCCGGATGACCGATCCGAAGCGGTTCATGCGTCGGCACCGTCATCTTCGGCGCCGTAGCCGGTCATGGAGAGCGGCCTTGCCTCGAGGCCGCGGCTCGCCGCCCAGGCGATGAGGGCAGCTTCCTCGCCATGCGTGACCCAGACTTCCGACGGCGCGACCTCGCTGATCGTGCGCGTCAGTTCGGGCCAGTCAGCGTGGTCGGAGATGATGAGCGGCAGATCACCGCCGCCCTGGCGCGCGCGCTTCATCACGTTCATCCAGCCGCTTGCGAAGCTGGTGAGGGGCGGGCTTTGGCTCTTGCCCATGATCCTCTCACGGGCCGCGGGCGGGGCAATCACGAGGGCGCCGTCGGGCAGGCTTGTGCGTTCGAGTGACCGCAAGGGGCCTAGCGCAATGCCATGCTGTTCGTATACCTCGCACAAGGCCATGGTCGCGCGGTCAACAAAGACAGGCTGGTCGAAGCCCGCGGCGCGCGAGAGGGCGAGCAGGCGCTGTGCCTTGCCGAGGGAGTAGGCGGCGACGTGATGCGTGCGGCCTGCAAAGAAGTTCATCGAGGCGAGCAGGCGCGCGACCTCGTCCCCCGGCGGCGGGTGCGTGAAGACGGGAAGGCCGAAGGTCGCCTCGGTAATGAAGATATCGCAGCGCACGGGTTCGAAGGGCGTGCTTGTGGGGTCGTGGCCCCGCTTGTAATCACCTGAGACAACGATCCGCCTGCCTGCAACCTCGACGCAGACCTGCGCGCTGCCCAGAACGTGGCCTGCGGGATGCAGCGACACGCGGGCCCCGCCCATCGTGATGACCTCGCCATAGCGCAGGGCCTGTGATGCGCCGGCAAAAGCCGCACCGTAGCGTACCCTCATGACATCGAGCGTCGGCTGCGTGGCAAGCACGGCGCGATGGCCCCGCCGGGCGTGATCGGCGTGACCGTGGGTGATGACCGCCCTGTCGACGGCCCGCAGGGGGTCGATGAAGAAGTCACCGGCCTCGCAGTAGAGGCCCTCCGGGCGCTGCTTCAGGATGTTGCGTGCCTGCGCCAAGCGCATGTCCCCTTGCGTGTCGTGTCGGCGCGCCGGCGCATTGGCCTTGGCGTCGCTTTCAAACTATAACCCGCCGGCATGAGCGGTTGCGAGAAAACGGCAGGATGAAACAGTCTCCCGAGCCAGCGGCGGATCTCCTGCCGGCGCGGTTTGCCGACTGGTTTGCCGCGCGCGGCTGGACGCCGCGGCCTTTCCAGCTCGCGCTCGTCGC
>DAISVV010000146.1:2466-8340 GCA_036840015.1 Micropepsaceae bacterium
GCTCAAGATCCGCGTCGAGACGCGAACCGGGGACACGTCGGCGCATCGGCGGCAGCGGCAGAAGCAGATTCCGCCTGACATCCTGCTGACGACACCGGAACAGCTGGCATTGCTGCTGGCCTCGCGCGAGGCGCCCTTGCTGTTCGGCTCGCTGTCCTGCGTGATCCTGGACGAGCTGCATGCGCTTGCGCCCAGCAAGCGGGGTGACCTGCTTTCGCTGGATCTTGCGCGGCTTCATTCGCTGGCGCCCGCCCACAGGCGCGTCGGGCTTTCGGCGACGGTGGATGATCCGGCCCTGCTCGGGCGCTATCTTGTGCCGCAGAACCTCGAGACGCCGGCGCTGCTGCGGATCGTGAGGGGCGCGCCGGGTGCGGTGCCGCGCATCTCGATCCTTGATACCGAGCGGGACATCCCATGGTCGGGCCACATGGCGCGGCACGCCATCGAGGACGTGATGGCCGCCATCCGCAACGCGCAGACCGCGCTTGTGTTCGTCAATACGCGCATGCAGGCCGAGTTCATCTTCCAGGAGCTCTGGCGGATCAATGCCGACAACCTGCCGATCGCGCTGCATCATGGTTCACTGGCGCCCGACCAGCGGCGCAAGGTCGAGGCGGCCATGGCGCGTGGCGTGCTGCGGGCGGTTGTATGTACCTCGACGCTGGACCTCGGGATCGACTGGGGGGCGGTCGACCTTGTGATCAATGTCGGTGCGCCCAAGGGTGCAAGCCGCATCGCGCAGCGCATCGGGCGGTCGAACCATCGCATGAACGAGCCGAGCCAGGCGCTGCTTGTGCCATCGAACCGGTTCGAGGTGCTGGAATGCGAGGCGGCGCGCGCGGCGCTGCTTGCGGGCGAGCTTGATGGCGAGGGCTTGCGCGAGGGCGCGCTCGATGTTCTGGCGCAGCACGTGCTGGGCTGCGCGGTTGCGGCGCCCTTCGATGCGGACGCGCTCTATCGCGAGGTGATCCGGGCGGCGCCCTATGCGGGGCTTTTGCGCGCGGACTTCGATCGGGTGCTCGATTATGTTGCGACGGGTGGCTATGCACTGCGGGCCTATGAGCGCTATGCGCGGTTGCGCCAGTCGGTCGACGGGTTGTGGCGTGTCGCTTCACCACAGGTGGCACAACGCTACCGGCTGAACTGCGGTACGATCATCGAGGAGCCGATGCTGAAGGTGCGGCTTGTGCGGCGCTATGCGGGGCCCCGCACGCTGCAGCCGGGAAGGGTCCTCGGGCAGCTCGAGGAGTGGTTCCTCCAGCAATTGTCGCCGGGTGACACGTTCCTGTTCGCCGGGCAGATCCTGCGCCACGAGGCGATCGTGGACATGGATGCGATCGTCACGCCCGGGCCGCCCGGCAATCCCAAGATCCCGTCCTTCGAGGGTGGCAAGTTTCCGCTGTCGACCTTCCTTGCCCAGCGCGTGCGCGAGATGATCGAGGACCCGCGCCGCTGGCGGGACCTGCCCGCGCAGGTGAGGACGTGGCTGGAGATGCAGCGCCTGCGGTCGGTCATTCCGCGCGCGAACGAGATGCTGGTCGAGACGTTTCCCCGCGCGGGCCGGCATTTCCTTGTCTGCTATCCCTTTGACGGGCGGCTCTGCCACCAGTCGCTGGGCATGCTCCTGACGCGCCGGCTCGAGCGCATGGGCCTGAAGCCGCTGGGGTTCGTAGGCAGCGAGTACTCGCTTGCGATCTGGGCCCTGGGGAACCTGCGGCACGTCGATGTCGACCAGCTGTTCGATGAGGACATGATGGGTGATGACCTTGACGCGTGGCTGGCGGAGTCGGCGCTGCTGAAGCGCAGCTTCCGGAACTGTGCGATGATCGGCGGGCTCATCGAGAAGCGGTTCCCTCGCGAGGAGCGCACCGGGCGGCAGGTCACATTTTCTTCCGATCTCATCTATGACGTGCTGCGGAGCCACGAGCCCGACCACATCCTGCTGCGGGCGGCGCAGCAGGATGCGGCGACCGGGTCACTCGACATCCGCCGGCTGGGGGCGCTCCTGCGTCGCGTGCGTGGGCACATCACGGTGCGCCACTTGCCGCGGGTATCGCCGCTGGCCGTTCCGTCGCTTCTCGAGATCGGAAAGGTGCCCGTGGGGCTCGATGCGAGCGAGGCGCTGCTGGCGGAGGCCAGCGATATGCTCGTGAGGGAGGCTATGAACCCTGAAGGGGCGTTACAGGCTGAGGAGCCGGTGTCGCCCCGTGGTCAAGGGCTGAAGGGTCGTAGCTAGCGTCGACAAGTATCGCCCGACGCAGGGCGCCGTTTGTGAGAAAGGCACCGCGAAGGTCGGAGCCCGAGAAGTTCGCATTGATCATGCTTGCCAAGCGCAGGTCGGCGGCGACGAGCTTGACATTCTTCATGCTGGTGCGGTCGAGCCTCGCACCGCGGAAGTCCGTTCCCGAGAAATCGTAACCGTCGAGGTTCCGCCCGGCGAGGTCCACGCCACGCATGCTGAGGCGGACGCCCAGTTTACCGTTCGTCTCGAGCCAGACCTGGTGCGCTGCAAGGACTTCCTCGAGGCGCGCCGTACTGATGGTCTCGACCAGCTTGACCATCATCCTGGCGTATTCAGGCAGACTTGCGTGGGCTTCGGGGCACTTGGAGAAATCGGCGTCCACGAGCTGCGCACCAAAGAAATTGACGTCCTCGAGGGCTGCGCCATCGAAAGAGGCGCCACGGAGGTCGCAGTTCGAAAAGTCGACCCTGCGGGCGGTCACATTGTGCAGCTTCGTTGCCACCATGCGGGCGCGTCTAAAGCAGGAGCCGTTCAGAACCGCGCCGTCAAACCTGTTGTTCGACGGGCGGAGCATCTTTTCGCCGGACCCGTACCTCAGAATGGTCGTGGAGCGGAACGTGGCATGTGTCAGGTTCGCGTTTGTCAAACTCGCCCTTGAGAAGTCGCAGTTCTCGAAGACGGTTCGGCGCAGTATGGCCGTGTCGAGGTTGGCGCCTACAAAGTTGCACTCCCTGAACTCTGCATCAGACAGGTTTGCAAGGCGCAGGGACGTGCCCTCGAACGTCGCATTGAGTATCAGTCGCTCCGACAGGTTCACGCCATCCATGCATTGTCCGGAGAGGTTCAGGCTCTCTTCGACCTGTCTCTTTTCTCTCCGGTTTCGCGCAGCCATGCGGCGTGTCCTGTACTGTTCGATGAGCGAGGAGTATCTGCGCCCAAGACTTAATGCCCTGCGAGCAGAGAAAGTGAAAAAACCGTTTACTTGCGCAGGTTTGGGCAGTTTTCAGCTGCCGCGGGGTTTTGCGCGCGCGGTTGGTGCGGCGGTCCACGGGTCATCGGGCCAGTGGTGCTTGGGATAGCGGCCCTTCAAGTCCTTCTTCACCTCCGGGTACGCGTTCTTCCAGAAGCTCCTCAGGTCGCGCGTCACCTGCACGGGGCGGCGGGCCGGCGACAGAAGATGCAGGAGCAGCGGGACGCGTCCGTTTGCGATGGCTGGCGTGTCGGCAAGGCCGAACATCTCCTGCAGGCGCACGGCGAGGACCGGTTCATCCGCCGCATAGTCGATCCGGATGCTGGAGCCGGATGGGACCGTGATTGACGTGGGCGCCATGGTGTCGAGGCGCTTGCGGGCCTGCCAGTCGAGAAGCGTGTCCATTGCGTCGTGCAGGCGGATGCGCGTGAAATCCGAGGCGCGCGTGATCCCATCGAGGAAAGGGGCGAGCCACTGGTCGATCGTGGACAAGAGGCCTTCGTCGCTGGTGTCGGGCCAGCCGCCGTCCGGATCGATCCGGCGCAGGAACGCAAGGCGCTGGCGCCAGGCGAGGAGATCCTCCGTCCAGGGCAGGCAGGAGATCCCGAGAGACCTGATGCCGTGCAGCGTTGCGGCCACCATCAGGTCACGGGACGGATTGCGCAGTTGGCGTTCCGCCAGCACGAGTTCGTCGAGCACGGTCTCCTGCCGCGCGACGACGATGCGCTCGCGGTCGCTCCACTCGACTTTGTCGCGTTCCTGGATGCGGGATTCGAAGAGTTCCTCGATGTCCGCGAGCGACAGGGGCGCTGCCTGGAAGATCCGGGCATTGGCTCCGGCGCCGTCCAGCGAAGCGATGGCAAGGAATGGCTCGACAGACAAGGGATCGACCTCGTTCATCACGGCGCCCCGGCCATTGGCGAGGCGATAGCTTGCCGCGCCGCGCCTGCGTGCCACACGCTCCGGGTAGGCGAGGGCTGCGAGCCTGCCGGCGTCCGAGGGCCTTATCTCGTCGCCTGATGCCTTGAGCGTTCGAGACCAGGTGCGTGCCTGCTCGCGTGCGCGGGCGACGGCTCCCCGGTCGGCCTGGGGATCCGCGCGGCCGGACATGATTTCAAGGCGGGTGCGCAGGTCGGTGTCCCTCGAGCGCGTGATGTCGCGTTCCGAGAGGATGGCGGCGAGGGCGGCTGCGGTTGCTCCCAGTCCCAGTTCAGTTCCGCGGATCATCATGTGGGCGAGGCGTGGATGAGCGCCAAATGACAGGCAGGCCCGACCATGTGGCGTGATCCTGTCATCCCTGTCCAGGGCTTCAAGTTCGCGAAGAAGCAGCTGGGCTTCGGCAAAGGTACCCTTCGGCGGGTGGTCGAGCAGCTTCAGGCCGCTTGTGTCCCTTTCGCCCCAGGCGGCAAGCTCGAGGGCGAAGGGGGCGAGGTCACTCGTGAGAATTTCCGCCGGGGTGTAGGCCGCCAGTGACCTGGTCTCGGGTTCGCTCCAGAGCCTGTAGCAAATTCCCGGTGCGACGCGGCCGGCGCGGCCACGCCGCTGGTCTGCCGAGGCCAGCGACACGCGCTGCGTGACGAGCTGGGTCATTCCGCTTGCCGGATTGTAGCGGGCAAGGCGCTGCAGGCCTGCGTCGATGACCACCCTGACATCCTCGATCGTCAGGCTGGTCTCGGCGATCGATGTGGCGAGAACGATCTTGCGGCGTCCGTCCGTGCGCGGGCGGATGGCCTTGTCCTGCGTGTCGGGCGGGAGGTTGCCGTAAAGCGGTGACAGTACCGCCTCCCCGAGGTCGCTTTCCGAGAGGAACCGCTCGACGGTGCGGATCTCGCCCTCGCCGGGGAGGAAGGCGAGTATCCCGCCCGTCGTGCCGTGCAGGGCATCCATGATGGTGCGGGCCACATGCTGCTCGATGCGCGTGTTGGCGGGAGGCGCTGTGTAGCGCGTTTCCACCGGAAACATGCGACCTTCGCTGCGAACGATGGGTGCGTCGTCGAGCAGGGCTGATATTCGCGTTCCGTCGAGGGTTGCTGACATCACAAGAAGCTTGAGTGCCGGGTTGAGCGCCTCCTGTACCTCGCGGGCGAGGGCGAGACCCAGGTCGGCATTGAGGCTGCGCTCGTGGAACTCGTCGAAGATGACCAGTCCGACATCCGATAGTTCCGGGTCGTCCTGCAGTCGGCGGGTCAGCAGGGCCTCGGTCAGGACGATGATGCGTGTTCGTGCCGAGACGCGGCTGTCCTGTCGGACGCGGTAGCCTACGGTCTCGCCCGGCTGCTGCCCGAGAAGGGAGGCCATGCGCGTTGCGGCGGCGCGGGCGGCGACCCTGCGCGGCTCGAGCATCAGGATCTTGCGGCCCGCGAGCCAGGGCTCTTCGAGGAGCGCGAGTGGCACGATTGTCGTCTTGCCTGCGCCGGGTGGTGCTTCCAGCACGACATTCGCGCGGGCGGCGAGCGTTGCCTTGAGATCGGGCAGCGCCGCGCTGATCGGAAGTTCAGGGATCATCCCGCGCGCCGGGTCTGTGGCGCCTGTCAGCTGTTCGCCTTGACGCGATCGAAGTCGCTGGCGTCGTGGCGCTCGGGGAGTTGCGACGAAGGGTCGCCCCAGGCGCGGGTGACCATGCGGCCGCGCTGGATGGCGGGGCGCGCGGCGAGCTGGTCGG
>DAISVV010000147.1:0-8328 GCA_036840015.1 Micropepsaceae bacterium
CCGACACGTCGCGCGTGATGGACGGGTTGTCGGACTTGCGGCTGATCTTGTCGACCTCGTCGATGTAGACGATGCCGCGCTGGGCCTTCTCGACATTATAGTCGGCGGCCTGGAGCAGCTTGAGGATGATGTTCTCGACGTCCTCGCCGACATAGCCGGCTTCGGTCAGGGTCGTGGCATCCGCCATCGTGAAAGGCACGTCGAGGATGCGCGCGAGCGTCTGGGCCAGCAGCGTCTTGCCGCAACCGGTCGGCCCGATCAGCATGATGTTCGACTTGGCGATCTCGACTTCGCCCGTCTTGGCCTGGTGGTTGAGGCGCTTGTAGTGGTTATGGACCGCGACCGAGAGAACTTTCTTCGCGTGGTCCTGGCCGACGACATAATCGTCGAGAACCTTGCGGATGTCCTGTGGCGTGGGCACCCCGTCGCGCGACTTCACGAGCGAGGTCTTGTTCTCCTCGCGGATGATGTCCATGCAGAGCTCCACGCACTCATCGCAGATGAATACGGTGGGGCCGGCAATCAGTTTGCGGACCTCGTGCTGGCTCTTGCCGCAGAAGGAGCAATACAGCGTGTTCTTCGAGTCGCTTCCGCTTTTACTCATACATACGCTCCCTTGCAGGCCGAAGCCGTGACCCAAGCCGGGTCAAATCCTTCGTCCCAGTACCTACAAAGCCAAATCCGTGCCGAATCCCCATGGACCTGGACTACCGTCAATTCGAGCATGGTAATCGGTCACGGATCAAGAAACTATTAAACGCGGGTGTAAGGCCGCGAACTCCTCAATCAGTCCGGGAATCAGTCGGTCTTGGCGGCCTCGACCCCGGCCGGCCGCTTGGTGAATACCTGGTCGATCAGGCCAAAAGCCCGCGCTTCCTCGGCCGTCATGAAGTTGTCCCGGTCCAGGGCCTTTTCGATTGTTTCAACGGGCTGACCCGTGTGGGTGGCGTAGATATCGTTAAGCCGCCGCTTGATCTTGAGGATCTCCTGGGCGTGGCGTGAAATGTCCGACGCCTGGCCATAGGCACCACCCGAGGGCTGGTGCAGCATCACGCGCGAGTTCGGCAGCGCAAAGCGCTGCCCCTTTTCGCCGGCACAGAGCAGCAGCGAGGCTGCCGAGGCCGCTTGGCCAATGCACAGCGTGGCCACTGTCGGGCGGATATATTGCATCGTGTCGTAGATCGCCATGCCGGCAGTCACGACCCCACCCGGCGAGTTGATGTACATGGCGATTTCCTTCTTCGGATTGTCCGCCTCAAGGAAGAGGAGCTGCGCCGTGACCAGCGTGGCGACCGTGTCCTCGATGGGACCCGATACGAAGATGATCCGCTCCTTCAGGAGGCGGGAATAGATGTCGTAGGAGCGTTCCCCGCGCGACGTCTGCTCGATGACGAACGGCATGTAGTAGTTCGCGTAGGTCTCTCTGACGTCTTTCATGGGTCACACTTCCTCGTTCTCAGCCCCTGAACATCTCTAGGGGGAGCGCCTACACCATACAAGCCAACTTTAAACAGTTAGTTGGCCTTGAGCAGCTTTGCGAGTTCTTCCGGGTCCTTGAACAGGTCGTCGCGGGCCACGGCCTGGTCCGAGATCTTCACCTGTCCGCACAGGAAGTCGACCACCTTGTCCTCGAAAATCGGGGCGCGCAGCTGCGCCACCGCATCGGGGTTGTTGCGGTAGAACTCGAAGATCCGGGCTTCCTGGCCCGGATACTGCCGAGCCTGTGCCACGACGGCACGGTTCAGCTCTTCCTGGGTTACCTGGACGTTGTTTCCGCGGCCGAACTCCGACAGGACGAGACCCAAACGGACGCGACGTTCCGCAATCTTGCGGAACTCGGCCTTGAGCTCGTCCTCGGATTTGCCCTTGTCTTCTTCCGCGAGATTGCCGGACTTGAGATCCTGCTCGACCTGCTTCCAGATCTGCCCGAACTCGGCCTCGACCATGCCGGAGGGCAGATCGAAGCTGTGGCGCTCGTCGAGGGCATCGAGCAGGGCGCGCTTCAAGTGGGCGCGCGAGGCGCGGGCATATTCCGCCACCAGCTGGCCGCGCGCGGCCTCCTTGAGGCGGTCGAGACTGTCGAGGCCGAGCTTCGTGGCCAGCGTGTCATCCACCTCGGCATCGACGCCGCGGCGAACTTCCTTCACGGAGACGCTGAATTCGGCTGCCTTTCCGGCAAGGCGTTCGGCAGGATACTCGGCCGGGAATGTCACGGCGACCGTCCGGCTGTCGCCGGCCTTGGCGCCCTTGAGCTGATCCTCGAAGCCGGGAATGAAGCTGCCGGAGCCGATGACAAGCTCGGCGTTCTCGGCGGAACCACCCTCGAAGGCGACGCCATCAATGCGGCCGACGAAATCGATCACCAGCTGGTCACCGTCCTGGGCATCGGCACCATCGCCCTTGGGCTCGAAGGTGCGCTGCTGGCTGGCGAGGCGCTTGAGCGACTCCATCACCATGTCGTCGGTCACGTCCGCCACGGGGCGCACGAGCGAGATCTGGCTTGCGTCGGCGAGCGTGAAGTCGGGCATCAGGTCGACGCCCATCGTGAAGATCAGGTCTTCCTTGCCGTCGAGAACCTTTTCGACTTCGCCTTCGAAACGGATGCTGGGCGACATCGCCGGACGCAGCGAGCGATCGGCCACGGCCTTCTGGCTGACTTCGGCGACGGTTTCCTGGACGATCTCGCCCATCATCGACTTGCCATAGGTCTTGCGGAGATGCGCGACGGGCACCTTGCCGGGACGGAAGCCCTTGAGGTTCACCTGCCCCTTCATGTCCTCGAGCTTGGTCGAGAGGCGCGCATCAAGATCGTTTCGGGCAACGGTGATACGGAATTCGCGGCGGAGGTTTTCATTCACCGTTTCGGTAATCTGCATTTTGGTCCAGTCCTGCTCTTTATTTGCGCGGCCGTGTATGTTTCCCCCCGGGGTCAGCGCGTGTGGTGCGGGCGAAGGGATTTGAACCCCCACGACTTGCGTCACTGGAACCTAAATCCAGCGCGTCTACCAGTTCCGCCACGCCCGCGCGGCTCTCGGGCCTGCGTGCGCAACCCAGGGGAGCCAACACAAGCGGATCCGCTGTTCCTGAAGGAAAACAAGGGGCGTGTCTATAGCAGGGCCGCCGTGAAATACAAAGCCAAAGAGGCCCGAGGCTTAACTACGGCGCAAGGGCCCCTGGCAGCAGGGCGGGCAGATCTTCGGCGATGAGGCCGGGGCCCGCCAAACTGCCGCACTTTCCATGCAAAAAGGCGCCGGATCGCGCGGCTTCGAAGGCAGGCTCGCCCTGGGCGAGGCGGGCCCCGATAATGCCGGCCAGCACGTCGCCGGAGCCGGCCGTTGCAAGCCACGGTGGCGCATTGGTGTTGATGGCAACCCGGCCGTCGGGCGCGGCAATCACGGTGTCGGGGCCCTTGAGCAGCACGGTGGCGGCAGCCATCCGGGCGGCCTCGCGCGCGGCCTCGATGCGATTCGAGGCGCGGCCCAGCACGCCCGGGAACAGGCGATTGAACTCGCCCACATGCGGGGTGAGGACGCAGTCCGGCGTAAGCTGGGCAAAGAGTTCGGGCGGGTCACCCTCGAAGATCGTCAGCGCATCGGCGTCGAGCACGGCGGGCCGGCGGGCCGAAAGCACATGTGCGATGGCCTGGCGCGCGGCGGCGGTCACGCCGAGGCCAGGCCCGGCCACGATGGCGGCGGGGCGGGGATCGGACAGGGCCTGGCGCAGGTCGTTGGGCTGGGAATATCCACGCACCATCACGGCTGTCAGCCGGGCAGCGAGCACCGGCAACGCGTCGGCGGCGCCGAGGACTGTCACAAGGCCGGCACCTGCGCGCAGGGCAGCTTCGGCGGCAAGCCGCGCGGCCCCGGTCGACGTGGCGGGCCCGCTGAGCACGAAGCAGTGCCCGCGCGCGTGCTTGTGCGCGAGCGGGTCGACCGGGAGCCCCGACACCGACAGGATCTCGGTGCAGGATTGCAGCGCGTCCGCGTTTTCGAGGGGTTGGGCCGTGAGCGCCCGGACCATGCCATCGCCGATGCCGATGTCGACACAGGCGACTTCGCCGCAATGAAGGCGTCCGGGCATAAGCACATGGGCAGGCTTCTTGCGGAAGAATGTCACGCTCAGCTTTGCCGACCAGGGCTTGGTACCCTCGACGAAGCCGGCCGTGTCGCCGTGCAGGCCGCTGGGGACGTCGATGGCCACGACAGGGATGTCGTCAGCCTCGAGGATCGAGAAGAAGCGCGAGAGATCCGGAGGCAACGTGCGGGACAGGCCTGCGCCGAACACGGCATCGATGACCAGATCCGCGCGAATGCTGTCGTCGGCGCTGAAGACCCTGGTCGGGCCCTTCCAGAGCGCGGCCATCTGCCTTGCTTCCGGCGAGGCCTTCGTGTGGTCGCCGAAGGTTGCAAGCTCAACCGCGAAGCCACGTGCCTCGAGGTGACGGGCTGCGACATAGCCGTCCCCGCCATTATTGCCTGGACCGCAGACCACGAGCACGCGGCAGGCCGGCCAGCGCAGGGCGACCTGGTTGGCAACCTGGCGGCCGGCGTTTTCCATGAGGGTCGCGACGGGTGTCCCGGCGAGCGCCACGAGGCGATCGATGGCGGCGTGCTGCGCCACGGTCAGGATCTCGGGGCCGGGATGCCACATGGTTTGCCTGCTCCTGTCTTCCTAGCGGATGGCGCTGGTACCTGTCGTGCCAAGCTCGACCAGGGTCAGGCCGCGGCCGCTTGTTTCAAGAATGGTCACCGAGGCATGTGCGGGTGCAAAGCAATGCAGCCGGTCATCACCGATGGCGGCGCCCACGGCGACATTGATCATGACGTAGTGCGAGAATACCGCCGTGTCCCCGGAAATCGAGGTGAGCTTCTCGATGGCGCGTGCGCGCCACGCCTGCAGGTCGGGGTCGATCTCGTGCCAGGCCTGCGCCATGATCGCGCGCAGCCAGTCTCCGCGCTGCGCCTGCGCGATGGTGGCAGGCGTCGGGATCTCTGCCACTTCCGGCACGACGGCCGGCGACTGGCCCGTCAGCGCGGCGAGGGCGGCTGCGGTTTCGGAGGCGCGCCGCAGGGGGCTCGTCATGATGTGGGCCGGACGCTGCGCAACCAGGCGCTGGGCGGTTTCGGCGGCCTGGAGGTGTCCGCGGTCGGACAGGCCAGGATCCGGATCGGGCGAGGTGCCCCAGGTGCCGGTCGGTTCGCCGTGGCGGATGAGATAGAGCCTGGCCATCGTTATTGCGGAACGAAGAGGTTGGTCGTTGCGCCCGGCGTAACATTGCCTTTCCGGCCGAGGCACTCGCGCTCCATGAGGTCGGCCAGCGTCGCCGGGTCGTTGGCCGTGTGCGCAAGGAACCTGTTTCCGTTTTGCAGCCGGCCCACGATGATGCCGATCTTGGGGCCGCCGCGGTCATGCATGACGGTATAGGTCTCGATCGTGCCCTCGCCTTCCGGCTTCGGATCGACCACGGGACGGGCCATTGCGTCGAGTTCAGCCTGATAGGTCTTTGGATCCTCGCGCTTCCATTCACCCTTGACGGGGGTGGTCGAGTAGATGCCGAGCGAATGCTTCGTCACGTACCAGCCATTGGCGGTCAGGAGGCCAAAGCTGCCGCGCTTGGCGCGCACCTTTTCCATCATGCTCACGATCGAATGCATCACATAGTTATTCCCGGCGCCGCCGAAATAAGGCAGCCCGCCGGTGATGGTCAGGCCGCGCGGGTCGTTCTCGGCAATGCCCAGTTCGCTGCAGCCGATCTCCACCGCGGAGGGGAAGCACGAATAGAGATCAAGGAATTCCATGTCGCCGATCGTCTTGCCGGCCATGGCCAGCGCCTTGCGTCCCATCATGCGGATGGCCGGTGACGAGTGGAAGTTCACGCGCTCCGACACGTTCCAGATGTCGGTCGCATCGGCGCAGCCATGCAGGTAGACCCACTTGTCCTCGGCGATGCCGAGTTCGCGTGCGGTGCGCACATTGGTCATCACCACGGCGGCCGCCATGTCGACCTGGATCACGGCGTTCATGTACTTGGTGTAGGGGAAACCGACATAGCGGTTGTTGTCGGCTGGGGTGGCGATCTCCTCGGGCGTGCGGAACTTCGGAAACCACGCATGCGGGTTCCCAGCCGCAACCTTCGAGAACGGCGAGAAGAGCCGGCCCAGCGCGAGCTGGTGCTCCTTCACCGAGCGCCCCTTCTGGCCACGGATGGCGTTTTCGAACAGGGGATAGGTGTTGACGGGGAAGTACAGTGCATGGGCCTTCTCGATGTCGTTCGAGCCCTTGCGGTTGTCGCCGATGTCGATGGGCTTGCCGCCGGCATCCTCGCCCCAGTTCAAGGGGACGCCCTTGTTGAGGGCACCCAGTAGGGTTGCGAGGTCTTCAGATCCTGCCAGCAGCGCAACCGTCGTTTCGCCCTTGGCGATCTCCTCGGCCGTGCGGTTGACGAGCCACTGGGGCGTGTTGCCGCCGGCGCTCGTGTAGTACTCGCGCCGCGCGGTGGCGCCGATGCGCTTGCCGAGCGAGCGCGGCGGGTTCGTGTACTGGCCGATGGGAAGGCGGCCGGCCTCCGAGGAGTCGGCGGTGAAACGCACGACCGAGATGTTGTCGATGCGGGACTTGAGCCTGTCGGCGGCGCCCGTATCGGCCAGCGCGCGGTCGGCGGCGACCGCCAGCAACTGCATGGGGTCGAGGCTTTCCTCGAACTTGCCTGTCTGTGCCGTGCGTTGGGTGAACTGGCCGCATCCGACCAGGATGGGCATGGTGTCGTCGGTCATCTCAGGGTTCCTGTCGAATTCAGGCGTAATGGCGCTGCAGGCGCGCGACGGCTTCCTCGAGCACGGCGCGCTGCTTGCAGAAGGCAAAGCGGATGAGCTTCTGTCCGGTATCGGCGGAATAGAATGCCGACAGCGGAATGGCGGCCACCCCTGCCCGCTCGGTCATCTGGCGACAGAACTCGGCGTCGGTGCCGTTGAAGCCGAGGCTCGAGAAGTCGGCCGTGAGGAAGTATGTCCCCTGGGCAGCGAGCGGACGCAGGCCGATGCGCGCGAGCTTGGCTGCGAGGTAATCGCGGTTACCCTGGAACTCGCCGGCAAGTGACATGAAATAGGGCTCGCAGTGCTCCAGACCATGCGCGATGCCGAGCTGAAGGGCGGTCGGTGTGGTGAAGGTGATGAACTGATGCGCCTTGGCGACTGTCGACATGAGCGCGGCGTCGCCTTCGACCCAACCCACTTTCCAGCCTGTCAGCGAGAAGATCTTGCCGGCCGAGCCCACGCGCAGGCAGCGCGCGCGCATGCCCGGGCGCGTGGCCAGCGGGCGGTGCGCGATGCCGTCATAGGTCAGGTGCTCGTAGACCTCGTCGCAGATCGCGATGGCGTCGAAGCGCTCGAGGTGGTCGGCGATCATGCCGAGCTCGGCGTCGGAAAAGACCTTTCCGGACGGGTTCATGGGCGAATTCAGGATGACGGCCTTGGTGCGTTCATTGAAGGCGCCGGCCAGCATGTCGGCTGTCAGCGTCCAGTCCGGCGCCTGCAGCCTGACGGGGCGCGCGATGCCGCCCACGGCCTCGATGACGGGCCGATAGCAATCATAGGCGGGCTCGAACAGGATGACCTCGTCGCCGGGCTTCACCACGGCCATGATCGAGGCGGTCAGCGCCTCGGTGCCGCCTGAGGTGACCACGATCTCGGTGCGCCAGTCATAGGAGAGGTCGTAGAACTTGCGGGCATGGGCCGACAGCGCCTGGCGCAGGGGTTCGATTCCCGGCATCGGCGGGTACTGGTTGGGCCCCTCGACAAGGGCGCGGGCCGCGCGCTCGCGAACCTCGAGGGGGCCATCGGTGTCAGGAAATCCCTGGCCCAGGTTGATTGCGCCGTGTTGCACGGCAAGGCCCGACATGACCGAGAAGATCGTGGTTCCAAGGCTGGAAAATGTCGGATTGAGGGGCTTCATGGTCGCTTCGCCGTGTTGAGGGGCGCAACTTGTCAAAGCGCCCGGTACGCCGCAAGGCTCAGGGCCACTGCCCACAGTTTGTGCACAATTGCCTCTTTGGCTGGCACAATATTGGATTTCCGGCCTCAGGGGCGAGGGTTAAGTTGCGCCCCTCGCAAGTGACAGGCTCGGCATGAAGAAAATCGAGGCGATCATCAAGCCTTTCAAACTCGATGAGGTGAAGGAGGCCCTCCAGGAGGTTGGCGTCCAGGGTATCACCGTTACGGAAGCCAAGGGGTTCGGCCGCCAGAAAGGCCATACGGAACTCTACCGTGGCGCCGAATATGTCGTCGATTTCCTTCCCAAGGTGAAGCTCGAGGTCGTGCTGCCCGCCGACCA
>DAISVV010000148.1:0-8221 GCA_036840015.1 Micropepsaceae bacterium
CGATTGCCCAGGTTGCCGTCCGGCTGCGGCAGGACCTGAGGTCGCGCGCGCTGGTGGAAGAGGCGCTCGAGCTGATCGACATTGGTGGCGGGGCGTACGTGTCGGTGGCGGCGGCGCGTGCACGCGCAGATGCCGCTGACAGCGACCGGCGGCTTGCGGCGGGTGCGCCGCGGTCGCTGCTTGAAGGTGTCCCCGTGTCCGTGAAGGACCTGTTCGATGTCGAAGGCGAAGTGACGGCGGCCGGGGCGCTGGCCTTGCGCGGGGCGCCGGCGGCGCGGGCCGATGCGACCGCGGGCGCGGCGCTGCGCCGTGCGGGCGCGGTGGTGCTGGGACGTACCCACATGAGCGCGTTTGCCTTCACGGCGCTGGGTGCGAACCCGCATCTTCCGCCATGCCCCAATCCGCATGACGCGGCTCGCGTGCCGGGCGGGTCGAGCTCGGGGGCTGCGGTTTCCGTGGCGCTTGGGCAGGCCTTCATGGGGCTTGGCAGTGACACGGGCGGGTCGGTGCGCATTCCGGCGGCCTTCTGCGGGATCGTGGGCTTCAAGCCGACGCAGTGGCGCGTGCCGCGGGAGGGTGCGTTCGTGCTGTCGCCGACGCAGGACAGCATCGGACCCCTGGCGCGCTCGGTTGAATGCTGCGCCATCGTGGATGCCATCCTTGCGGATCGCCCTGATGCGGCGTTGCCGGTGCCGCCGCTGGCGGGCCTGAGGCTTGCCTTGCCGCGCGAGGTGATGATGGACGGGCTTGATGCGCATGTCGCCGCGCGCTTCGATCATGCGCTGGGGCAGTTGCGCCGTGCCGGTGTCGAGATCACACAGGTCAGCTTTCCGCATTTCAGCGAGGCGCCGGAGCTGTTTTCGAAGGGCACGCTGGTCAATGCGGAAGCCTTCCGCCATCACCGGGCGCTCGGCCTGCTTGAGCGGCGCGAGGCCTATGACCCGATCGTTCTGGCGCGCATCGACATGGGCGGGCAGATGGCGGAGGATGATGTCGGCCGGATCATGCGTGCACGCCAGCGCATGATGGCCGAGACCAGCCGGCTTGCAGCCGGACATGATGCGATCGTGCTGCCGACGACGCCCAATGTGGCGCCACGCTTTGCCGACATTGCCGATGCGGCGGGTTTCAACCGCGAGAACGGGCGTGCGCTGCGCAACACGAGCCTGTTCAACTTCCTGGATCGCTGCGCGATCAGCCTGCCGGTCGATGCCGGCGGCGGCTTGCCGGTGGGCCTGATGCTGGTCGGCGAGACGATGGAGGATCGCCGCCTGCTTGCTGTTGCGCAGGCGGTCGAGGGTGGGCTCGCGGGCTGAGTGCTGCTGCCCCTCGCCCGCCTAGTGGTGGTGGTGGCCGCCGTCGCCCATGGCCTGCACGGGGAACTGGATCGTCTGCGCCGGGGCGCCGGAGAAGGTCAGCGTCACGGGGATCGCGGTGCCGGCAGCAAGCTGCTGCTTCAGGCCCATCAGCATGAGGTGCATGCCGCCGGGTGTGAAGCTGACGGTCTGGCCGGGCTCTACGGTCACGCCGCCGGTGATCTGGCGCATGCGCATCACGCCGCCGTCCATCGACATGGTGTGCAGCTCGACCCTCTCGGAGGCGGGCGAGGTTGCCGAGACCAGCGTGAAGGGCGTCTTGCCCGTGTTCTTCACCTGCATGTAGGCCGCGCCGACCTTGGCGCCGGGCATGGTGGCCTTGGCGTAAGGCTGGCTGATGACCGCGCCGCCGCTTGCGGTCTCGCCGCCGTGGTTGTGTGCGACGGCAACCGGTGCGCCAGCCAGGGGGGCGAGCAGGGCTGTTGCGGCAAGGAGGGTTGCGAGGGAGAGGCTGCGTGCGGCCATTGGCGGGGCTTTCCTTTGTGCGAGGGCCCCATCATCGTTGGCCGCGGGGGCGTCTGTCCAGAGGGTCGCCGGTCGCAGCAAGGGACAAGCTGCGCGCGCGGTTACGCGAGCGTCAACGCTGCGGAAATTCCCCGCCCCGGGGACGCGGATTTCAGTCCTGTGCCGCCATGGCGGTTGCCTGGCGCTGGGGCATGAGCAGGCCAATTGCCGCCAGTTTCTCGGCTGCTGCGGGGTCGAGGACAAGGGCAAGGCTCATGTCGTCGGCGCCGGCCCTGGCGTTGCCGCTCCAGCTCGCCACGAGGCCGCGGCCATAGAGTGCCTCGCCCGAGCGGGGATTTGCCTCGAGCGCGGCGTCGTAGTCGGTGCGGGCGCCGGCCCAATCGTGCTGGCGTGCCCGCAGGTGGGCGCGGCCGAGGCGGGCGGGAATGCTTGCCGGCGATACGGCCAGCGCCCTTGCGAAATCGGCTGCGGCCTGGTCCAGCTCACCACGCTGCAAGCCCATGCGGCCGCGCGCGATGAGGGCATCGCCGTCTGACGGCGCGAGGCGCAAGGTGGCGTCGAGATCGGCCCTGGCCGCGGCCATGTTGCCGATGGCCTGGTGGGCAATTGCGCGGTTGAAGAGGGCGTCGCGCATCACGGGATCGAGCCGGGTTGCGGTCGTGTAGTCCTCGATGGCGCCGGCGAGTTCGGCCATGCGCATGCGGGCGTTGGCCCGGTTGTAATGGGCGATCGCCTTGAGGTTGCGCGCCGTGCGGCCCGTGATGAGCCGCGTGCAGCCGCGTGCCTGGTCGGGCGCCGGGATGAGCACGCCGCCCTCGCAGAGCTGCCGGTCGCCGAGGGCCTGGAGCGCTGTTGTCGTCGCGGGGCGCGCGGCAGCCTGCTTCCTGCGCGATCCCGCATCTGCCTCCGGTGCACCGGCGAGCACGAGCAGTGTTGCAACGACGGCCATCGACACGAGCGAACGCATGGGTTTGATCCTTTTCATGAGACCGGCCGCATGGCAGCCGAATGGAGTGGTGCTTGCAATTCATCTTGTGGACCGCGTGCAGGTCCTTTCGCCAATGCCCAACGGCGAAGGCAGGCCTTCCCTTCGGCGATGCTTCGCCGAAGGGAGTAGGCCCAACGGGCATATGAATATTTTCCCTACCGTCCCGAAACCTTGACCTGAACCCGTATTCGGTTCGTCGCGTATGAATACGCTTTCCCCCGAGGGCATGGCGCAGGGCGCGCCCTGCCGATGTACCCGCGAGCCTCAGCGGTTCGCGCATCAACAAGGGGGTCATCTTGACGGCTTTCGAGAACAGGGCGGCAGTGCCGCACCGCGTGGTGGATGCAATTGCGGATGTGTGGGTCATCGACCCGCATCCGATCGTGAGGGCCGGGATCCGCAGCCAGCTTGGCAGTGGCGGCTTTGCCGTCGGCTGGGAAGGGGCGGCGCTTCCTGGTGGTGCCGAAGCGCCTGCCGGGGGAAAGAAGCCCGACATCGTGATCATGGATGCGTCGCTTGGCGGCCATGCGGTCAGCGCGCTGAAGCAGCGCTTTCCCGAGGCGCATCCGGTCGTGTTCGCCGGTGCGGCTGAACTTTCAAGCCTCGCAGAGGCATTCGCGGCCGGCGCGGATGGCTATGTGCTCAAGAGCATCTCGGCGGCGGCGCTGATCGATTCGCTCAGGCTTGTGATGCATGGCGAGAAAGTCTTCCCGCGCACGCTTGGCAGCCTGATCGGGCAAATGCATGCGGAGGGCGGGGCGGGCGTTCCGCGCGAGGCATGCGCCACGCGGGTGGGCGACGTGTGGCTGGCGCCGCGCGAGCAGGCCATCCTGAATGGTCTTGTGCAGGGCCTGACCAACAAGCGCATTGCGAACTCGCTCGGGATCACGGAGGCGACGGTCAAGGTCAACCTGAAGGCGGTGCTGCGCAAGCTTGGCCTGTCGAACCGCACCCAGGTCGCGATCTGGGCAATCCAGCACCAGTTCTCCGGTGCATCGACCGAGGAATGCCCGGCTGCCACAGGTCCGGCGTGCCGGAAGGTGGAGACGGTGCAATGAGCAGCAACCCTCTCGCCGCCAGCGCGGGTTCGTCCGCGGCCATCCTTTCGCCACATGCCCGTTTCGCCGTTCGGCACAAGTCGCCTGCCTTTTTTTCCAAGGCGATCGCCGAACGCGCCGCGAAGATAAGGAATAAATTCCTTATACTGTCCCTATATGCAGAAGAGAGGCGCAGCGATGCGCTCCCCAACAGCAAGGTCCAAGAAATGTCAACGTTCCGCTGCCTGATGCTCAGCCTTCTTTCCGCGACCATGCTTGCCGGCTGTGCCGGCGTCGCGCCGGGAGACGCCACCGGCGTGAAGCCGCTTGTCGTCTATCCGGTCACCAGCAACGACACGCCCTACAGCCAGTGCCTCAGGCGGCTGCAGACGGTTCCGGCGAGCAACCTGCCCGTGTTTGCCGTGGGCGAGATCGCCGACAAGACCGGGCAGATCGCCTATTACGACAAGGCCGGCAACAACCTGACGCAGGGTGCGGCCGAGATGGTGATGAGCGCGCTCTACAAGACCGGCAAGGCGAACCTGGTGGAGCGCTATGACCTGCGGCTGCCGCTGGCAGAGGTCAAGCTTGCCGAACAGAACCGCCTCAATCGCAGTGTCGAGGCCTTCGGCAAGCTGCCGGCCAGCGACTTCATCCTGGTCGGTGCGCTGACCGAGCTCAACTACAACATCGTGACCGGCGGCGTGGGCCTGAGGATTGCCGGCATCGGCGCCGGCACGCGCATGGCTGTCGTCAACGTGGCGATGGACCTCAGGGTCGTGAATGCACGCAATTTCTCCGTCGCCTATGTCTCGTCGCTGCAGAAGCAGATCTACGGATACGAGGTCCAGGCCGACGTGTTCCGCTTCTTCGACCAGACCTATGTCGAACTGGAGGCGGGCCATGTGCGCAACGAGCCGCTGCAGCTGGGCGTGCGCTCGGTCGCGGAGATGGCCGTCTACCAGATCATGACCGACTTTTTAAGGCTACCGAGGGATCCACGCTGCGCCCTCGTAGAGAACGACCACATGTCGTCCTATCTCGAGCAGCTCAAACCCAATGGGGAAACAAAGCAATGAAAGCACTCAAGAATGCGAGAACCCTCGCCGCGAGCCTGGCTGTCATCGCTGCCTCGTCCCTCGCTACGTCGCCGGCCATGGCCTTCGACAATGTCGAGTGGAACTGGCAGAAGGACATCAAGGAAAAGGTCGATATCGACGTCTATGTCGATGTGGACGTGGAATCAACCGGGATCGTCCAGCTCGAGAAGCTGCAGATCTTCCTGGGCGACTCCACCGCGTCCTCGCATGTCTCCAACATCACCAACGACCCGATCCGTCCGATGGAATGGAATCACTACGGACGTCACGGCGGGTACAAGGTGACCAAGCCGCTGGATGCCAGGACGCAGCTTCCCATCGTGCTGAGCAGCGCGAGCGCCATTGGCAACAACCAGTCGATCACGTCCGACGTGCCCGTCATGCTGCATGATGGCCAGTTCGTCGCCAACGTGCGCGACAAGCGCTATGGCTGCTACACGGGCTGCGACAACGGCTTCGATGTCGCGGCGTTCGAGGGTGGCCTGCCTTCGACCAGCCAGCCGAATGGCGGGTACAACCATGGTCCGGAGGGCAACCTCCATACCAGCATTGCGGGCCTGTTCACGCTGGGCGCTGCAATGGGTGCGCTGACGAAGGCCGACATCTCGGCTGACTCGTATGTCACCCATGTGCGCAATGTCAGCGTCGACAGCTCGGCGACGGCGGTTGCCAACAACCTGTCGGTCACGCTGGCGTCGGACGTGGATGGCGGCTCGTCCTGCGGCTATCGCTGTGGTGACCGGCTGAGCAACCATGTGCTGATCGGCGACATCACCCAGTTTGCGCTGGCGAATGTCGAAGCGACCTCGCGCGTGACGAATGTCAAGGCCTCCGGCTACGACAACATGCGCCAGCTGACGACGGCAACACTGACCCCGACCGAGGGCAACCTCGGCAACGTGGTCCAGGTGCCGACGCCGTGGGTGAGTTCGGTTGCGACGGCCGTTGGCAACAACGTGTCGATCAATGTCGGGCGCGACCTGTCGCGCTAGTTGCGGGTTTTTCCGCGAAGCTGGCGGTGCCCCGTGGTGGGGCACCGCCTTCCCCAACCAAGGAGACCTTGCCATGAATGTCCGTCCTATCCTGCTTGCCGCTGCTGCCGGGCTGCCGCTGCTTCTTGCGGGTGCCGCGCGCGCCGATGATCCGTTGATGGGTCGCGTGCCCTGGAATTTCTCGTACCAGAACCGCGCTGCGGTCGCGGTCGCGATCAAGAATGTCGAGGACCCCGCCGGCAACGGCAGCGGCGCCGGCACGATCGTCTGCGGTGGAACCAGCGGCTCGAGCGGCCAGGGTTCCAATGGCAGCGGGGCGTCGGCAGGAGCGAACTCGAGCTGCATAATCATCAACAATTCGGCCGGCGCGAGCGTGAGCAACGACCAGTTCTCGCACGGCAACCAGACAGCGACCAGCGAGGCGAATGCCAATACGGGAACCGTGAGCCAGGGCGGACGCCCGCGCCACCGGGGACCGGCATCCGCATCGCCCGGCTCGATCGACGAGGTCGCGGCGGTTCTGAATGGCCATCGCCAGGGTCTTTGAGCTCAGTTGGGGACACAGACCATGCCCTTTGATGGACGCCGTTTCGGCATGATCCTGCTTGTCGCCGCGGCCGGCCTTGCGCCGGCTGCGCCTGCACAGGCGGCCAAGGCGAGTGCGGCACAGCAGGCCGCCGCCGATACCTGTTTCGGCAAGGCAAAGAGCGACTGGCAGAAGCTGGTCAGCGCGTGCACGGCCATGATCGCGGCGAACATCCGCCCTGACCTGAAGGCGGCTGCCTACTTCAACCGGGGGGCAGCACAGGTGAAGCTGGGGCAGGGCGAGAAGGCCATGCCCGATTTCGATGCGGCGCTTGCCATCATGCCGGATTTCGCGCGTGCGCTTGAGGCGCGGGGCGCGCTTCTGTTCACGCAGGGCAAGCTCGATGCGGCGCTTAAGGATCTCGACCGGGCGATCACGCTTGATCCGAAGGCCGGAGGGGCGCTCAACAGCCGTGCGCTGGTGCGCCTGCAGAAGGGTGACAGTGCGGGCGCGCTGGCCGACTTCGACCGCGTCATTTCGCTCGACGGCCGTGACGTCGGGGCGCTGGTCAACCGGGGTGTGCTCCTCGCGGCGACCGGCGAGACGGCGCGCGCACGTGCGGATTTCGAGGCGGCGCTTGCGGCTGATCCTGGCAATGGCCCGGCGCGGGCGCAGCTTGATGCGCTTTCAGCCGGGAAGGAGGCGAAGTGATGGAGCGCGCATCCGTGCGATGGCTTGTCGTGGCGGCCGGCGCGATGGCCGTCAGCGGGGCGATGGTTTTCTCCGCGCTTGCGACGGCGGCGCCTTTACGCGGCGGCAAGCTCACCGAGCAGGACCTCAGAACCTGCATGGGGCTTGAAGGGGCTGACGCGGCGGTGCAGGTCGAGGTCTGCACGCGGATCCTGAAGTCGGGTCGCGTGCGTCATCCGCACCAGAGCGACTACATGGCGTGGCGTGCGGCGGCCTATCTGGCGCAGGGAAAGACCGCGCCGGCGCTGGCGGACCTGGACAAGGCGCTGACACTGCAGGACAAGCCTGCCTACAGGTTCCAGCGGGCGCTGGTGCTGATGGCGCGGGCGTCGCTTGACGAGGCAGTCAAGGAACTTGACGCCGTCATGAAGGCGACGCCGGACTTTGCGCCGGCATGGTTCATGCGCGGGGCGATCGCCTATCGGCGCGCGGACTATCCGGCTGCGGTGACGTATTTCGACGGCGCCGCGACGCGCCTGCCGACCTATTACCAGGCGATCCATGCGCGCGGGCTCGCGCGGCTGAAGGCCGGTGAGGAAGAGGCCGGACGCAAGGACATCGAGGCGGCCGCGGGCATGAGCAGCCGTGTCGCGCAGGACGTTGCTGCGCTCGGGATCAAGTAGGATCAGGCGAGCAGGGTTGCCAGGATCGCCGACAGGACGATGCCGTCGAAGGTGCCGGCCCCGCCGATCGAGGCCATGCCGACGCCGCGCGGGTTTCGTATCAGGTCGTTGATGTGGAAGAAGTCCGCGCCGATGCGCGGGCCCAGCGTGCCGGCCACGAAGGCCGCGGCGGGTGCTGCGTCGGGCACCAGCAGCAGGGCGGATCCTGCGGCTGCTGCGGGCGAGATGAACCCCGGCATCACGATGCCCACGCCCGGCATGGGGCGGGCTGCGATGTAGCAGATGAAGGTGGTGATCGCGGTTGCGATCGCGACATCCCACATGACGTCGGGGCCGAGGCGACTGAGCCAGGCCAGAAGGAAGA
>DAISVV010000149.1:0-8163 GCA_036840015.1 Micropepsaceae bacterium
ATGGTGTTGAGGTCGACGGCACCCGACCGGTCCGAGGGGTTCGCGCGGCGGCCGGTGAGCAGGACCAGCGTGCGACCCGGCCCAAGGCCTCTGAGGTCTGCCGTGGCAAAGCCGTTCAGCGACGGGTTGTTCGACGTCACCGTCAGGCCAGGAACGACCTGTGGCAGTTCGTTGAGCAGCGACTCGACGTTGACCGCGCCGGTGAGTGCGATGTCCTTCGCGCCGATCGTGGCGATCGGGCTGATCGACTTGAAGTCGCGCGTCTTGATGCGCGAACCGGTGACGGTCACCTTCTCGATCGGCTTGGCCTGCTGGCCTTCCTGCGCGATCGCCGGCACCGCCATGATCGTGGAGACCGCAACAGTCGCCATGAGCTTGATTCTGAAGCTGCGGGTGATGTGTTTTGACGTATGCACGGGTAACCCCCTGAAAAGACTGAGAAAAATAGGTCGGAAGGCGCGCAGGCCAACGCAGCCGCGAATCCCAACCCGCCTCGTTAAAGGGTCGTTTGTAATGGTTAACAAATGGTAAACAGCACCCCGGAGTGTTGCACGGGGGACACGATTCGTAGTGTCCAAGAAGCAACAGAGACGCTCCCAATTTGACGTTTGCACAGGGTGCACGGGCCGGCCGGTCGACACATCATCGCCGCGCGCCGAAGCGCCCCGAGGGCACGCGCTGCAGGCGTGGGGAACCTGTCTGCAGCATTCATGTGCTGTTCAGCCGGACATTGCGATAGCATCATCGGGCTACGTTTTCGGATGATGGTCTCCAAAAGGGAGGTTTGCAATGAAACATTGGATCATGGCCACGGCAGTCGTGGCACTTGTCGCGGGTTCGTCAGCTGTCCTCATGCAGGGCGAAGCCAGGGCCGAGGCCCCGGTATGCCTGAAGATCCGCAATCTAGGCACGCTGAAGCTGCTCGACGATCGCACGGCACTGGCCACCTCGCGCAGCCAGGGCAACTTCATTGTCAGGATGCGCGGCACCTGCCGCGACCTGAAGATGATCGACAACTACTATTCGCTCCGCGTCAGTAGCTCGGAGGAATGTTTCGACAGCGATGACGTGCTGGTCTTCCGCTATGGCGGCGTGTGCTTCATCGAGAGCGTCACCCGCGCGCCCGCGAAGTAGCACCTTCCGGACGCCGCAAGCCGCGCGCATGAAAAAGGCCTCCGTCCCGCAAAGGACGGAGGCCTTGTCGTTCGCACCGCGACAGCTACTTGCGGTTCACGTCCAGATAGCGCGTGCGGTTCACGCCGCGCACGGTGTTCGTCCAGTTCGCCACATAGGGCTTCACCAGCGGCCGGATGAACTGGTAGCAGACCGGCGCCACCGCCACGTCGTTGAGCAGCAGCTGCGTGGCCTGGCCGAGCAGCTTGCCGCGCTTGACCGCGTCCTTCTCGAGATCGGCCTCGGCCATGAGCTTGTCGTAGGCCGGGTTCTTGTAGCCGGGATAGTTCAGCCCGACATTCGAGCTCTGGAACAGGAACAGCACGTTCTGCGCGTCGCTGTAGTCGAACACCCAGCCCGCGTGGCCCATTTCAAAATTGCCGGTCTTCAGCAGGTCATAGTGGATGGCGAATTCCTTCGCCTGCAGTTCCACCTGCACGCCGACCATCTTCCACATCGCCTGCAGCGCAATCGCATAGCGGCGCGAGTCCGGCCGGTTGATGAAGTTGTAGGTCATCTTCAGCGGCTTGCCCGGGCCGTAGCCCGCCTCTGCCAGCAGCTTCTTGGCCTCGGCGCGGCGCTCAGCCATCGTCTTTCCGGCCCACGGCACCTTGGCCGAGCGGTCCACATTGGCCAGCCCCGGCGGCAGGATCGTCTCGGCCTCGATGCCGAAGGCGCCGAAATAGACGTCGCGCTGCACGGTCGCCTGGTCGATCGCCATTCCCAGCGCCAGCCTCACGCGCCGGTCAGCCAGCGGCCCCTTGCGCATGTTGAACACCGTGTAGAGCACGCGCAGCCCCGTGTACTTGCGCGTCTCCTTCGGGATGTTCGTCGACAGCCAGCGGAACTCGGTCAGCGGCCAGCGATCAAGCGTGTCAAGCTCGCCCGCCCGATACCGCTTCAGTGAAGCCGGCTCATCCGTGGTCGGGAAGAACGAGACTTCGTCGATCTTCACATTGGCGGCGTCATAGAAGAACGTGTTCTTCACGAGCTTGATGTGGTCATTCGGGCGCCGCGTGGCCAGCTTGTAGGCCCCGTTCGACACCATGATCCCCGCCTTGGTCCAGTCCTTGCCCACCTTTTCGATCACGTGCCTGGGCAGCGGGAACGTCGTGTAGTGGGTCAGCATCTCCGGCAGATAGGGCGCCGGATGCTCGAGCGTCACCACGAATGTCTTCGGGTTCGGCGCGCTGACACCCAGCTGGTCGAGCTTCAGCTTCCCCGTGCTTACCTTCTCCGCGTTCTTCACCGGAAACAGGATGCTCGCGTACTCCGACGCCGTCATCGGGTCGAGCACGCGCCGCCAGGCAAACACGAAATCGGCCGACGTCACGGGCTTCCCGTCCGACCATTTGTGGTCGCGGATCGTGAAGGTCCATGTCAGGCCGTCGGCCGAGACATCGACCTTCTCGGCCGCGCCCAGCACCGCCTTGCCATTCACGTCCTCGGTATAGAGCCCCAGGAACAGGTCACCGAGGATCTGGTTTTCCGGATCCCCCGAGGCCTGGTGCGGATCAAGGCCCTTGGGCTCCGCACCATTGCCGCGGTTGAGATACTTGGCGGCTTCGGCCGGCACCACGGCCAGGCCAAAGGAAAGGACCGCTGCGAAGAGTGTCGCAACAATCCCGAGGCGGGTTCGACGCATGGCGTTCTCCTGCTCTGTTCCGGTTGCCGGTTACTTCTTCGGCTTGGGGCCCAGCGTCAGCCAGCGCGTGCGGAAGATCGCACGCGGGTTCTCCACGAAGTTGCCGATATAGGGCTTAACCAGCATGCGCTCGTAGAGATAGAACATCGGCGCAATCGGCATGTCCTTCAGCAGCGTGGCCTGCGCCTGGTCGAGCAGGGCGCCGCGCTTGGCGGCGTCGGGTTCCCGCGCCGCCCGGCGCATCAGGTCGTCGAACACCTTGCTGTTGTAGCCCGGATAGTTCTGCTGCAGCGTTGTGCTCTGGAAGAGATACAGGATGTTCTTCGCATCGCTGTAGTCGAACACCCAGCCCGCATTGCCGACGTCATAGTTCCTGGTCTTCAGGTTGTCGTAGTGGACCTTGGGTTCCGCCGGCGACAGTTCCATGGTCACGCCGATCTGCTTGAGCATCGACTGGTACGCGACCGCCGCACGCTTGCCGTCCGGCGTGGCGATATAGCTGTACGAGAATTTCAGCGGATTGTTGGGGCCATAACCCGCCTCGGCCAGCAGCTTCTTCGCCTCGGCGCGACGCGCGTCCATGGTCATGTTCGCATAGACCATGCGCGCGTCGTTCTTCACTGCGGGCAGGCCCGGCGGGAGGATATTCAGGGCCTCCTTGCCATAGACGCCGAAGAAGACGCCCTTCTCGACCACGCTGCGGTCAAGCACCTGCGCAACCGCGCGGCGCACGCGATAGTCGTTGAAAGGCTTGCGCGTCGTGTTGAAGGTCCAGTAGCTGACGGCAAGATAGGTAAAGCGCCGTGCCTCGGTCGGGATGTTGGCCTGCAGCCACTTGTGCTCGGTCAGCGGCCAGCGGGCGTTCATGTCGATCTCGCCCGCGCGATAGCGCTTCAGCGCCGCCAGGTCGTCCTCGATCGGGTAGAACGTCACCTTGTCGATCTTCACCTTCGCCGCGTCATAGAACTTCGGGTTCTTGGCCAGCGTGATGTGATCCTGCGGACGCCACGACTGCAGCATGTAGGGGCCGTTCGAGACCATGTTTCCGGGCTTCACCCACTGGTTGCCCAGCTTCTCGACGACATGCTGCGGCAGCGGATAGGTCGTGTAATGCGTCAGCAGTTGCGGCAGGAAGGGAGCAGGGGCTTCCAGTTCGATGACGACCGTGCGCGCGTCGGGCGCCGAAATGCCCAGTTCCGTCGTCTTCTTCTTGCCGAAGCTCACGGCCTCGGCGTTCTTCACCGGATAGAGCAACTCGCGATACTCGGCCGCCGTCGCCGGGTCGAGGATGCGGCGGAAGGCAAACACGAAATCGCTCGCCAGCACCGGCTTGCCGTCCGACCACGTGTGCGGGCGGAGCTTGAAGGTCCACTTCAGGCCGTCCGGAGATGTCGTGACCGACTCGGCCGCACCCAGGATCGGTTCGGCATTCGCCGCTTCCGTGTAGAGCCCGAGGAACATGTCGCCGATGACGTTGTTTTCCCAAGTACCCGTCGCGCGGTGCGGATCGAGGCTCTTCGGTTCGCCGGCATTGCCACGATAGAGATGGCTCTCGGCAAGGGCAGTTCCCGTGCCCTGAAGGACAAGGGCAAGCAGCACAAGCGGAAGCATGGCTGCGCGCAGGACGGACGGAAGCAACCGGCGCCACGAACTCATGATGAAACCTCCTGGAAATGACATGGACGGCGAGGATCTGGTGCGAGCCTCCACGGGCTTGCCTGAACGCCGCCTGAATGGCGCCAATGTCCCCGTTTTCTCTTGGATTTCAAGGAATTTCTCTCACCCCAAATTGTCTTTTGCCGCGCGTGAAATCTCCTGTAGCCTTCAGACGCTTGACGGCGGGGGCGGTTAGGCGACAAGCATTGTCATTAGTCAGATGGAAAGCGGATGGATCCGGTCATGAGGGCGATTGTACTTGCAGGTGTGGTGGTCGTGTGTGGCGCAGGCGTTGCGGGAGCGACCCCGGCGCGTGATGCCATGAACGCAGTTGCGAAATGCACCGAGATCCCCGGCATCGAGGAGCGCCTGCAGTGCTTTGACGCTGCGGCAGCCGGCGTCAGGTCGGTCCTCGCCGAGGCTGACCGCCAGGCCGCCGAGGCCAGCAAGAAGGAAGAAGAGGGCGGCGGCGTTCTGGCCTGGTTCGGCTTCACGCAGGAAGGCCCGCCCGTTACCAAGGCCGAGGACTTCGGCATTGCGCCCGCAAAGAACACGCGGCCTGATGCCCCGAAGGAAATTACGGAAATTACGGCTGGCGTGACCGAATTCGCCAAGACGCCGCTCGGCAAGGCGATCTTCATCCTCGACAACGGGCAGATCTGGCGCCAGCTCGACGGCGACTCGAGCGAGGTCAACCGCCGCTCCTCCGAAGGTCCGATGCAGGTGCGCATCGAGAAGGCCGTCATGGGCAGCTATTCGCTCTACATCGAAGGCACCAAGCGCATGGTCAAGGTGCGCCGCCTGAAATAGGGCGCACCGCTTGCGCTGGGGTTAGGACGTCCGTCTCAGGACGGGAAGTGGCACGCCACCACGTGGCCGGCATCGCCGCCACGGCTTTCAAGCGCAGGCACCTCTTTCGCACATTTGGCCTGCGCAATCGGGCAGCGCGTGCGGAACACGCAGCCTGACGGCGGGTTGACGGGCGAGGGCAGGTCGCCCTCCAGCACGATCCGCTTCTTGCCCGCCTCGACCGACGGATCAGGCACGGGTGCCGCCGACAGCAGCGCCTGCGTATAGGGGTGGCGCGGATGGTCGAGCAGTTCGCGCCCGTCGGCCAGCTCCATCACCTTGCCCAGATAGAGCACCATCACCCGGTGGCTGACATGGCGCACCACGGCCAGGTCATGGCTGATGAAGATGAAGGCAACGCCCGTGTCCTTCTGCAGGTCGGCTAGCAGGTTGATGATCTGTGCACGGATCGACACGTCCAGCGACGACACCGGCTCGTCGGCCACGATCAGCTTGGGCTTCAGGATCATGGCGCGCGCAATGCCGATGCGCTGGTTCTGCCCGCCCGAGAACTCGTGCGGATAGCGGTTGATCATCTGCGGCAGCAGGCCGACCTTGGCCATGATGTCCTGCACGCGCGCCTTGCGCTCATCGGCCGACAGGTCGGGCTCGAACGTCATCAGCGGCTCGGCGATGATGTCGCCCGCCGTCATGCGCGGGTTGAGGCTTGCGAGCGGATCCTGGAACACGATCTGTAGTTCGCGCCGCCGCGGCTTCATCGCCTTGCGCGACAGGCCGGCAATATCCTGGCCCAGCCACACGATGCGCCCGCCGGTCGACTTGATGAGCTGCAGCACGGCGCGCCCGATCGTCGACTTGCCCGAACCGGATTCGCCAACGATCCCCAGCGTCTCGCCGGCGTGCACGTCGAACGTCACGCCGTCCACCGCCTTCAGCGTGCGCGGCCCGCTGAACAGGCCGCCGCCCTTGACGGGGAAATGGACCTTGAGGTCCTTGACCGAAAGAATGACGTCACCGGTGCTCATCGGATCACGGCTCCCGTGCTGTCAAAACCCTTGAGGTGGCACGATTTGGCGCGCCCGGGCGCAAAGTCCGTCAGCGCCGGCCGTTCCGCGATGCAGCGCTCGAACACATGCGTGCAGCGCTCCTGGAAGGTGCAGCCCTTGGGCAGGCGTTGCAGGTTCGGCGGGCTGCCCGGGATGGCGGTCAGCCGCCCGTCCTCGGCCTTGTCGAGCCGCGGGATCGAACTGACAAGCCCCCGCGTATAGGGATGCTGCGGGTCATGGAAGATCTCGCCAACCGCGCCCTTTTCGCAGAACTCGCCCGCATACATGACCATGACCTTGCTGCAGAGGCCCGCAACAACGCCCAGGTCGTGCGTGATCATCACGATCGACATCTTTTCCTGCGTGCGCAGGTCCTGCAGCAGGTCGAGGATCTGCGCCTGAACCGTCACGTCCAGCGCCGTCGACGGCTCGTCCGCGATCAGCAGTTCCGGGTCGCAGATCAGCGCCATGGCGATCATCACGCGCTGGCGCATGCCGCCCGAGAATTCATGCGGGTACTGGTCGATGCGGCGCTTGGCATCCGGGATCTTGACGCGCTCGAGGATCTGGATCGCGCGCGCCCGCGCATCCCGCTCGGACATGCCCTTGTGCAGCACCAGCACCTCGGACAGCTGCCGGCCGATCTTCAGGTGCGGCGTCAGCGATGTCATCGGGTCCTGGAAGATCATCGTCATCTTCGAGCCGCGGATCTTGTTCAGCCGCGCGATGGGCATGCCCACCAGCTCCTCGCCGCGGAACTTGGCACTGCCCGAGGCCTTGCCATTGGCGGCCAGGAGCCCCATGACGGCCATGAAGGTCTGGCTCTTGCCCGAGCCGGATTCGCCAACGACGCCGACGCAGTCGCCCTCCTCGATGTCGAAGTTCAGGCGGTTCACGGCTGAAACCTCGCCCTCGGGCGTGGAGAAGCGGACGGTCAGGTCCTTGACGCTGAGAATGGGTGCCATGTCTGTCGCGCGTCCTCAGCGATCCTTGGGGTCGAGCGCGTCGCGCAGCCCGTCACCGATGAAGTTGAAGCAGAACAGGGTCACCGCCATGAACACCGCCGGGAAGGTCAGCATCCACGGATAGGATTCCATCTGGTCCTTGCCGTCCGCAATCAGGACGCCCCACGACGTGTAGGGCTCCTGCACGCCAAGCCCCAGGAAGCTCAGGAAGCTCTCGATCAGGATCACGGCCGGCACCGTCAGCGTCACGTAGACGATGACAGGCCCGACCACGTTGGGCAGGATGTGGCGGCGGATGATGGCGGGTGTCGACACGCCCGCGGCCTCGGCCGCCTCGATGAACTCCTTGCGCTTGATCGACAGCGTCTGCCCCCGCACGATGCGCGCCATGGTCAGCCATTCGACCGCCCCGATGGCCACGAACATCAGCAGGAAGTTGTTGCCGAACACGACGACCAGGATGATGACGAAGAAGATGAAGGGCAGGGCATAGAGGATGTCGACGAAGCGCATCATCAGGTTGTCAAGCCGCCCGCCCACAAACCCCGCGGTCGCGCCGTAGAGCACGCCGATCACGAGGGCAACGAACGTCGCCACGAAGCCGCTCGCCAGCGCCACGCGTCCGCCCATCAATACGCGGATGAACAGGTCGCGCCCGTTCGCGTCCGTGCCGAAGATATGTCCCTGGCCCACCGCCGTCGGGCACAGTTCGGCCTGGCTCCCGAAAAGGGCCGTCATGCCCAGGTAATCCGGTGGCGGGCACGAGATGCGGTCGAAATAGGCCTCGGCGAACGGATGCGGCCAGAAACTCGGACCCACGACCGACACGAACCCGATGCTGAACAGCACCAGCATCGAGGCGACCGCC
>DAISVV010000150.1:0-8084 GCA_036840015.1 Micropepsaceae bacterium
ATGCGCGACATCGGGCAGGGCCTGGATATCACCTTCAGAGCTGCCGAGCCCCGATGAGGGTCGCTGCAACTCGAGGAACGGTCGCGGTTCGGTGGGACTGAGAAGCTCGGCACCCTTGAGCGACAGCTCGAACCCGGGCGCCCACGCCTCGATCGCCCTCGTGACGCCTGACACCAGCCGCTCGCGCCGCGGCCCGCTCCAGGGACCCTCATCGCTTTCGCGGGGAACATGAAGGACATCGGCTACCACAAGCCACGTCATGCGCTCCTCGCCGCCGCCCGTCGGCATCACGCGAAGAGACATGCAGAAATCCTGCATCAGCTGCCGCGCTGAAAACGCGCCGTGCGAGCGCACCAGCCGCTCGAGCGACGGGTTGAGAAGAAGGCTTGCACCCGAGGTAACCTGGGCCGCGCCGACGCCGCGGATCGCGGGCGGCATGCCTACGGTGAAGTGGATCCTGCCCGCGGGCGCCGGGCGCATGGCCTGCGGCACGTCAAACGGCAAGGGATGAAGGAGTTCCAGCGCGGCATCGCCGAGGCGGCCGAGAATGACCTGGGGCGCCCGCAGCACCGACCCATCGGCAAGCACAACGCCCTGCACCGCCTCCCGTTCGACGATCAGCTGGCGTACGCGCACGTCGGGCTGCACCTCGAGGCTTCCCAGGGACTTCAGGGCCGAATTCAGCGCCGCTCCCAGCGCCGCGGTTCCGCCGGCAACCTGCCGCTTGCCGACGGGAAGCCCGATGAGCGACATCAGGCTCTGGCGTGCGAGGAGCCGTGCTGAACCCGGAACCGTCGGCGAGACGGCCGTGCCCTCGAGCGCCAGCTGCGCCAGCGCACCGCGCAGGAGCGGGCTCTCAAAGGCTTCCTCCAGAAAGCGCGACAGCGACGTCGACCGGCCATGGAGGGCACTTGCCATCATGGGATCGCGCACAAGCCCGAGGCCGAACAGGCTCGACAGGACCCCCGACGTGGTACCACCAGCTGCGGCAAGCCGCATCATGCCGGCCACGAAGCCCGGATAGGCAGCAGCATCGCGCTCCGACAGGGACGAAAGCCCGGCAATGGTCGCATCCGCCTCGGGCCAGAGCACAAGCGAACGATCCTGCGCCACGGCAATGAGGGGCGCGGCTGCGCCATAGCGCAACCCGTGGGACACGAGGTTGAGCCAGCCGGCAGCCTCGACATCAACGAGGCAGGGACCCGCCTCGACATCCACCTTTCCAGCAGCCCGAAGCTCCAGCACCCGCACATGCTTGCCTGCGGCGGCAAGGCTCGCCGCCGCAAAGAGGCACTCGGGCGTTGCCCCGATGCAGATGGCGTCGAGTTTGTCTGTCGCACGGGCTGAAACGGCCATGGCGTCCGACCTTGGGGAGCAGGCAAGGCCCGCCGCGGGGGCCTCTTGGGCTGGCAGCGTACCGGGTAATTCCAAATACCCCAAATTGGCAAAGAGAAGGTGGATGATTAACGCGAGCCCGCGGCCGCCAAAGCGAAAAGGCCGCCGGGGGGTGCCCCGGCGGCCTGTTTAACAAACGCTTTATGGCGGTCTCAGACGATCCCGCGCTTGTACTCGCCGACAACCACGCGCTTGGGCTTGAAAGCCGCCTCAAGCACGCCGATCGCCTTCTGCGGCTGGGCCGCACCGCACATGAACACGTCAAATGCGGCAAAGCCCCTCTCCGGCCACGTGTGCACCGAGATATGGCTTTCCGACAGGACAGCCACGCCCGACACACCGCCATTCGGCGAGAACTTGTGCAGGTGAATGTGCAGCAACGTTGCACCGGCAGCCGTCACGCTGTCCTTGATGGCCTGCTCGATCCTGGCTTCGTCGTCCAGGCCCTCGGCATCCCAGAGGTCAATGTGAAGGTGGCTGCCCGCGAACGTCACGCCGTTGCGGGTAATGAAATAGTCTTTGCGTTCTTCGTCCGCTTCCACAACGGGATTTGGAACTGGAACCGGAACGGACTTCGTTCTGGCGCGGTTCTGAGGGAACTGCGTTACTTCGACAGCCGTTCTTTTGCGTGCAGACAGAGCCATGTGACCCATCCCAACAAGAGAACAGTTGTTGATCCAAAGTGAACCAGGTTAGCGCGGGTCTCGCGCCGCTCAGCCGCCTCACGGTGGACCACACCAGAACTGCGGAGCGGCGAAATATATGTATGCGCGCCCCCCATGCAAGTTTTTTTGGTCCCTCGGGGTAAAATTTTTGCTGCCGGCTTGCCCGCGCTGCAAGCAAGGCGGAATTATGACATTGCACCGCGAGGCGCTTAGGACCTATACGGTCGCGCCAAAAGCAGCACCGCTGCTGCCAGAGGGCGCGGGCCCAGACTTTTTCCCGCTTCAACGGCCAGCCGGAACCCACGCAGGAGACGACGCGATGACAAACACGTTCCTGGAGAAACTTCACCCGGGATTCTCCCAGACGATCGAACTTGCCGGAGCGCCGATTGTCGAGGAAAAGAGCCAATTCCAGCACATCCGCATCTTCGACTCGGTGCGAAACGGCCGCGTGCTCGTGCTCGACGACATCGTGCAGCTCACGACGCGTGACGAATGTGGTTACTCCGAGATGCTGACCCACCTGCCGATGCTCGAGCATGGCAACGTGAAGCAGGTCATGATCGCCGGCGGCGGCGACATGGCGATCGCCGAGGAAGCGCTCAAGCATCGCGGCGTGGAGGTCGTTTTCAACGTCGAGATCGACGAGAGGGTGGTCGATTTGTCGCGGCGACATCTCGGCGAAGTGAACGCCGGCGCCTTCGCCGACCCGCGCCTGAAGGTGCAGATCGAGGACGCCTTCGTGTTCCTCGCCGACAAGGCCAGCCGCCACCGTTTCGACCTCATCATCGCCGACCGCCCGGACCCCGTCGGCCCCGCGGAAGTGCTGTTTGGCGACACTTTCTACGAGCGAGTGCGTGACGCGCGGGCACCCGGCGGCTTTGCCGTGCTCCAGAACGGCGTGCCCTTCTTCCAGCCCGAGGAACTGACCGACACGATGCGCCAGATGAAGAAGACGTTCCGGTACAGCGGCGTTTACCTTGCCGTGGTGCCAAGCTACATCGGCGGCTTCATGGCCCTGACCTGGGTATCGAACGACGCCATCCTCGGCGATCCGACGAAGTGGCAGGCGCTCGACACGGCCTTCGCGGCGTCTCGCCTCTCCACCGACTACTACACGCCCGCCATGCACCGCGCGGCGTTCGCCTTGCCCGCCTGGATCGAGCGACTCGTCCGCGCCTGAAAGCGCGGGGCGCGCGCGCGCACGCAAGGCCTGCGCCCCGCTAAAGCCCAGACGCCAACCATTACCGCCTGCCGGGAAACGGCAGAAAGCGGCCGAAATGCCACGCCCCCTAAACCATTCCGGTCTGGAAGGGTTGCAGCGCGGTAATCTTTGCCTGAAGATGTTGTCCTCGACGCTGGCAAGACGGGGCAGGCCTTGCAAGCAGCGATCGCCAAGACAGACGCCGAACCGGGCCTTTTCCAGCGCCTGAGGGCCTTCTATCTCCGCTCGGACGCCGCCAAGGGCTACGCGCTTCTCTCGCCAGTGATGATCACGATGGGACTGCTGCTCGCAGCGCCCCTGATCCTGCTGTTGCTCTACTCGTTCTGGACACAGACCGGCCTCACCGTCGACCAGACCCCGACCTTCGACCGCTACCGGGACGTGGCCGGGCAGCAGAGCTACATCGACATTTTCTGGCGATCGATCCAGACATCGAGCCTTGTCACGCTGGCCACCGTGGTTCTTGCGTATCCCATGGCCTACTACGTCGCCTTCGGCGTCAAGAAGTACAAGTTCGTCTGGCTGATCCTGCTCACCATTCCCTTCTGGACCAGCTATCTCCTGCGCGTGTTCTCGTGGAAGGTGATCCTCGGCTACAACGGCGTGATCAATTCCGGCCTGATGAACCTCGGCGTGATCCAGGAACCGCTCGAGTTCCTGCTCTACAACCAGACCGCCGTCATCATCACCCTCGCCCATGCCTACGCGGCCTTCGCAATCCTGCCGATCTATGTGTCGCTGGAAAAGATCGACCGAACCCTGCTCGAGGCAGCAGCCGACCTCGGTGATGGCGCCTGGTCGCGCTTCTGGCGCGTGACCTTCCCGCTGTCGATCCCCGGCGTGATCGGCGCCTCAGTCCTCATTTTCGTTCCCACCACCGGTGACTACGTGACGCCCGCGATGGTCGGCGGACCCAGCGGTCAGATGATCGCCAACATCATCCAGGTCCAGTTCCTCAAGATCGGCAACTGGCCCCTCGGCGCAGCACTGGCCCTCTCGGCCATGGCCGGCGTGGCAATCCTCGTCATCCTGTTCTCGACCGCCATGCGCCTTGCAGCGAGGTCCATCCGATGAGCAAGAAGGCCCCGCGCCCCGCGTCCCGCATGGGCGACCCCGGCCGGTTCCTCGCCGGCTTCGCGCTGCTCTATCTCGTTTTTCTCTACGCCCCGGTCCTGTTCCTGCCGGTTTTCTCGTTCAACGACTCGATATTCGTGGCCTTCCCCCTCAAGGGCTTCACCACGAAATGGTACGAGCAGGCCTTCGCCGACGAGGACATGATCAATGCCCTCGTCGCAAGCCTCCAGGTGGGCGCCATCGTGGCGGTTGTATCGACCATCCTTGGCCTGTTCGGCGCCAAGGCGATCACGCGCTACCGCGTGCCGGGCCAGTCTGCCGTCATGGCGATGATCATGCTGCCACTTTTCATTCCCGAGATCATCCTCGGCATCTCGCTGCTGATCCTTCTGAATTCACTGGGCATCGACCTCGGCCTGCCCGTGGTCGTGATCGGCCACATCATGCTCTGCACGCCCTTCGCCATGGCCGTTCTCAGTTCGCGCCTCGAGGGCTGCGACCGCAGCCTCGAGGAAGCCTCGCTCGATCTTGGCGAAACACCCTGGATGACGTTCTGGCGGGTCGCCTTCCCGCTTGCGGCCCCCGGCATCATCTCGAGCCTGCTGCTCCCCTTCATCGTCTCGTTCGACGAGTTCCTGCTGTCCTTCTTCCTGACGAACCAGCAGCCAACCCTGCCCGTCTACATCTGGAGCCAGCTCAGGTTCCCCAACAAGCTGCCAAGCGTGCTGGCCATGGGTGCAATCATCCTGGTCGCCTCTTGCCTTCTGGTGGTCCTGGCGGAATGGGTCAGGCAGCTGGGAACGAGCGAACGCAAGGTAGGGCTCGCCTGAAAGGATCTCCATGGCCGACCACATCATCCGCATCGAGAACGTGACCAAACAGTTTGCCGGCGGCAACAAGGCCGTCGACAATGTTGCGTTCGGTATCGAGCGGGGCGAGTTCTTCTCGCTGCTTGGGCCCTCCGGATGCGGGAAGACCACGCTGCTGCGCATGATCGCCGGCTTCGAGTTCCCGACCGACGGCGAGATCTACATCGACGGCCAGCCATCGTCGCTGATACCCGCCTACAAGCGTCCCACCAACATGGTGTTCCAGTCTTACGCGATTTTCCCCCACCTGAACGTGTACGACAACATTGCCTACGGCCTGCGCAAGGCGCGCATCTCGAGCAGCGAACTGCGCAAGCGCGTGAACGAAGCCCTGGCCATGATCAAGCTGGAAGGCTTCGGCTCGCGCCGCGGCGACCAGCTTTCAGGCGGCCAGCGCCAGCGCGTGGCGCGCGCGCGCGCCCTCGTCAAGCGCCCCAAGGTGCTTCTGCTCGACGAACCGCTCGGCGCGCTGGACAAGAAGCTGCGCGAGGACATGCAGATTGAACTGCGCCAGTTGCAGAAGAGCGTGGGCATCACCTTCGTCTTCGTGACCCACGACCAGGAAGAGGCCCTGTCGATGTCCGACCGCATTGCCGTCATGGGCAAGGGCAAGGTGCTCCAGATCGCCCCGCCGCGCGAACTCTACGCGCAACCGGCCAACGTCGAGGTCGCGACCTTCATCGGCTCCATCAACCTGATCGAGGCGACGGTAAGCGCCATCTCCGGCGATGAAGTAACGCTCGACGCTGCCGCCCTTGGCAGCATCCGCGCCAGCGCGATCCCCGGCATCAAGGCGGGCGACAAGCTCTTCGTCGCGATAAGGCCCGAAAACCTGAATCTGTCAGGCAATCGTCCGTCAACGGACCCCTTTGTCGAGGGGTCGATCAAGGCAAGCGCCTATCTGGGCGATCGCAGTCACTACCATGTGCACATCAAGGGTCGCGCCGCACCGATCTATGTCGCTGCCCAGAACGCCGACGGCGGATCGGTCATCGACGTGTCCAAGCCCGTCTACGTGTCCTGGCACCCGTCCTCGCTGATCCTGCTCAGGAACTGACGACGGCGCCGGATGGCGACGGACCGAAGGGCACAACCCTGTTGGCGATGTCGTGGCCGATATCAGCCCGACCCAGATATGAAATGCCCGAACGCGCACACCAGTGCGAGACCACCTGTTCCTCGGTCTGCCCGAAGTCGGGATCGTTGGGCGGGACCAGGCTGCACCGGCCCAGCCGGATCCCACGCACGCGACGCATCGGCTCGCATGACACGAGGTGCGCCATCATCCGGTCGATGTTGTACATGTACTCCGACACTTCCTCGAGCAGCACCACATGCCCGTCGAGGTTCGGGAAATGGGCAGTACCGATGAGGCGCGACAGGATCGTGAGGTTGAACGCCACGTTGAGCCCCGTACCGGCAAGCCCGGCCTCGCAGGCCCCGGCATCACGCTCGACGAGATAGGAAAGCGCCCGGCGGACGGCAACCTCGCCATCCGTCCGCGAAATGTCGGCCGGCATCGGCCCATGGACAGCGCCCGAAAGGCCCTGCCGGTAAAGCGACACGAGCAGGCTGCCGAGGTCCCTGTCCCCACGGAATATTTTCCCCTGCGCCGCCGGCCCAAGCCCCCGGATCACCGCATCGACGATCCGGAACGATCCATAACCGCCGCGCGCGAACCACACGGCATCGAAAGCAGGATCATTGGCCACCTCAAGAAGCGCCGCAGCCCTGAGCGAATCCGGCCCTGCAAAATGTCCTTCGCGCGCGAAACACTGGGGATGAAAGACCACTTCGGCGCGCCCCGGATACTGCGCGCTGGACAGGGCCTGCACACGCTCGGCCGCCCGTTCGTCCAGCCGGCAGGCCGGTGCCACGACGCCTATCCTGACGGGCTTGCCCGAAGACCCAACCATTTGCAGACCCGCCACGCCCTGTGCGATGTAAACCGATGCTCTTGAATCGAAACGCACAATATTTCTTCTGCGGTATTGGTGGTAGCGGAATGTTGCCCCTCGCCCTCATCATGAAGGGGCTGGGCTACGCAGTCGAAGGCTCTGATCGCGCCCTCGACCAGGGTCGCCTCGGCGCCAAGTTCGACTATCTCGCGCGCCAGGGGATAAGGCTCCACCCCCAGGATGGAAGCGGCATCCGCGACAAGTCGCAGGTCCTCGTCACCTCGGCCGCCGTCGAAGACACGATCCCCGACGTCCGCGCGGCGCGCGGCCTTGGCCTGACGGAGGCGAGGCGCGCAAACCTTCTGGCAGCCCTCTTCAACCAGTCGCCCCTGGCCATCGCCGTCGGTGGCACCAGTGGCAAGTCCACCACGACCGCCATGGCCGGCTGGATCCTGCACGCCTGCGGCAAGGCACCAACGATCATGAACGGCGCCGTCATGAAGAACTTCGCCGACGCAGCCAACCCCTTCGTGAGCAGCACCACCGGCAAGGGCGAGGCCTTTGTCAGTGAAGTCGATGAAAGCGACGGCTCCATCGCTCTCTACCGACCCTCGATCGCCGTCCTCACCAACATATCGCTCGACCACAAGCCGCTTGCGGAACTGCGGGCCCTGTTCGGGGCGTTCATCGCCTGCGCCGGCACCGCGATACTGCACCATGATGACGCCGAGCCCGCCGCCCTGGCGGCACGCGCCGGCAACGCACGCACCTTCAGCCTCGGCTCATCAAGCGCCGACTTCCGCGCCGACACCATCGCACTCGAACCGCTGGCCAGCCACTTCAAGATCCATGAGCAGGCGACCGGCAACACGGCGCGCTGCACTCTCAACCTGCCGGGCCGGCACAATGTGGCCAACGCTGTCGCAGCAGTGGCCGCCGCCGTCGCCGCCGGGATCCC
>DAISVV010000151.1:0-8080 GCA_036840015.1 Micropepsaceae bacterium
CATAGACCACGACAGCAGCTTGCTGCAGGGCGGCCAGCGCCAGGACGGTCAGCAACCCCGGGTCGCCAGGCCCTGCCCCGACCAGCCAGACCCAGCCCTTCTCGACGGGTGGAAGTCCAAGCATTTCGTGGATCGGGGCGGGTAAGCGGGCGATGGTCATTCCGCTTTTTACACCCTTGGCTGTTTGAATTCAATTTTTACATTCTACATTGTTGTTTTGCTTTGCCTGGTAACCTTTCGGCGCTAGGATACAGGCATGAAACGTCTGGCTGTTCTTGCTGTCATCATCGTGGCGCTGTCGCTGTTCGTGGTCTGGATCGCCGGCAACTCGCTGAGCATGCCGGACACGCACGCGGAGTCGGCGCGGCTTGTCACCAATGTGCTGCTTGCCATCCTGCTCCTGACGACGCTCGTCTTGGGCTGGCGCGGCACGATGGGTGAAGCCTTCCGTCATGGCTTTGTCTGGTTCATCGCCTTTTTCGCAATCATCCTTGCCTATTCCTACCGGGACGAGCTGGCGCCGATGGCCGATCGCGTGGCGGGCGAGCTCAATCCGGCAAAACCCGTTGCTCGTCAGGCCAACGAAGTTGTCCTTCGGCGTGCCAATGACGGGCACTTCTATGCCGACCTGAAGATCAACGGCGCGAGCATGCGCCTTCTGGCGGATACCGGCGCGAGCGTGATCGCGCTGTCGGTCGAAGACGCCGAAGATGCCGGCATCGATGTCAACCAGCTCGACTTCACGCTGCGCGTCTCGACGGCCAATGGCACGGCGATGGCAGCAAGGGTTGAACTTGACGAAGTGCGCATCGGGTCGATCATCCGCGATGATGTCACCGCCCTGGTGGCCCGAGGGCTTTCGCAGTCACTGCTTGGCATGAACTTCTTCAACTCGCTGTCGAAGTTCCAGATCGAGAACGACGAACTCCTTCTCAGGGACTGAACGCGTGGCCCATGACAGTGCCGTGCGTGGCACGCTGTTCCTTGTTGCCGGGCCCTCGGGTGCCGGCAAGGACACGCTGATTACGGCTGCGGCGGCACGACTCGCGGCAACCCATGTCTTTCCACGCCGGGTGATCACGCGGCCCGAGGGTGCGGATGCCGAGCAGCACGCCCACCAGAGCGACGCGTTGTTCACGTCGGCGGAAGCCGGCGGCGCCTATGCGCTGAGCTGGTCGGCGCATGGCCTGCGCTACGGGGTTCCGGTGTCGATCCTCGAGGACCTCGATGCGGGGCGCCATGTCGTGGTCAACGTGTCCCGGGCAGTGGCCGCGGCGGCGCGCCGGCGCTTCCACCCTTGCCGCGTCATCCTGGTGACGGCGCGGCGCGAGATCCTGGCTGAGCGGCTAGCCGCGCGCGGACGCGAGGCACCGGAGGACGTGGCCCAGCGGCTCGACCGCCAGGTAGACCTGGTACCCGACAACGTGATCGTGAACGAAGGGCCTGTCGAGATCACACTCCAGCGCTTTCTTGAGGCGCTGAAGGGTTGAATTCCCGGCCCGCAGCCCCTAAACGCTGTGCTCCGCGAAAAGGCAGACCATGGCCCAGCCTCCCAGACCCAATACGCTTGAATTCGAGACCTCGCCCCTGATCGCCGCAAACGGCTTCCGGGAATACGATGCGCGCTGGCTGTTTCCGCAGGACCTCAACCTGAATGGCGTGCGCCTTCTCGGGCTGGGCCTTGCGACCCTGTTCCGCGACCTGAAGGTGGCGCCGCGCGTGGTGGTGGGGCATGACTATCGCTCCTATTCGATGAGCGTGAAGCACGCACTGGCGCTGGGCCTTGTCGAGGGCGGTGCCGAGGTGCTGGACATCGGGCTTGCCGTGTCACCGATGGCGTATTTTGCGCAGTTCGAGCTTGATGCCCCATGCGTAGCCATGGTGACGGCGAGCCATAACGAGAATGGGTGGACGGGCGTCAAGATGGGGGCGGCGCGTCCGCTCACCTTCGGCCCTGACGAGATGAGCGCGCTGAAGGGGATTGTTCTTTCGGGCCGCGCGCGGGCCCATGCAGGTGGCAGCTACAAGCCGGTCGATGGTGTCCGCGAGAAGTACATTGCGGATGTCACGCGCGGCAAGACGCTCTCGCGGCCCATCCGCGTGGTGGCGGCGTGCGGCAATGGAACGGCCGGCGTCTTTGCGCCGGAGGCCCTCAGGCGCATCGGCGCCGAGGTCATCCCGATGGATGCGGAGCTCGACTATACGTTCCCCCGCTACAATCCAAATCCGGAAGACCTGAAGATGCTGCACGCGCTGTCGGACGCGGTCCAGCACAGCAATGCCGAGGTGGGCCTTGCGTTCGATGGTGACGGCGATCGCTGCGGCGTGGTGGACGACAAGGGGCGCGAGATCTTTGCCGACAAGATCGGCGTCCTGATTGCGCGCGACATTGCCAGCCGGCAGGCCGGCGCGCAGTTCGTGGTCGACGTGAAGTCGACCGGTCTGTTCCTGACTGATCCGGAACTCCAGAGGCTGGGCGCGAAGACCGATTACTGGAAGACGGGGCACTCGTACATCAAGCGGCGCGTGAACGATTTGAAGGCGCAGGCGGGCTTCGAGAAGAGCGGCCATTTCTTCTTCAATGCGCCGATCGGACGGGGCTATGACGACGGGATCGTGGCGGCCATCGCGACGCTGCAGATGCTGGACCGCGCCGGCACGACATCGATGTCGACGCTCTATGACAGCCTGCCGAAGACCTATGGATCGCCCACCATGGCGCCGCATTGCGCGGATGAGCAAAAGTATGGCGTCGTCGAGGAAATCACGGCAGCCTACAAGGCCCTTGCGGCCCGCGGGGGCAAGATCATGGATCTGGCGATCCGTGACGTGGTGACGGTCAACGGCGTGCGCGGGACGCCGGAGGACGGAACCGGGGGCCTCGTCCGCGCCTCGTCGAACAAGCCCAGCCTCGTCGTCGTGGTCGAGAGCCCGGTGTCGGAGGCGCGCATGCGCGGGATGTTTGCCGAGATCGATGGCAGGCTTTCAGCCAATCCGCATGTTGGCGAATATGACCAGAAGCTCTGATCGAACGCTGCGTCAGTCCGGCAGGTTCGCCTCGAGATAGCGCAGGGCATTGCCGCCCGAGATCTTGCGGACCTGATCTGCCGTCAGGCCCGCGCGCAGCATTGCATCGACGAGCGTTGCGGTCTGCGACGCGTCGAAGGTTACCGTGGTCGAGCCATCGTAATCCGAACCCAGCGCGACGTGATCCTCGCCGACGAGGTCAACCGCGTAGCGGATGGCCCTTGCGACGCCGTCGGGCGTGTCGTCGCAGACGGCACCCTTCCAGTAACCGATGCCGATCAGGCCTCCCTTGGCGGCAATGGCCTTCATGGTCTCGTCAGACAGGTTCCGCGCGCTGTTGCATGTGCCCCTCACCCCCGTATGCGAAACCAGAGGCGGCTTCGTTGCGACGTGAAGAACATCCGAAACCATCTTCTCGGAGGCGTGTGCAAGGTCGACGATGATGCCTGCCTCCTCCATCGCGCGAATGACCTGGAAGCCGAAAGGTGACAGGCCCTCTTTCGATACGCCGTGAAGCGAACCACCCACTTCGTTGTCGAAGAAGTGCGTGAGGCCAATCATGCGGTATCCGGCGTCGCGCAGGCGCTGCACGTTCTCGATCCGCCCCTCGCGCGCATGCGCCCCCTCGGTCGAGAGGAGGCCCCCGACAATGCTGGATCCGCCCGCGCGGGCCTTCATGAGTGTGCGGATGTCTTCCTTGCGCAGGAGCAGCATGATGGCACCGGGCGAGGTTCGCGCGGCCTGCTGCAGGCGCTCGGCCTGGAAGACAGCGCGTTCGGTGAGGCTGTTCCATGTCCTCGCCGGCCACGCATTGATGAGGGCGAGCAGCGTGATGGAGTCGGTGTCGCCGGTGTTGCGGTCATAGTTCTGGCCACGGGGCGTCTTGGTGACGCTCGAGAAGACCTGGACGGCAAAGCGGCCTTCCACGAGGCGCGGCACATCGACGTGGCCGCGCGTACCACGCTCGAGCACATCACGCCCCCAGAGCAGCGTGTCCGCGTGAAGGTCAACCATGTCGAGGGTGGCGTGAAGGGCCCGGGCATTGTCGCCTGCCGCCGGTGGAGACGCCTGCTCGACGCGGTTAAGGCTACTCTCGAGGATGCCCGGTCCAAGCACGAGACCGGCCGTTGCAAGGGCCACCAAGACCAGAAGAATTCCGAGGAGCCAGCGCATCTTTCCATCCCTTCGTTCCGGGAACGCTAACACGGCAGCAGTCCCTCGACAAAATCGCCGCGTCAGGCCATCCAGGCCCAGGCCATGCGCGTTGCTGTCAGGCACAGGAACAGTCCGAAGGCGCGGCGAAGCGAAGCCTTGTCGAGCCTGTGGGCCAGCGCGACGCCGATGGGTGTCGTCAGCAGCGTGGCCGGAACGACCAGGAGCAACCCCGGCAGGCTCAGATATCCGAGTGATAATGGCGGCAGGCCGGGAACGCCCCATCCATTCAAGATCATGCCGATGGTTCCGGGGACAGCGATGATGGCACCAAAGCCCGCGGCTGTTGCAACGGCGCGATGCATGGCGGCGCCGCAGATCGTCATGATCGTCACGCCAAAAGTTCCCCCGCCGATTCCCATCAGCACCGAGAGAAACCCGTTCACGCCGCCCAGGGGCCAGGCGCCCCAGCCCAGAGGCACACGCTCGCCCGCGCGCCAGTCGGCAGGTCCAAGCAGCATGAAGAGGCCAAGGCTTCCCGCACCCAGCGCAAAGACAAGCTTCAGGCCGTCACCACCGATGAAACCCACGGCGAGCGATCCGGCAAGGACGCCGATGATTGTCGGAAGGGCCCAGGCCCTGAGGATGGGCCAGTCCACGGCCCCGTGGCGGTGATGGCTCAGGGTCGAGCGGATCGATGTCGGGATGATCGTTGCCAGCGAGGTTCCCACGGCCAGTGGCATGCAGAGATGCCCGGGCACGCCGATCAGGCTGAATGCCTGGAAAAGCACGGGGACGAGGACGATCCCTCCGCCCACGCCCAGCAGTCCGGCGATCAAGCCGGCAAGCAGTCCGGCGACGGCAACCCCGAGCGCCAGCAGGACCAACTCTGTGACGGGGAGCGACGCAAGCGCCTCCATGCCTAGGCTGCAGCCTGAGCGAGGGCGGCCCTGCGCACGAGATCAATGGCCTCGCGCACGACTGCGAGGCCTGCGCCGGGCTTCACGGCATTCTCGCTCAGGTGGCGGCGGAAGATGCGTGCGCCCGGCAATCCGTTGTAGAGGCCCAGCACGTGGCGCGTCATGGCGTGCAGGGGCGTGCCTCGCGAAAGCTCGGCGTCCATGTAGGGCATGAAGCGTTCCAGGGCCTCGTCGCGCGCGAGCGCGGCATCGGTGCTGGCGAAGATCGTCCGGTCGACGTCGAGCAGCAGCGCCGGGGTCTGGTAGGCGGCGCGTCCGACCATCACGCTGTCGACATGGCCGAGCTGTTCGTTGCAGGCCTCAAGCGTGGTGATGCCGCCATTGATGCCGATGTGCAGGTGGGGCCAGCGGCGCTTCACCTCGTGGACCAGCGGATAGTCGAGCGGCGGAATGTCACGATTCTCCTTCGGCGACAGGCCTTTCAGCCACGCCTTGCGGGCGTGCACGACGAAGTGGCGGCAACCGGCTGAGGACACGGTCTCGACGAAGCCGAAGAGGCTCTGGCTGGCGTCCTGGTCGTCGACGCCGATGCGACACTTCACGGTCACCGGGATCTTCACGGCCGCCTGCATCGCCGCGACGCAGCTGGCGACCAGGTCGGGTTCGCGCATCAGGCAGGCACCGAAGGCGCCCTTCTGGACACGTTCGGACGGGCAACCGATGTTGAGGTTCACCTCGTCATAGCCCGCGTCTTCGGCCATGCGCGCGCAGAGCGCAAGGTCTTCGGGCTCGCTGCCGCCAAGCTGCAGCGCAACGGGGTGCTCGTCCGGGTGATAGGCCAGCAGCCGCGCGCGCGGCCCGTGGATGAGCGCACCCGTCGTGACCATCTCGGTATAGAGCCTGGCCCGGCGCGAGAGGATGCGATGGAAGGACCGGCAATGCCGGTCCGTCCAGTCCATCATCGGCGCAACGGAGAAGCGGGTGATCATGTTGTTCAATACACTGGAATGCCGACTTTGTTGTTGCTCACTTGCAGCATTGGGCAAATGGGGTTGCATGCGAATAGAGCACAGGGACGGCGGGATATAAACCATGCTTTTGGCAGATTTTGGAAAGCAATGCTGTTGCGCTCGATTACCATACAGCGCTCCCGGATGCATGCGAGGTTAACTTTCGAATTCGCCGGTTTATCTTCCAAAGTGCTTGTCTGAAGCCATCAAAGACAAGGTCTGCTGCCGACAATGAACTGCCGCGCATGGAGGGCCGCTAGCCGCCCCGTGGAACCTGCGTGGAACCTGCGCTAATCTGCTGTCCATGGCCGAGATGATACCCGACCGACTTCCCAGTTCAGCCAGCGCCGGCGAAAAGAGAGTCTTTTCGATTCTTCAGAAGCTTCCCGATGAAGTAATTGTTTATTATGAGCCTGTGGTTGGGGAGCGATATCCGGACTTTGTTGTCATTCTGCCGACCGTCGGGCTCCTCGTAATTGAAGTGAAGGGCTGGTATCCCGGTCACATTACCGCTGCCAACAAAGCGGATGTGACCATCGATGTGCGTGGGCGCCCTGAAGTCTGCAAGCACCCAATACGGCAAGCGAGAGACTACATGCTCGGGCTTATGGACAATGCACGCCGTCTGGACGCAACAGCTGCACTTGTTCATGGTGCCGGCCAACACGCAGGACGGTTTATTTTTCCGTTCGGGCATGTCGCCATCCTGAACAACTGTACACGAGAGCAGTTATCCGATCTGAGCCTCTCAGAATTCTTTCCGTCTGCAAAGGTTATCACGCGGGACGAGCTTGACGCCATTTCGGAACTCGATGCGGCAGCGATCCTTGCCCGCCTGCAATCCAGCTTTGATCCCTGGTGGCGATTTGACCGCCTTTCCGATCGGCAGATCAATCGTTTGCGCGCCATTATTCATCCTGAAATCCGAATTTCAGGACCGTCGAGGGCGCAAGATTCGGAGCAGCCTGACCTGAAAGTACTGGACATCCGACAGGAACGAAATGCCCGCTCACTCGGTGAAGGGCATCGTGTTGTTTATGGTGTCGCTGGGTCCGGGAAAACTGTTATCCTTTTGGCCCGTGCTCGACTTGTTGCAGAGAACCGAGACCGGAAGGTGCTTGTTCTCTGTTTCAACCGGGCACTGGCAGAATATTTCCAGAAGGTCTTTGCTGACGTGACCAACGTGACCTGCATGAACTTTCATGCATGGGGCAGTGGTCGCAACGGTATCAGCTACCGAAAGGGAGAAGACGAGGAGGCTTATGGCGCGCGTCTCCTTGCTCACCTTAGCGCAGGGCATGGCGATGCGAGTGTCTTTGACGCCGTGTTCGTGGATGAAGCACAGGACTTCGGCAAGAGTTGGTTTGCGTGTGCAAAGCTGGCACTCAAGGAGCCAGACGATGGTGATCTTCTGATTGTGGGTGACGGTGTACAATCCCTCTATCGGCGGCGGCGTTTTTCGTGGCGTGAAGCTGGCATCAACGCAGTTGGACGCACCATCAACACTCGATTCGATTTGGTCAAGAACTATCGAACAACCCGCTAGATACTTAAGCTCGCCGCCAACTTTGTTGCGCCGCCGGCAACTAGCTCTGATCCAGAGACGAGCCTGCAGGCGATTGCTCCAAACCCGTCCGTTGCCATGCGTTCAGGGCCAAAACCGGCACTACTAGCTGCGCTCAACGAGACTGACGAGATCGCGTTGGCGGTTGGTAAGATCGTTGCCTGGGTAAACTCAGGACTGGCCCCTCGGGACATTGCTATCTTGTATCGAGCAAACACGCAGGGTTGGGTGGGACGATTTGCGAAGGCCTTGTCCGTTTCCGTTCCGGTGAACTGGCGACGGCAGGAAGACACCGCAAACTTTAGAGATGAGGATGGTGTGTTCATTACGACGATTCACTCGGCGAAGGGATTGCAATGGAGGGCGGTACTTATCGTGCGGTGCGACACCATGCCTTTTAAGCCTGC
>DAISVV010000152.1:0-8017 GCA_036840015.1 Micropepsaceae bacterium
AACCTCAAACCCGGCGTTTCCGTTGCGGACTATGAAGCCTGGGCCAAGCGGGTGGATATCCCGACGGTGAACGGGCTCAAATCAATCGACAAGTTTGAGGTGTTCAAGTCGGTCGGCCTGCTGGGAAGCGAGGCCCGTCCGCCCTATGCCTATGTCGAGATCATCGATGTCGCCGACATGGATCAATTCGGGGCAGATGTCGCCACACAGACCATGCAGCGCGTCGCCAGCGAGTTCCAGGCCATGGCGTCGGATGTCGCCTTTATCCTGACCTCAAAGCTGGGCTAGGCGCGCCATGAAGCGGTTCGAGGGCAAGACGGCCGTCGTCACGGGATCGGGCCGTCGCAAAGGGCTGGGCGAGGCCATCGTCCGCCGGCTCGCCGCGGAGGGTGCGAATGTCGTCATCTCTGACATCGGCGCGCCTAAGGATGCGTCCACGCCAGGCTCGATGATCGGGTCGACGGCGGAGATGGAATCAATCGCCGCCGAAATGCGGGCGCTGGGTGTCGGCGTGTCGACCTTTGCCTGCGACGTGCGTGATCACGCGCAGGTGCAGGCTCTGGCGCGCCATGCTGCGCAGGCGCACGGGTCGCTGGACATCTGGGTCAACAATGCCGGTATCGGCTATATCATGAAGCCGCTGATGGATGTGACGCCGGATGACTGGCGGGCCGTGATCGATGTCAACCTGACGGGCTGCTTCTTTGGCATCAAGGCGGCGGCTGAGGTCATGATCCCGCAGGGGCGCGGCGGCCGGATCGTCAACATTGCCTCGCAGGCGGCGAAGTCTGGTTTTCCGCATGCGCAGGCCTACACGGCGTCGAAGCACGGGCTTGTGGGACTGACGCGGTCGGCGGCCATCGAACTTGGTCCGCACAAGATTACCGTGAACAATGTTTGTCCGAACCATGTGACCACGGGGCTTGGTGCCTGGCAGAATGAGTATTTCTCGAAGGTCGTTGGCGCGGCATCGGTGGAGGCCTATCTCAAGGCGATGGCCGAGCGAATTCCGCTGAAGCGGCCGGGCCTTGCCGAGGATACGGCCAAGGCGGTTGCTTTCCTCTGTTCGGCTGATGCCGACTACATCACGGCTGAGAGCATGAATGTTTCCGGTGGCGAGGAGCCGCACTAGGCCCATGACCGATCGCAACGGATTTACCTGGCCCAATGGCGCCAAGCTGGCGCTTTCCATCGTCGTCAATGTCGAGGAAGGTGCCGAGCAGAATGTCCGCGACGGTGACAAGGGGCCAGAACCGGTCGATGAACTGGGTGCCGTTCCCTCGCGGCCCATGCGCGTGCATGGCAACGAGAGCAATTACCAGTACGGGATCAAGGAAGGCTGGCGGCGCATCGTCGGCGCGCTGGACCGCCATGGGTTCGACTGCACGGTGACGGCGGCGGCGCTGGCTCTGGAGCGGGCACCCGGCATCGCACAGGACATCGTGCGGCGGCGCTGGGAGGTGGCAGCGCATGGCCTGCGCTGGAGCCATCAGTTCTGGATGGACGAGGAGAAGGAGCGGGCTTTCATCACGGGCGCGCGTGACTCGATCTTGCGCACGACGGGTATTGCGCCAAAGGGATGGCTGTCACGCTACCTGCATACGGAAGCGACGCGACGCATCCTCGCGGAGGAAGGCTTCACCTATCACATGGATGACTACTCGGCGGATTTTCCCTTCTGGGAAAGCGTCGAGACATCGCACGGGCGCAAGCCGATGGTGATCGTGCCCTATGCCATCGATACCAATGACATGAAGATGTGGGTCGCCCCGTCGCTGCAACCGTGGGATTGGTCGCGCTATGCGATCAATACGTTTGACCAGTTGCTGACCGAGGCGCGAGGCGGCCGTGCGTCAATGATGAGCCTGGGCCTGCATCTGCGTATCGTCGGACGGCCGGGACGCTTCGGTGCGTTCGAGGAGATCCTCGCGCATGTCGCGCAGCGCCGTGACATCTGGGTCGCTTCGCGCGGCGCAATTGCTTCTGCCTACGCGGCGGCGTTCCCGCCAGCCTGAAGAGACAGGAGAGAGACATGATCCGATTTGTGACGACTGCGCTGGTGCTGCTGTTGGTGGCTGCATGCGCCCCGGTGGAACCGCCGAAGGTCGAGCCGCCCAAGGACGAAGCGCGCCAGCCGCTGGACTTCCGTCGGACTACCCTGATCGTCCGGGACATCGACAAGTCGCTCGCGCTCTATCGCGATGCCCTCGGCATGACGGTCTATTACGACCAGGAACTCACCTCGCCGCGGCTGCAGCGCAAGGGAAGTGACGGTGTGAACCGGTCGCGCCTTGTGTTGCTCAAGGCCAATGACGGGTTTGTCGGGCTTCTCGGCCTGTGGCAGTTCCTCGACGGTCCGAAGCCGCCGCCACCGCCGGCGAAGCCTGACTTCGCGCCTAACGAAATCGTCGTGCTGTTCAATGCCACGGACCTCGAAGCCCGGTTCGAAAAGGTCCGCAATGCGCCCGGCATCAGGATCATCAGCGAGCCCACGCTGCGCGCCTATCCGGGGCCGAACGGGACCGAGATCAAGGTCATGGTCTCGATGCTGACCGATCCGGATGGCCATGTGGTGGAACTGAACAAGGCCATCTCGGCGCTTCCCAGCATGAAATAGGCAGGGTGCCGCAGCGGGATTGACGGGTCGGGGCGACAGGGCCTAATTTGTCCGGACAAACTTGTCCGGATCATGACCCTTCATTCCCTGCTCTTCGTGCCTGGCGCACGACCCGAACGCTTCGAGAAAGCCCTGGCGGCTGGCGCGCATGCCGTGTGCATCGATCTCGAGGATTCCGTCCCTCTCGCGGCCAAGCCCGAAGCGCGGCGCGCGGTCAGCGCATGGCTTGGCGCCTTCGTGTCGCGTCCTGGTGGTCCGCGCGTGGGTGTGCGGATCAACAGTCCCCTGTCGGCGGAGGGTGTGCGCGACCTGGCCGTCCTGGCGGACCTGAAAGAGCCGCCAGCGCTCGTGATGGTGCCCAAGGTGGCGTCGGCGACCGAACTTGCTGTGGCGAGCGGTGCGCTGGGCTTGAGTTCGGCCTGCCTGTGGCCGATCGTCGAGAGCGCGGTGGGGCTTGAGGCTGCGCCGTCCATCTGTGCGGCGCCGCATGTGGAAGGTGTCCTGTTCGGGGCGGTCGACCTGTCGGCGGATCTTGGCGCGGAGACAAGCTGGGAGGCGATGCTGTTCGCGCGCAGCCGACTTGCTGTCGCTTGCGCTGCGGCGGGTGTTGAATTGCTCGACGTTCCGTCGATCGACATCGAGGATCCCGGGCTTCACGACAGCACGCGGCGTGCGCGGGCGCTGGGTTTCACCGGACGGGCGTGCATCCATCCCAAGCAGGTCGCCGAGGTCAATCGCGCCTTTGCGCCGACGGCGGCCGAGATCGCGCAGGCGCGCCGCGTGATGCAGGCCTTTGCCGATGCCAAGGGGGCTGCCGTGCAACTGGACGGGCGCATGGTGGAATTGCCGATCATTCGCAGCGCCAGGCGCATCCTGGCGGCAGCAGGAGAGACCTGATGGTACAGAACTGGAAGGAAGTGGGGCCGCAGCGCTATCGCGAGACGTTCGGGCGCTACTTCGAAGATTTCCATGTCGGTGATGTCTATGAGCACCGCCCCGGCAAGACGATCCTTGAATCGGACAACCACATGTTCACGCTGCTGACGCTGAACACGCATCCGATGCATTTCGACGCTGAATTTGCGAAGGCTTCGGAGTTCAAGCAGAACCTGGTCGTCAGCCCCTATACGCTTGCGCTGCTCATCGGCATGTCCGTCACGGACTGCAGCCAGAAGGCGATCGCGAACCTGGGCATGGACGAGGTCAAGTTTACGGCGCCCGTGTTTGCCGGTGACACCATCTATGGCGAGAGCGAGGTGCTTGCCAAGCGCGAAAGTGCCTCGCGGCCGGGGCAGGGTATCGTCACGATCCGCACCATCGGCAAGAACCAGCGGGGCGAGATCGTCTGCTCGTTCAAGCGCAACATGCTGATCCCGGCGCGTGGCCACGCGGGCGAGGACAAGATTTCAACCTACTGACACCGGAGTAACGCCATGCCCGCGCCCGCCCGCGACAACGATGATGCCGTCATGATGGATGCCATCGAGAAGTGGTTGCAAAAGAAGGTCGTGCCCGTTGCCGCCAAATACGAGCATGCGGACGAGTACCCGCTGCCGCTGGTCGAGGACATGAAGGAGCTGGGCCTGTTCGGTGCGCTCATCGAGCCGGAGTATGGCGGGCTTGGCCTCAGCGCCACGACCTATGCGCGCATCGTCATGCGGATTTCCGAGGAGTGGATGTCACTCACCGGCATCTTCAACTCGCATCTCATGATGGCGCTGATCGTGCAGAAGTTCGGGACTACCCGCCAGAAGGAATACTGGCTGCCCAAGTTCGCCACCGGCGAACTGCGCGGGGGCATTGGCCTCACGGAGCCCGATGCAGGGACCGATCTTCAGGCGATCCGCGGACGCGCCAAGCGGCAGGGCAATGGCAGATATGTCGTGCATGCGGCGAAAACGTGGATCTCGAATTCGATCGAGGGGAACTGCCTGGCGCTCCTGGTGAAGACCGACCCGGAGGCGCAGCCGCGCCACAAGGGCATGACGATGCTGATCACGCCCAAGGTTGACCCCGAGACCGGCAAGCCACTGGCGGGCGTCAAGACGGGCCGCAAGCTGCCGAAGCTTGGCTACAAGGGCATCGACACGGGCGAGATCGTCTTTGACGGCTATGAATGTGACGCGGAGCTTTCGCTTGTGGGTGGTGAAGAGGGCAAGGGCTTTGTCATGGCCACCGGCGGGCTTGAGATCGGGCGCATCAATGTGGCGGCGCGTGCGGCCGGTATCGCGCGGCGTGCGCTTCGGGAAAGCGTGAAGTATTCGCAGCAGCGCTCGACGATGGGCAAGCCCATCTGCGAGCACCAGGCGATCCAGCTCAAGCTCGGGGCGATGGCGGCCAAGACGCGGGCGGCCGAATTGCTCGTCGAGGATTCGGCCCGGGCCTATGACACGGGTGCGCGGGTGGACATGGAAGCTGGCATGGCAAAGTACTTTGCGACCGAAACGGCGGTTGAGGTTGCCTTCGACGCGATGCGCATCCATGGCGGCAACGGCTATTCGAAGGAATATCCGATCGAGCGGCTTTATCGCGATGCGCCGCTGCTTTGCATCGGCGAGGGTACAAACGAGATGCAGCGCATCATTATCGCCAAGCAACTGATTGCGAGGAACAAGATCTGATGCAACCGCTCAAGGGCTTGCGTGTCCTCACGCTTGAACAGTATGGGGCAGGTCCCTATGGGACGATGCTGCTGGCCGAGTTGGGTGCCGAGGTCATCAAGGTTGAAAACCCTTCGGGCGGTGATGTCAGCCGGGCAACCGGTCCCTATTACCTAGGGGCCGACGACAGCCAGTATTTCCAGACGTTCTCGCGGGCCAAGAAGTCGGTGGCGCTCGACCTGAAGACGCCACAGGGCAAGGCTGATTTCCACGCCCTGGTCCGCACGGCCGATGCGGTCGTGAACAACCTGCGCGGTGACCAGCCGGCGAAGCTCGGGCTCACCTATGAAGTGCTTGGCAAGGTGAATCCCAGGGTCGTGTGTGCGCATCTGTCGGCCTATGGGCGCGGCAACAAGCGTGAGGCGTGGCCGGGCTTTGACTATCTCATGCAGGCCGAGGCCGGGTTCCTCTACATGACGGGCGAGCCCGAGGGGCCGCCGGTGCGTTTTGGCCTGTCAATCATCGATTTCATGACGGGTTCGATCATGGCGGTGGGCCTCCTGTCGGCGGTGATGAATGCGCGCGGCACGGGGCAGGGATGCGATGTGGATGCGGCTCTTTTCGATACGGCGCTGCACCAGCTCAGCTATCCCGGCGTTTGGTATCTGAACGAGAAGGAGAAGGCCTCGCGCCTGCCCCGTGGGGCGCATCCGGCAAGTTCACCCTCGCAGCTCTTCCCGACGAAGGACGGCTGGGTCATGCTGATGGCGCAGAACCAGAAGTTCTGGGAGGACTTCTGCCGGCTCGCGGGCCGCGAGGACCTGATCGCCGATCCGCGTTTCCCGAACCCGGGCGTGCGGCGGCAGAACATCGGCGCGCTGACCGAGGTCATCGATGCAGTCACGCGCACCCGAACCACATCGGAGTGGGTTGCTTTGCTTTCGGGCAGTGTACCCGTCGCGCCGGTTTACGATGTGGCCGAGGCGCTGGATAATCCATTCATCCACGAGATCGGCATGGTGGATACTGTCGACCATCCCGACAGGCCGCAGGGCCTTCGGATGCTGGCGTGCCCGATCCGCATCAATGGCGAGCGGATGCCCGGACATCGTGCGCCAAAGCTCGGCGAGCATACGGGCGAACTCCTGGGGAAGAAGCCATGAAGCTTGAGGGGCTCAAGGTTCTTGACCTGTCGGCGTTCCTGCCGGGCCCGCATATGACGATGATGATGGCTGATCATGGCGCAGACGTCATCATGGTAGAGCCGGCGAATGGCGTGGGTGAGCCGACGCGGGCGATCGGCTATCGTACTGCTGACGGCGTATCGGTCTGGTTCCGTAACATTGCGCGCGGCAAGCGCAGCCTGAAGATCAACCTGAAGGATCCGGAGGCGCGGGAACTCTTCCTGCGGCTTGCCGACGAAGCTGATGTGATCGTGGAATCGTTCCGGCCGGGCGTCGTGCAGCGGCTCGGTGTCGATTATGCGACGCTGTCGGCGCGCAATCCGCGGCTGGTCTATTGCTCGATCTCGTCCTTCGGGCAGGAGGGGCCGAATGCGCTGAAGCCGGGCCACGCGCTGACGATCGAGGCGATGTCCGGCGTGCTCGATCTCAATCGCGGACTTGAAGACGACAAGCCGACAAACCCCTGCATTCCTGCTTCCGACATGGCGGCGTCGCTGATGGCGTTCTCGGCCATCATGATGGCGCTTTACCGGCGTCACCAGACAGGCCGGGGGGATTACATCGACATGGCGATGTATGACGCGTTGGTGACGTGGACGGCCAATGTGACGGGTCCGGTCTTTGCCGAGGACAGGCATCCGGTGCCGAAAACGATGCGCTCGTTTGGCGGCGCGGCGATGAACCGTGTCTATGAAACGAAAGACGGTAAGTTCCTGGTGCTTGGCGGCTCGGAGTTGCATTTCGCCAAGAACATCCTCGAGGCGATGGGGCGGCCGGATCTTCTGGAGTATGCCCGGCATGAACCTGGCCCGGCGCAGGATCCGCTGAAAGCGTTCTTTCGCGAGGCATTCCTGGGCAGGACACTGGCCGAGTGGGAATTGTTCCTGAAGGATGTCGCCGTGTGCTGGGCGCCGATCCGGTCGCTCAAGGATACGTTCGATGACCCGCTGACGGTCGAGCGTGGGCTCGTGTTGCGCGATGCTGCGGGCAACCGGCATCTCGGACCTCCGATCCGTTTTCGTGAGGAGCCGCCAGAGCCGCGCCTTGCGACGCCAGGCTATGGTGAGCATTCCTCGGAGATCGCAGCTGCAGCGGGTCTTTCTGCGGCGCAGGTCGAGGGGCTGAAGTCGCGCGGCGCCATCTAGCGGCGGCGCGCGCGTTCCAAGGTCATCGTGTAGGAGAAGCGGCCGGCTGGATGCAGCGAGACGCTCGCCTGGAAGACACCGCCTGCTCCCACATATTGACGGGTCGTCCGCAGGGCAGCCGTGCCGGGTGCCACGCGCAGTCTGCGAGCGTCGGTGGCGCCGAGATTGGCTGCCATGATGCTTTGTTCGATACGATCGACACGCACGCCCGACTGCTTTTCAATCAGCTCGTTGATGGCACCCGGCCAAACTTCCATCTCTGCGCGAGACGGACAGATGCTGGCGCGGATGAATACGGTGCTCAGGGAAATCGGCGCTGAGACTTGCCCGCGTACGCCGACCACGCGGGTCCACTTCCCATCATCAAGACCGAGTTCCCGGCATTCACGTGCTGTCGGCTGTGCCGGGCCAAAGGTCTGGATGATCAGCCGCGCATCGCGCGCGTATTGCAGAAGTTCCTGCACGCCGCGA
>DAISVV010000153.1:0-7931 GCA_036840015.1 Micropepsaceae bacterium
AGCAGGATCGCCCCTAGCCCCTCATGCGGCACATCATGAAGGTCGGGAGCAGTTCGTCTGCCATGCGTTTCTGCGCGTCGCCAAGCTTGCCATAGAGCTCGCGGATCACGCCGTGCATCGTCTTCATCGAGGCAACGCGCTCTTCCATCATGCGCTCGTGCAGGTCCATGCGCTCGGAGAGAGAAGGATGCGCCGGCATGCCCATTGACCCGCCCGCGCCAGGCTTGCCGTGCATCTTGTGCCCACCACCCGACGGACGCATGGCGCCAAAGGCTTCACCGAAGCGCTCGAAGGCCGCCGACTGCGCCGGGGTGATCTTGAGCTCTGCCCTGAGGAAGGCCAGCGTCCCGGCCATGTGATGCCCCGAGCCAACAATGTGGCAGACGTCTCCGGGACCACGATGGGCACCCATCATCTCCCCGTCCATCATGTCATGCCCCATCGCCTCGGGTTCGGCGGCCAGCACCGAACCGCTGATCAGCAGGGCACAGGCAGCAACTGCAAGTCTCTTCATCGTCAACACTCCGTGGATGGGAGAAAGCCTAGGCAAGCCCGCCATGAAGGCCATTGATCCTGATCAAGGACCGGCGCCCGAAAAGAAGCAGGATGGAACCGCAGGTCCCGGCAGGCGGCACCATCACGACCCGTGCCGGGCGACAGCAGAGGGAGAGGTGTCACATGCGCAAGCTGTCAGACATGGTGTTCCATCAGCGGCCGGTCACGATGCGGCCATCGGAGACGGCGCAGTCGGCCTGTGAACGCATGCGCGACGCACGCGTGGGCTCGATCCTGATCACCGACGAACACGGCACGCTTGTCGGGATCTTCACGGGACGCGACGCGGTATGCCGCGTGGTGGCCGCCGGCCGCATCCCCGAACACACCCGCCTGTCAGAGGTGATGACCCCGAAGCCGACCACGCTCACGCCCAACAAGAACGCCCTCGACGCCCTGCGCACCATGTGGGACGGCGGCTTCCGTCACATTCCCGTGGTCGAGCATGGACGATTGCTCGGCGTGATTTCCAGGGGCGACTTCCGCGCCGACGAGAGCACCCGGCTCGAGGACGAACGCGACTTCTGGGAACACATGCGCTAGGCCGCACACGGCGCCATTTTTCCATGACCGCACAGGGGAAATCACCGCCGCCCCCGACCTTCCCTGCCGAGGCGCAATGGGCTAAGAAAGACCATGCGCAAAATCCCCATGGCTCTCGGACTTCTGGCCGCACTGGCCGCCGCCCCCGTGGCGCACGCCCACCCGCACGTCTTCATCGACATGCGCTCCGCGGTCAGTTTCAACGCGGCCGGCCACGTCGACGCGATCGGCATCTCCTGGACCTTTGACGAATTCTACTCCCAGTTCACCACCGACGGCCTCGACACCAACGGGAACGGCAAGTTCGACCCGGCGGAACTCCAGACCCTCGCAAACAGCTTTGCGAAGAACCTGAAGGAGTTCCGTCACTTCACCTTCATCGAGATCGACGGCCGGCTGATCGACAACCCGACACCGGCAAACGCCCGCGCCATCGTCAAGGACGGGCAACTGACCTTCGCCTTCCGCCTGCCGCTCACCAAGCCCGTGGATCCGGCACGCACCAAGATCCGCTTCACAAGCATAGATCCCTCCTACTACGTCGACATCAGCCCGGCAGCAGCGACACCCGTCTCCATGGTCGGGGCGCCGAAGCACTGCACGCACGCGCTCGCACGCGTCGATTCCACGAGGCCGGGCGGCTACAACCTGTCGACCAGCATCCGGATGACCGCCCCGGCCGATGACGTCCTCAACAGCACCAATGCCGCCGTGGTGGAGGTCTCATGCAAGGGCTGAGGATGGTTCCCGCATGGCTGCTGTTCGCGCTCCTCGCCGTGTTCGCGATGATGCCGGCCGTGGCGCATGCAAGCGCGCCGGCAGGCGATGCATCCTGGTGGTCGGGCTTGCTTGCGTGGCTGCAGCAGACCCAAAGTGACCTCTGGCGCGGTCTCGCCAAGGCCATTCGCGCGGTCAAGGATGAAGGCTCCATCGCAGCCGGAGCCTGGCTCATCGGATTGTCGTTCTTCTATGGCGTCGTGCACGCGGCAGGCCCCGGACACGGCAAGGCCATCATTTCCGCCTATCTTGTGGGCAACGAAAGCGCCGTGCGGCGAGGCAGCGGCCTGTCGCTGCTCTCGGCTGCAGCGCAGGGCCTGACCGCGATCCTGCTGGTCTCGATCCTCGCCGCCCTTCTTGGTTTCATCAGCCGCGACGTGGCAGGCGTTGCAACCTGGCTCGAGACGGCCAGCGCCTGGCTCATCGTGGCGATCGGAGCTTGGCTCATCGCAAGAACGGTCCAGATCCTGCTGCACAGGAGACAGCAGGCGCCCACGGGCTCACCGGTCCTCGTGGCTGCGTCGTCCGTCACAACGCAACCGGCAAAGGCCGCTCCTGCGCATCACCACCACCACCATCAACACGACCACGCCCACGCACCGCAGGCATGCAGCGAAGCCGACAAGCGCGATCACGCACATCAGCACGGGCCACACCATCATCATCACCATGCCTGCCAGCACGATGGCCATCACCACACCCATGCACACGCCGTCGTGACGCCGGACCAGGCCAAGGGCTGGCGCGAGGGGCTCGCCATCGTTGCCGCGATCGGCGCGAGGCCCTGCATGGGAGCCATCTTTGTCCTGCTTTTCGCACTCGCACAGGGCGTCTTCATGCTGGGCGTTCTTGGCACGGCTGCGATGTCGCTGGGGACCGGCATCACCGTGGCCGTCCTGGCCGCGCTGGCCTCAGGCGCCCGCGCAACGGCCCTGAAGGTTGCAGGCTCCATGGATGGGTGGCTGGACACGGCCTATCACACCCTCAGCCTTCTGGGCGGCCTTGCTCTCGTCCTCCTCGGCATCGCGCTTGCCTTCCAGCCCCCGTCTGCGTTCCCTGGCGCAAACTGACTGCGCGGCCATGCGAACCGGTTGATCCCCCCGGCTGCTTGGGGGCATGATCCCCGGCATCTTCATCATGCAACGCCGGAAGGAACCCCCTGACATGTATCCGAAGTTCAACGACATCTTTTCCGTTCGCGGCAAGGTCGCGCTTGTCACCGGCGGCTCACGCGGCATCGGCGAGATGATCGCTGCAGGCTTCCTCGCCGGCGGTGCCAAGGTCTACATCTCGGCCCGCAAGGCCGCAGCCTGTGACGAGACGGCACGCAAGCTCTCGGAAGCCTACAAGGGCGAATGCATTTCCCTGCCCGCGGACCTCTCTCAGATCGATGGCGTGAAGTCACTGGCCGAACGCCTGTCAGCCCGCGAAAGCAAGCTCGACGTCCTCATCAACAACGCAGGCGTGGCCTGGGGCGCCCCCCTCGACGACTTCCCTGAGGTAGGCTGGGACAAGGTCATGGACACGAACGTCAAGGGCGGCTTCTTCACGACCCAGAAGATGCTGCCGCTGCTGCGCGAGGCTGCAACTGCCGAAACCCCGGCGCGCCTCATCAATATCGGCTCGATCGATGGACTGAAGTCGGACGTGTTCTCGACCTTCTCCAACGGCGCTTCCAAGGCCGCCGTGCACCACCTCACGCGCTTCCTTGCCGCCCACCTGACGAAGGAGCACATCCTCTGCAACAATATCGCGCCCGGCCCTTTCCCGACATGGATGCTCTCGACCGGCGTTGGCTTCGGCGGCAAGACCGATGACGTGGACTGGGATGTGATCGGCAAGAACAACCCCTCCGGCCGCGTCGGCACCCCGGAAGACATCGCAGGCCTCGCCATCTTCCTGTCATCGCGCGCAGGCCAGTACATCGTGGGCCAGACGATCGCCTGCGACGGCGGCGTGGTCGGGGTCTCCTGACCAAACGAAAAGGGTTTACGCCCCACACACGGGAAAGTGATCAGCCGGCACGCTGAGTGCCGGCTTGTCCGTGCTCAGCCGCGATGCCATCTAGCATCAACTGAACAGGGGACACTCTCATGAACTTTCAAGGTACCGACATCTTTGCATCGCGGACCGAGAGCCACCGCCGGACCTGGACCTTCGCGACAGTCATACTTCTCATCGCATTCCTTCTGCTGGGATCCCTTGCTGCCGTCGCCGTGTGGAACCTGTCGGGTCTTGGCGCGCCCCTCACCTTTGACCCCGCCATCGATTCGAAGACAGGGACACCATACCGGGAAGCATTTGGCATCGGAGCCGGCTTTGCGCTGGCGCTTGTGCCACTGTTCCTCTGGATCTGGTTCTTTGAGCGCGGTCGCCTCGACGCCATCGGCCTGCGCGGCAATCCTGTCGTACCCTTCGTAGGCGGCCTCTTCGGCGGTCTTGCGAGCCTTGCGATCGTCGTCCTGGCCATCGCCCTCCTCGGGGGCTATCGCATCGAAGCCAACGGCGCAGTCCTCGCCGCCAGCCCCGCAGTCCTTGCCCCGTTTGCCGCCTATGGGCTCGCGTTCATCCTGCAGGGATCGACAGAGGAAATCTTCATCCGCGGTTGGCTGATGCAGATTGCGGCCTCGCGCTATGGAGTGACCATTGGCATCATCTTCAGCACCCTTATCTTCAGCATCCTGCACGCCGGCAACATCGAACCCTCGGCCGAACTGGGCGTCGCGCTGCTGAACATCGTGCTCGTCGGCGTGTTCCTCGCGGTCTGGGCGATCAACCAGGGTCACCTCTGGGGCGTCTGCGGATGGCATGCCTCGTGGAACTGGCTGACATCGACGGGCTTCGGCCTCGAGGTCAGCGGACAGAACCTCAAGGTCGGCGCCCTCTTCGTCGACCTCGCCAGCATCCCGTCCACGCCATGGTGGATCACCGGCGGCAAGTTCGGTCCAGAGGCGAGCCTCGTGACGACAGCCTTCCTGGCCATCGCCTGCGGCTGGGCCCTTGCCCGCGTGAAGCGCACCGGCTGATGTCAGTGCCTCAGCCCGCCGCACCCTTCCGGCGCGCATCGAGTTGCGCCCGGATGTCGGCATGCACCGCACGCGTGATCTTGTAGCGCCGGATCATCAGGATCGGGATCACGTGCAGCATCGGCAGGCAGATGCCGACGATAAGCCCCAGACGCCAGACCACATCCGAGGGCACGCTTGCGGGGTCAGCGCCCGTGGGCAGTCCGATCACGCTCAGAATCACGCCACCGAACAGGATGCCAAGCCCTGACGTCGCCTTGATGCAGAAGACGACCGCCGCATTGAGCATCGCCTCCTGCCTGTAGCCGGTCTCAAGCTCGTGCTGGTCAAGGATATCGGCGATCAGCGAAGCACCGATCACCCCGCGGATGACCTCCATCGCCGCGAAGAGCGCCCCGTCCACGATCAGGATCCACAGCAGCAGTGCGCTGCCATTTTCCGGCAGCAGCCCGAGGAAACGCAGCACCACCACGATCACGCCTGCAAACAGGCTCAGGAACGCACTCATGAACAGGATATGCTTCTTGTCGACCCGCCGCTGCAGAAGGGCGACAAGCGGAAACGCCAGGATCGCACCCGCGCCAATCAGTGCGCACCACCGCAACTCGGTCGACGTCAGGCCCCAGAAGAACGTCGCCATGTAGATGCCCATGTTCACCGTCGTGCCGGTGATCGCCGACGACACAAGGACAATCATGAAGAACAGCCGGAACTGCTCGTTCCGCAGCCCGCGCCGGAACTCGGCCAGCGTCTGCCCCAGCGTCGGCGCAACACCGGCACTTGCATGCTGGCGCAGGAACGGGATCTGCTTCCAGGTCAGCAGTGTCGTGGCAAGCGCGCCGGCCGTCATGATCAGCGCACCGATCAGCGCCATGGTCGGATAGTTTCCGGGATTGAGCTGCCCCGCCGGATGCGCAGGCGTATTGACCATCACGAAGCCGAACGTGATGAACGGGAACAGGAGCCCGATGAACCATCCGATGGCATAGCGCCACGCCATGATCGACGTACGCTCGTGATAGTCATCCGAAAGCTCCGCCGCGATCGCAGCCCACGGAACGAAATAGACCGAAAGCGACACCCGCGTGAGCACCATGAACACGGTCAGCCACCAGAAGAGCTGCAGGTGCGAAAGCCCCTCCGGCGGCGTGAAGACAAGATAGAAGCAGATCCCCAGCGGCAGGACACCCGCCAGCATCAGCGGATGCCGCCGCCCCCAGCGCGAACGCAGGTTGTCCGACAGCGATCCGATCCACGGGTCGCTGATCGCATCGATGATCAGCGAAAGGCTCAGCGCCAGCGAGACGAGCAGCGCGTCAACCCCCATGATCTGGCTATAGTAGAGCAGGACAAATGTCTGGAAGACCCAGTTCTTGACCGTGTCCGGAATGGCGCCGATGCCCTGCGCAATCTTGATCCCGAGCGGCAGCCGCCCCTGGCGCTCCTGCCGCGTATAGGTGGGAATCGTCATGGCGTCGCTCCCGGCCATCGGGGCCTCGTGGCAGCCGCGAACCCGCAGCGCCCGCACCGGGAATCATTCCCCGATTGCAAGGCAACATGCAAACTGAAATACAGGTGGAACCTAGACACAGCAGATGACGGAGATAACCATGGCTTCAGGACCCAAGACACCGATGACCTTCGGCTTCAACCCGATGGATGAACTGAACGACCTGCGCATGTCCGAAAGCGCCATGCCCCTCCTCGAGAAGGTGCGCGCCTTCGTGAAGGACGTCGTGAACCCCATGTCGGAAAAGTTCCACGCACTGGGCGAAGGTCGCGCCGATCGCTGGAGCTATGTCCCCGGGCAGCTCGAACTCCTCGATGGCGCCAAGGCCGAAGCCCGTCGTCGCGGCCTCTGGAACTTCTTCCTGCCCGACGCCGGTACGGGCGAGGGCCTGAAGAACCTCGATTATGCCTATATCGGCTTCGAGCTGGGCAAGAACCCGCTCGCCTCCGAATGCATGAACTGCTCGGCGCCCGACACCGGCAACATGGAAGTGCTGGAACGCGTCGGCACGCCCGAGCAGAAGGAGCGCTGGCTGAAGCCGCTGCTGGCCGGCGAGATCCGCTCGGCCTTCGCCATGACCGAACCCGACCGCGCCTCGTCCGACGCCCGCAACATCGGCATGCGCGCGGTTGCCGAGGGCAACGAGTGGGTGATCAACGGCGAGAAGTTCTACATCTCCGGTGCCGGCGACCCGCGCTGCAAGATCATGATCGCCATGGTCCAGACCAACCCCGACGCCCCCACGCACCGCCAGCAGTCGCAGATCCTCGTTCCCATGGACACGCCTGGCGTGAAGGTGCTGGGCCCCATGCTGGTCTTCGGTGAAGACGACGCCCCGCACGGCCACATGCACATCCGCTTCACCAATGTGCGCGTGCCGAAGGAAAACATCCTGCTGGGTGAAGGCCGCGGCTTCGAAATCTCGCAGCTGCGCCTCGGCCCCGGCCGCATCCATCACTGCATGCGCTCCATCGGCCAGGCCGAACGCGCGCTCGACCTTATGATCCAGCGCGGCGTCTCGCGCCAGGCCTTCGGCCGCACGCTGGCAACACTCGGCGGCAACATCGAGATCATCTCCCGCGCCCGCATCGACATCGAGGCCATGCGCCTCATGGTGCTCAAGGCGGCAAAGGCGATGGACACGCTCGGCAACCGCGAAGCGCGCATCTGGCTGCACATGGTCAAGGCCATGGTGCCCGAGCGCGTCTGCGAGATCATCGACCAGGCCATCCAGATGCACGGCGCCGCCGGCGTCTCGCAATGGACCCCGCTCGCCCGCATGTACACCGGCATGCGCACCCTGCGCATCGCCGACGGCCCGGACGAGGTGCATCACCTGGTCGTCGGCCGCAACGAAATCGGCCGCTTCGCCGCACAGGGCGAAGACCCCACATCAGCCGCCGTCTGGCGGCGCTAGTTTCGGTGACAGGGCGCTAAGGCCCCCATCCCCTGCGCCGCTCCGCGCCGCAGGGACTTCCCCCAAGGGGGAAGAGGCAGGGATTTTTGTCTCTTCCCCCTTC
>DAISVV010000154.1:0-7884 GCA_036840015.1 Micropepsaceae bacterium
AGCTGAAGCGGGTAACGAGCTTGCCTCCCAGGAGGGCGATCTGCGAGGCCAGCGCCCCGTCGAAGCCAGACTGGCGCGAGTCACCCGCACTGCCAAGCACGCCGACATTGCGAACCGTATTTGTGGCCGTCGTGCCAACGAACACGGAGTAATTGACCAGCGTGTTTTCCTTTTCATTGAAGTAGGCGTTCAGGTCGTAGCGAAGCCAGCCATCGATCAGGCCGCGCACGCCAGCCTCATGGCCCTTCACGAACTCGGAGTCATACACCAGGGGCACCGCGATCGAGCTGACGCCATCGCCGGGCTCGCCAAGGTCGTTGTTGTAGCCGCCGGCACGATAGCCGGTGCCGATGCGGGCATAAGCCGTATGCCCGGGAGCAAAGCGCCATGTCAGCGCGACGCCTGGCGTCCACTTCGTGAAGGTGTTGTCCGCCGTCACGGCGCGCAGCAATTGCTCGTTTGCCGGCGTCGACGGGTTGTCGAGGCGGAACACATTGTCGAGGCGGAAGGCCTTGTTGTCGGTGCTGTAGCGAACGTCACCACTCAGTCGAACCTCATCCGACAGGTTGAGCGTCAACGCCGCGTAGGGCGCCCATGACCAGTCATCCACGCCGGAGTTCTCGACGCGATAGGAGTTGCGGGCGGCGGTCTGCACCGCTGTCAGGGTACAGGTCGGCGCGACCGTGCACTCCGGCGGCAGGACGGTCGGCACATCGCTGTTGCCGCCGAACACATTGTCATGAACGGCGTCCGGGAAGCGGAGCGTGTTGAAGGTCGAGTCGACCTTGTTGAGCTCGACGCCGGCAACCCACTCGACAAGACCCTTTGAATTCGATGCCAGCCGCAGGTCCTGCGTCCAGCGCTTGAACTCTTCCGAACCGGTGGCCACGGTTGGAACCGAGCGGGCGGTCTTGTTGTTGCCGAAGAGGTCGACATCACTGAGCGTTGTCGCATTTCGCACGCGATACGCCGTCGTGGACTGCAGGCGGGCATCGCCGACGTTCCAGCCAACCTCGAGCGCGGACATGAACGTGGTGCGATCGAAATAGCTTGGAGTGTCGACGGCCTTCAGGAAGCGGTCGACGGAGTAACCCGAGGGCGTGCCGGTCGGGTTGATCGGCGGATCGTCCGTTGCAAGCACCTGGCCGAAGGCCACCACATTGGGCCCGAACTCGTTGGTCTTCTCGACCAGAAGGTTTACGTCGATGTCCGCCGAGGGTTGCCAGGCGATCTGCCCGCGCGCACCCCAGGAATCCTCCTTGTCGAGGACGTCACCGGTGATCGAGCTCTTGTAGAAGCCGTCGCGCTGGTCAGTTGCGAAGGCACCGAGGCGCACCTGCACATCATCGTAGACAGGCATGTTCAGGATCGCCTCGCCCCGATAGGCGTCATTGATCCCGTAGGACGCATTCGCCGAGGCCTCGAACTCGGGCGTCGGACGCTGCGAGACGATGTCGACCGCGCCACCGAGCGCGTTGCGGCCATAGAACGAACCCTGCGGACCGCGGAGCACGACGACGGATCCAACGTCGAAGAAGTCGATCGGCACAAAGTTGCGGCCACCGGCATTGCCACCAGCGATGAACACACCATTGCGGAAAAGGCCCGAACCTGTCTCGGCGTTGTTCTGCCGCGCCGCGCCTTCACCGCGGACCAGGAACTCGTCATTGAAGCCCGAGCCGTTGTCGATGACCGTCAGGCCTGGCGACAAGCGGGTAAGGTCCTTGCCCGACCCGACATCGGCATCTTCGAGCGTGCGATTGTCGAAATAAGTGATCGATGAGGGAACGTCGGACAGGCGCTCGCGGCGCTTGCGGGCCGTGACCACGATTTCCTCGACGCCTTCACCCGTGGATGCCTGGCCCGCCGATGAAGACGAACCCTGCGCACCGGAACTGCCGGTCTGCGCTTGCGCATATTGTTTCGGTGCGGACTTCGCGGGCACCTTTGCGTCGGATGCTTGAGCGTCATGCACAGCCAGCAGCGATGCAAACATGATCGCAGAAACAAGACTAGAAGACGCAAGCAACCCCTTGCGGCGAATGGACATAGTACCCCCCAAAAATGCCTCAGCATTAATTGATCCTTTGTAGCATCAATTATGACCGCTGTCAACGCGAGGGCTTCCATGTTCTACTGAATGCGTGACCCTGACGACACGCACGCCCAAGAAGCCCACGACCCGCGTCACCCACCTGCGGCGGGGGCGGCCGCGCCGCGAAGAAGCTGGTGAACGCCGCATCAAGCGGGCCGACGAACTCATGCGCGCCGCCGCCATGGTTTTCGCCGAGCGTGGCCCGCGTACCACAACGATGGACTCCCTTGCCGAGGCCCTCGGCATCCCCAAGGCGGTCCTCTACCGCTATTTCCCGTCCAAGGACGAGTTGCTGCACACGATGCTGGGCCGCATCCTCGACCAGTGGACCGAGCTTCACAAACGCCCGTGGCCCGGCCTGAGCCAGAACCTTCGTGAAGTGATCGCGCTGGCGCGTGCCAATCCCGACGAATTGCGCCTGCTGGTCCGCAACTGCGAGGCAGACCCTGAACTCAGGCGCTATTACGACACGCTTCACTCGATCATCGTGCGTTTCACCGAGGATCTTCTTGCGGAAGCCAGCGAGGGCATGGCCGCAGATCCCGTCGTGCGCTCCCTGAGCAGTCACGCGGTCGCAGGCTTCATGCTGCATGCCGTTCTCTGGTGGATCGAACACGCAGACCCGGCGCGCGACGAGGACTTCCTGCGCTGGGCGCGCGAGTCACTGGGTACGCTCTATCGCCGCTGGATGCCCGACGCTGACTGGGGTCAGAGGCGCCCGCGCGCCGAGAACGGATCATCCCCTAGCCCGGACCCGGCGACGCAGCCTCGCCGTAAAGCGGAGACGACATCTTCAGGAAAGCCTGGTTGAGGTCCATTTCGGCGACCGGCTCCGTGCCACCAGGCATGAACAGCCTGCTCCTGATCCACATGCTCTCGGTCTTGGGCGTAGCGCTGAGCGCTATCACCTCACGCACGATGTCATAGGCACAGTCCGGCACCAGCGGTCCGCTGAGCACGCGAACCTCCTGGTCCGCAAAGAGCCCGACGACCGGATTGGCAACGGGAAACGGATCCTCGGCCGCGATGTGCTGGCAGAGCACGCTGATCATCTCGGCCGGCATGACCGGCTTGCCCCACGGTGACGCCGTACCCGGATGATACCAGCGTGATGGCTCCGTGATCACGCGCAGCTTCTCGTCGAGCGAGAAGGGATAAAGGTCACCCATGCGCTGCGCGAAGGGCAGCGAGACGCTGCGCCGCGGTGAACACATGCCCACCCTGACACCAGCCAGGATGCGCGCATCGGCATTCGGCCTTGCGGCGGCGCGCTTGGAGGACACCGCAGTCTGGCCGTTGGCCTCGCCGACGCAGGCTGTCCCTGTCAGCACGACGGTGCCGTCACGCTTTATCGCTTCGATCGTTGCCGTGACCGGACCTGTCAGCGAGACACGCGCCTGGATTTCCTCGCCCTCATAGGCAGGGCTGCGATAGTTCGCCGAGATAACGCCCTTCTCGAACCACGCTTGACCCCAGAAATGATGGAACAGGGGAGCGAACTGGCTGAAGTGGGTCGGCCCCTCGATGGTACCGCCCTTGAAGCCCAGCTTTCCCGCCGTTGCGTCGTCATGGATCGAGGCGTGCGAGTCGTAGGTCTGCGCCACAAGCAGGTTGACTGGCCGCCGCCACGGCCCGGCGATCGCAAGAGGATCCCGAGACAGGATATCAAGGGTTGCATCAAAGACGGCAGGGCTCATGGCATCGGGGCTCCCGTGGAAGGATCTATGGCGATGACGGGGGGCAGCCGGTAGCGTCCGTCGCGGAGCGCCGGCTCGGGCAGATAGGCGCGCAACACAAGCGCAAAGGGCCCGGCAGGGGCAGGAAGCCAGTTCGTCCGCCGGCCGGCAGGCGGAGGGGAAACCGACATCCAGATCTCAAGCCCGCCATCTGCCATCGCCACAAGGTCGGGCGTCCTGTCACCGATCGCGTATCGTCCCGGCGTGTTGGCCGTGAAATAAAGGCGCCCATCGGCATCCACCTCGTAGAGGCTGAGCGACCAGAATGCGCGAACCGGCGGGGTTTGCCCCGGTCCAAACCGGAGGACGTGGACGGCCTCGCCGTTGAACGAGCGCGCCCCGCCCTGTGTCACGCCCCGCATGTACATCGCTTCGTGCACGGGCAGCGCGCCAAGACCCCAATGCGCGATTGAGGCCCTGTAGAGATAATCGGTACCGAAATCCCCGAGGCTGGCCGCCTGATAGATCCAGCCATGGACAGCATTGTCATCGGCAAGCCGCGCCGCAATGGCAGCACGCGCCGACGCCACGCCCACCGCCACGGCCTCGCGGATGGCGGCGTCACCAGCCTCAAGGCGCGTCGCTGTAAGCCCGGCGTCGGCAATCGCCGCAAGCAGCGGGCGGGCCTGCACCGATGGCGGCGCCTCAGTCCGCAGCAACGCAGCGATCGCAAGAACCTCGCGATAGGCATCGCCATCCGCCTGTGCGGCGGGAGCAGGACCACGGCCTGCCGGTGCATGCAACACGATCCCGTTCTGCAGGGCCCTCGCGCCCGCGAGGTCACCGGATCCCGCCACGAGCGTGCGCACCTGCGCCCACACCCACCATGTCGGCGCCACGACTTCTCCCGCACCGGCCAGCGAACCTGGCGGCAGGATCCTGATCCGCTGCCGGGCCTCCCCGGCGGCAGAGCCCGTGACGATGAAGTTGTTCGTGTAGAGGTCCAGCACGGCAAGCGACACATAGCGCCCGCCTGTCTCCGGAAGCTCGATCTCGACGGGTCCCAGCGACATGTCGAGCCAGGCCGATGAATAAAGCGTGTCGTTGTTGGGCGTGGTCACAAGCCGGGACGACGCATCGGAAAGCCGCCGCACATGGATGAACGCGTTGGATGACGCCCCCATGGTCCGCAGCCGAGCCCGTGCCATCTCGAGGACGGGAAAGCCGTGGATGTAGAAATCGTGCGCCGCCCCGGCGAGGGGCTCAAGCGCATCCCTGCCCGGCCCGCGCCCGACATTTCGCATCTCGTCCATTCACATTTGGAAGCAGATTGCAAAACAATTGTCAACAGTTTCAGGTCGTACGTCGCCGTCGCCGCTTGCCCTTGAACTGCACGACATCCCCCTGCATGGGCCGGGGCAGAAGGTCGTTGAGCTCCGTCGCCCGCTGCACACCCTTGCGGTGCATCTCGCGTGCGGCGTCAAAGGCGGCCGCAGGATCGCGGCTCTCGATGGCGCGCTTCAGCTGCTGGTATCCCGCGAGCTCTGTCTGGCGCATGTCACGCGTCGCCATGGCCAGGTGGCCATAGACCTCGGCAGCCCCCATGCTCAGGTCCCGGATCGCCTCCGACAGGCGCGGCATCGCTGCCATGCGATACATCACGCTGACAAACTTGTAGGTTCCCATCTGGAACAACCGAGGCGTACAATCGGCATTCCGAGCCAAAGCCTCCAGTTCGCCCAACGCCAGCCCCAGCTTTGCAAAGTCCTCGCGCGACGGATTGCGTGCACAACGCTCGGCGAGAAGCGCAAACAGCACCTCGCGCATGGCCATGACATCCCGCACCTCGGCATCACCGAGCGCAGCCACAAACGCTCCCTTGCGGGGGATGACGCGCACAAGCCCCGCAGACTCGAGCAGGCGCAGCGCTTCCCGAACCGGCCCGCGGCTGACGCCGAACTGTTCCGCAAGCTCCACCGTGCCCAGATGCGTCCCCGCCCCGACGGAACCGGCCTGGATCAGCGCGCGGATTCGCTCGGCAATCACGATCGGACTGCGCCCATCCTTCAGTCTCTTTGCTGGTTTCCTGGATGTCATGTCTGGCGAACCAAAGAATATGGCTAACACTATAGACCAAAACCGCCGTCACACCCACAGGCCCTAAAGCGGACTTGCCATCAATTCTGCCATCTAGGTAAACTAAAAGTGTCAACACTTTCGGAGGCGCCATGATCGAAACGCAGCTCACTTTCCTGATGTCCGACGTTTTCGGTCTCGACGAGGTCCTCACGCGCCAGCAATACAGCCACCTCGACGCCGATCAGGTCTCGGCCATACTTGCCACGGGCGCGAAGCTGGCCAACACCGCTTTCGCGCCGATAGCCGCAGCGATCGACACTGATGAACCAGAGATGCGCAATGGACGCGCCATCACCCACCCGAGCCTGCGTCCTGCCCTCGACAGCTACGCGCAACTCGGCCTGATCAGCACGAACCTTCCCCTCGAAAGCGGCGGGCTTCAGCTTCCCGCACTTGCGGGCTCGGCCCTGATGGCACACTTCGCTGCCGCATGTACGCCTGCAGCAGGCTATGTCTTCATGACAGCGGCCGCTGCCCGCCTCATCGCTCAACACGGCAATCAGTGGCAGCGCGACACATTTGTGCCCCCGATGCTTGAAGGGCGCTGGTACGGAACCATGTGCCTGAGCGAACCACAGGCAGGGTCGTCACTCGGCGACGTGCAGACGCGGGCAACCCCCCGGAAAGACGGCACCTTTTCGCTTCGTGGCCAGAAGATGTGGATCTCGGGCGGCGATCATGACCTCAGCGAGAACATCGTGCACCTGGTGATGGCCCGTCTTGAAGGCGCCCCTCCAGGCGCACGAGGCCTGTCGCTCTTCATCGTGCCAAGACAGCGACTGGACGGAACATGGAACGGCGTATCACTCATCGGCCTCAACCATAAGCTCGGCCACCGTGGAACCACCAATTGTGCGCTCGCCTTCGGAGCTGACCGGGAATGCGTCGGTACGCTGATGGGCGCGCCCCACAAGGGACTGGACTGCATGTTCCACATGATGAACGAGGCACGCATCGGCGTTGGAACCACGGCCGCCGCAACGGCATACGCAGCATTTCGCTATGCGCTCGACTATGCGACCACCCGACGCCAGGGCCGCCGCTTCGGAACGGCGGAGCCCGCCAGCCTCGTGGACCACCCAGATGTACGGCGCATGCTCCTGCTCCAGAAAGCAATATCCGAGGGCGGCCTCGCCCTGGCATTGGCATCTGCACGCCTTCTCGATGATGCCCGAACGCTTCCCGATGAGGATGAGCGCAATGCCGCCGCGATCCTGCTCGATCTGCTCACGCCTGTCGTGAAACTCTGGTGCTCGGAGCGCGGCGTGGAAGCAAATTCCGCCGCAATCCAGGTAATGGGAGGTGCCGGCTACGTGGAAGACCATCCGGTCGAGCGCCTCTACCGGGACCAGCGCCTGAACCCGATCCACGAGGGAACCAGCGGCATCCTGTCCATCGACATCATCATGCGCAAGGCGCGCTCAGCCGGAGGACTTGGCCTTCAGCCCCTTTTCCAGACCATCGGATGCGATGCGGTCGCACGCCCGTTGGACAGCCAGCTTGCGGCCAAGCTGTCAGCAGACCTCGCGCGCGCCAGCAAAAGCCTCGAACAGGTATGCCAACGGCTTGCTGGCCCCAAGGCTGACGAGGGCGAGACGCTCGCAAATGCAACGCCGCTGGCATTGGCCCTGGGAGACCTCGTCGTCGCTTGGCTCTGGCTGAAGCAGGTGCGTGCTGTCGACCGACGCACAGACGAATTCAGCACGGGCAAGCGCGCAGCCGCCTCGTTCTTCAATCGTTATGTGCTCTTGCCATCGATTGCCCTTGCCGGAACCCTGGAGAGGGCCGGGGCACCCCATGCCCGCCTGACCCCCGCCGAATTCTAGGCTTCCTTGGCACGAGCCATCCGACCCAGTTCGAGCTTTGCAACCGTCTCGAGGTGCACCTCGTCCGGTCCATCGGCAATCCGCAGGATGCGCGCACCCGTGAACGCGTAGCCAAGGAAGAAATCCTGGCTGAGCCCACCCCCGCCAT
>DAISVV010000155.1:0-7874 GCA_036840015.1 Micropepsaceae bacterium
GTATCCTCGCAGGCAGCCAGTCGTTGAGCATTCCTGTCATGCGCCGGCCTGCAACCGTCCCGGTCACGATGCTGCTCGAGCGCCACGCGCCATAGATGCGCTGTCCGTACACGTAACGCGCATCCGCCCTGCCCTCCAGAACCGTCCCGTCATCCAGCTTCACGCTGAACCGGCGCGATGCCGAGGGCGGCTCGATGGACAAGCCTGTCGACCTGCGTGGCTTGCCGTCCTGGAAGACAATGCCCCCGGAAGATGCAGCGCCGTTGCCGGAGGACGGTACGCCAAGGATGAGCGTGAAATTGATGCGCTCGCCCCAGCCGCTGAAATAGATGAAGGGATCGACGAAGCGCGGCGTTTCCTGCTGCTGCTCGTGAAAGTGGCCCTGTGCCACGAGCTTTCGTTCGCGACCGGCGACCACGATACGTGCGTTGACCTGTCCCTTGATTTCGCTTCGACCGTCGAGGAGCCCGTCGGCGCTTGAGTGGGGCTGGAATGCTGCCTCGATCGTGACAGGCACCGTCCCCTGTCCGTCGGGCGCGAAGGGATTGCGATGGAGGCCGACATTCAGACGCATGGCGGCACTGGCTGGCGATGCACGTGAACCGAGGCGCTCGAACGCGATGAAGGCCTCGCCCTGCGCCGATGCGTATGTCACGCGATCGGCTTCGACGGCTGTGGCATCACGCGTGGCCCCCCACGCAGGATCCGTGAATGAATAGACCTGATGGCGATCGAAGATCTGCGCCCAGGCCCATGTCACGCCGGACTCCGGGTAGCGGCAAAGCCGCACCAGGAAGCCCAGGCGGGCGTCGGGCTCGAGTGCCGCCATCAGGACGGACTCGCTGCGCGCGCGGGAACCGAACGCAGGCTGCACGATCGGCCCCGCATGTGCCGGGAGCCCTGTGGCGCAGGCGAGCAGGGGAATGGCGGACTTGAGCAAGGTCCTTCGCTTCAGATCCTTGCCGATCGTGCTGTTGGTCATCCCTGCTCCCATTGCGGCGCGTGGCCTGCACCAAATGTCTCACGCCGCACCGCTGTCGACAACGCACGACCAGACGTGACCGCCTACGGTCAGGCCGGCGCTTCGCCAGCACCGCGAGGCACTACAGTTGACAGCCAAACCACGATCGTCGATCATGCATATTGTCGACAATTCAGTCAGGTGGTCAAGTCCCGCCGCCTGCCGTTCTTCGACTCTGGTACGATCGTTCGAACAGCTACAAGGGTTACTCATGAAGCGCGCTTTTCTCTCCCTGGTCTCGCTCGTTGTGGCTGCTGGTGCGGTTGCGCTCTTCCTTGGCTCGGTTGCTCCCGTTGCTGGCAAGGAAGAACTGAGCCTGACGCGGCAAGACGGCAAGGCGGTGCCTGTGGTGGCCTATGCGCCCGCCGGCCGGGCCTGCCAGGGTGTTGCGATCATTTCGCATGGCGCCGGTGGATCGGAAGAGGGTTACGCCTATCTGGGCGCGGCCATGTCTGACCTTGGATACATGGCGGTGGTCGTCGGTCACCAGGAGAGCGGGCGCAGCGCCGTCCGCGAGCGCATGAGTGGATTCGATTTGCGCGGCGGCTTGGCAAAGCTGATTACGGATCCTTCGGCCTACCGGGCGCGGTTCATGGATATCGCGGCCGCTAAAAGCTGGGCACGAGGCAAATGCAGTGCGCCGCGTTCCGTTCTGCTAGGCCACTCGATGGGGGCCGCCACGGTGATGATCGAGGCGGGCGCTCGCAACAAGCTTGGCGTGAGTGGCGGTGATGCGTTCGATGCCTATGTCGCGCTCTCGCCGCAAGGCGCCGGATCCATATTCCCGCAGGATGCCTGGAGCGGAATCCGCAAGCCCGTGCTGACCCTCACTGGGACTGAAGACAGCGAATTGGGCGGCGCCTCGTGGACCACGCGAACCGAACCTTTCCGCAACATGCCGGCGGGTTGCAAGTGGCTGGGCGTCATCGATGGCGCCACACACATGAATCTTGCCGGGATCGACATGTCGGGCAAAACGCAGAGGCTGGCAACCTGGACGATCACCACGTTTCTTGCCGGGGTCGTCCGCAATGATTGCCGCGCCCCCGTCAGGCGCCAGGGCATCACGATCGAGACGCGGTGAGCGCGACCGCTGACGGCCTAGGCATTGGCGGAGGCGCTGGCGTCCTTGCCATGGGCGCCACGCGTCTTGAGGAGCGAGTAGATCACGCCGCCTGCAAGCAGGCCGAAGGTGATGCTCAGCGCGATCACGGGCGGGAACTTTTCGATGCCCATCATGTCGGCGATGAAGATCTTGGATCCGATGAAGACGAGCACAAGGGCGAGGGCGTATTTCAGGTAGTGGAAGCGATGCACCATGGCGGCGAGTGCGAAGTAAAGCGCCCGCAGGCCCAGGATCGCGAAGATGTTCGACGTGTAGACGATGAACGGATCGGTCGTGATGGCGAAAATGGCCGGTACCGAGTCCACGGCGAAAATCACGTCGGCGATCTCGATGAGCACGAGTGCCAGGAACAGTGGCGTCATGAACCAGACAGGCTGACCGGTCTTCGGGTGCGGCTGCCTGACGAAGAATGCCTGGCCGTGATGGGTCTCGGTGACGTTGAAGCGCCGCTTGACGAAGCGCAGCACCGGGTTGTTGCCCACGTCATATTCCTTATCGGCGAAGACAAGCATCTTCACGCCTGTCAGCACCAGAAACACGGCGAACACATAGAGGACCCAGGAAAACTGCTCGACGATGGCCGCGCCAAGCCCGATCATGATGGCCCGCAGCACAATGACGCCCAGTATGCCCCAGAACAGCACGCGGTGCTGGTACATGCGCGGTACGGCGAAGAACGAGAAGATCATCGCGATGACGAAGACATTGTCCATCGCCAGTGCCTTCTCTACGGCAAAGCCCGTAAGGTATTCCATGCCGGCCTCGGCGCCGATGTACCACCACACCCATGCGCCGAAGGCGAGGCCGAGACTGATGTAGACGGCGGAGAGCACCAGGCTTTCGCTGACAGCGATCTCGCGCTGCTTGCGGTGTAGGACGCCGAGGTCCAGCACCAGCAGCAGGATCACGATGGAGATGAAGGACAGCCACATCCACGCCGGCGTGCCGAGAAACGGCCCAGTCATGGCCGATGCCAAGAATTCCATTCACCTCTCCTGGTGTTGCGCCCGCCTGCCGCGACGGACGGCATGAGCAGCCAGATGTGGTCGGGGCCATCCGACAGCGCCCACTCATCTGGTAAGCGCGGGAGCGTCGTTCAACGGGTACTGGAAGAAGGGTTATTTTCTCGCCAAGGCTGCGGCCGGGCTGGAAACGCTGCGGATTGGCCGCTGAAGCGGACATTTGCGCAGCGACATGGGCAGGGACGTGCCTTGTGGTTGGTCCCTGCCCTGCCTTCATGTCCCCGCTAGCCGGCCCCGGTGCCTACTGTCCCTGGCCGAGCGAGTAGCCGGGCTTGCCGTCGAAGGTGTAAAGGCCCTCCATCTTCACGAAGTCCGTGCCGGCCAACGCGAGACGCCGCAGCAACTCGGCGATGGTCGCATTGTTCAGTGACTTGCCTTCGCCGGCCATGTAGCGCACGCGCCAGTGGTCGGTGCAGAAGGTCTCGGGCAGGCCGTTGGGCCACACCTTCACGCCGCGGTTCGTGATCATGTCCAGCCTGAGCAGGCCGTCGAAGGCGGCGGTGATCGGGCCGTTCATCTTCTTGGCGATGTCGGCCGCGAGCCCGCCGGGCTGGTCGATGAAGACGTCGATGCCAACCAGCTTCTTCTCCTCGCGGACTGCCGTGCCCCGCAGCCCGGTGGCCAGCACAATCGGCTTGTCGTCGTAGACCGCGGGCTTCAGCGTGCGCGGCTTGCGGCCGAGGCGGGCGATGACCGCGTCGGCGAAGCCCATGGTGCCCACCTTCTCGCGTGACTGGCCCTCCTCGAAGACATCGTAGGTATGGATCCCGTCCTCGATGGTCGCGAGCCAGGCGTTGTGCACTTTCTCTGCCACGTCAGGCTGGCCGAGATGGGCCATCATCTGCACGCCCGCCAGCAGCAGGCCGGTGGGATTGGCCTTGTCCTGGCCGGCGATGCGGGGGGCAGAGCCGTGGATGGCCTCGAACATCGCGCAGTGCTCGCCGATGTTGGCGGAACCAGCAAGACCCACGGAGCCCGCAACCTCTGCGGCCACGTCCGAGAGGATGTCACCATAGAGGTTGGGCATCACGATCACGTCGAACTGCTGCGGGCTGTCGGCCAGCTTGGCGGCACCGATGTCGACAATCCAGTGCTCCTTGACGATCTCGGGGTACTCGGCACCGATTTCATCGAACACCTTGTGGAAGAGACCGTCGGTCATCTTCATGATGTTGTCCTTGGTGAAGCAGGTTACCTTCTTGCGGCCATGGGCGCGGGCATACTCAAAGGCGTAGCGCACGATCTTCTCGGTGCCCGGACGCGTGATCAGCTTCAGGCACTGGTAGACGTCCTGGGTCTGCCGGTGCTCGATGCCCGCGTAGAGGTCTTCCTCGTTCTCGCGCACGATCACGACGTCCATGCCGGCATGCCTGGTCGCGACGAAGGGCGCGTAGGCCACGCAGGGCCTGACGTTCGCATAGAGACCCAGTGACTTGCGTACGGTCACGTTCAGGCTCTTGAAGCCACCGCCCTGCGGGGTGGTGATGGGAGCCTTGAAGAAGACCTTCGTGCGGCGCAGGGAGTCCCAGGCCTGCGGTTCGATGCCCGCCGTGTTGCCAGCCTTGTAGACCTGCTCGCCGATCGCGATGGGCTCGAGCTTCAGGCGCGCGCCGGCAGCCATCAGGACCTTCAGGCTTGCCGCCATGATCTCGGGGCCAATGCCGTCACCGAAGGCGACCGTCACGGGCGTGCCGTTGGCGGGCACCGGCAGGGTGGCGAGGAATTCCCTTGCGTTGAAAGTGGAAGTCATGGGCCGGGGTCTCCTTGTTTTCCAATCAGGACGTGAAGGAGGCTAGCCCGGCGCCCTGACCCATTGAAAATTAATAGTTCTGCGCTTTACTATTGCGATAATTGATGGATCAGATGCTGGAGGCGCCCCATGGCCCTGCCCCGCAACCTTGATGTCGACCTGCTGCGCGCCTTTGCGGCGATTGCGGCCGAGCAGAACATTTCCCGTGCCGCCGAGCGGCTGCTGCGGAACCAGTCGACCGTGTCCCTTCAACTCAAGCGGCTCGAGGAGCTTGTGGGACAACGCCTGTTCGAGCGCACGCCGCGACGCGTCAGCCTCACTCATGACGGCGAGGTGCTGCTTGGCTATGCAAACCGGATGCTGGCGCTGAACGATGAAGTGATGGACCGGATCAACGAGCCGCGTCTCGAGGGCACGGTGCGGCTGGGCGTGCCGGAGGACTTCGCGACCTCCCACATGCCCGCGATCCTCGGAGATTTCGCCCGCACCCATCCCCTCGTGGCGCTCGAAGTCACGTGCGACCTGACGCTGAACCTGATGGCGCAGTTCCGGCAAGGCGGGTTCGACATCGTTCTGGTGAAGCGGGAACCAGCGGCCCGGGTCACGGGCGTGCGGGTCTGGCGCGAGCCGCTCGTGTGGGTGGGCGCCGAGGGTTACACGCTGCCGGACAATGGCGTGGTGCCCCTCGTGCTCTCGCCAGAGCCTTGCGTCTACCGCAAGCGGGCCGTTGCCTCACTCCGACGGGCGCGGCGCAAGTGGCGCGTGGCCTATACGTGCGGATCGCTTGCAGGGAACCTTGGGGCGGTGAAGGCGGGTCTCGGCGTCAGCGTCCTGCCGAAGGACATGGTTCCCCGGGACCTGCACATCATGGGGGCTGGCGGGCTGCCGACGTTGCGGGACACGGAGATCGCGCTCATTACGGCGAGCAACCTGGCGCGACCGTCCCAGCGGCTCAGGGAACACATCATTGCCTCGCTGGAAAAGCCGGTGCGCCCTGGCCGGTGAACGGTCAGCCCCCCACGGACATCTTCCTTACCATGCCTTTGTCCTCGGGCCTGCCGGGCTCGCCCAATTCATGTTGTCTTGACGCGCTGGATTGCCTTATCGAAGAGACATCATGACAAAACTCAGCGCGCTGGATCATCCGCCCCCCTATCTGTTCTTCACCGGCAAGGGTGGCGTCGGCAAGACGTCGCTCAGTTGCGCGACGGCGATTGCGCTGGCAGACCGGGGCCTGCGTGTCCTGCTCGTCAGCACTGACCCGGCTTCCAATCTTGACGAAATGCTTGGGGTCGAACTCTCGAACAAACCGCGTGAGGTTCCCGGGGTCGGGGGGCTGTTTGCGATGAACATTGATCCCGAGGCTGCGGCTGGCGCGTATCGAGCCCGCGTGCTTGACCAGCTCGGACCTGAGGCAAGCGAGGCCGAGAAGTCCACGGTTCAGGAGCAACTCTCGGGTGCCTGCACAACCGAGATCGCGGCGTTCGACGAATTTGCCGGATTGCTTGCGGGTGATGCCCCTGACTTTGACCACATCATCTTCGATACTGCCCCTACGGGTCATACGCTGCGGCTTCTCAGCTTGCCCAAGGCATGGACGGGCTTTCTCGAGAGGAGTGATCGAGGCGCCTCGTGCCTGGGCCCGCACTCCGGACTGAAGATGCAGGAGGATCGCTTCCGCGAGGCCCTGCGATGCCTCGGTGATTCTGCCCGAACGACGATTGTTCTGGTGACGCGCCCGGATCGCAGCGCGATCCGCGAGGCGGCGCGAACTTCCGGTGAATTGAGCGCGCTCGGCCTGTCCAACCAGATGCTGGCCGTCAATGGCAGGTTCCGTGCCGCCGATGGAGGGGACGCCGTTGCGTTGGCAATGACACGCGAGCAGGACGCCGCCCTGGCCGCAATGCCGCCCCAGCTTGCTGCGCTGCCTCGGGACGAGTTTCCCCTTCTCAGCTTCGACATGGTGGGACTGACGGCGCTCAGGGCCATGATGTCGCCCGTAGTGCCGCGAGAGCCTGTCGCTGATGCAGATGAAGCGCCGCTTGAACTGCCTCGCCTCTGCGAGCTCGTCGACGAGATCGCGCGGGGTGAACGGGGCCTCGTCATGGTCATGGGCAAGGGTGGCGTCGGCAAGACAACCATCGCCTCGGCCATCGCCATCGGACTTGTCGCGAGGGGGCACGCCGTTCACCTGACGACCACGGACCCGGCTGCGCATCTGACGTTTGTCGTGGGCGGCGACATGCCTGGCCTCACGGTGGACCGGATCGACCCTGCCGCCGAGACGGAACGATATGTCGAGAAGATCATGGCATCGCGTGGCAAGGATCTCGACGAGCAGGAAAGGGCTCTGCTGCGCGAGGATCTGGCGTCTCCATGCACGGAAGAAGTCGCCGTTTTCCATGCCTTCTCGCGCGTCGTGGCCGAGGCCCGCAGCTCGTTCGTGGTGATCGATACCGCACCGACGGGACATACGCTGCTGCTTCTGGACGCCACCGGCGCCTACCACCGGCAGATGACGCGTGACCTGGACACCAGCGGTGTCGGCCGCGTGACGACGCCATTGATGCGTCTTCAGGACGCCACCTATACCCGTGTCATCCTCGTGGCTCTTCCCGAGAGGACCCCGGTGTCGGAGGCGGGTGCCCTGCAGGAGGATCTGCGGCGCGCCGGCATCGAGCCTTATGGCTGGGTGATCAACAAGAGCATGGCCGCCACCGGAACGCGCGATCCGCTCCTGAGGTCGAGGCTGAAGGGCGAACGCGCCCAGATCGACAGGGTGCAGAAAGACTTTGCCAGGCGGGTCTATTTGCTGGGCTTTCGTCCCGTGCCGCCTGTCGGGCTGGAGGAGATCCGGCATCTGTCCGAGAACGCATGACAGGGCCGCGCGCCCCTGGCCACCGCCCTTTGGACGCAAAAAAGCCCCGCGCTGATATGGCGACGGGGCTTTTGAGT
>DAISVV010000156.1:0-7855 GCA_036840015.1 Micropepsaceae bacterium
GCCATTTTGCAAGCTTGCCCTCTTCCATCGTGGGAGAGAGCGCGGGCATCAGGATCTCGGTCGTCATCTTTTCGTCTCGCAAGCAAACTGTCGCGGCACTGTTCGTCCTAGGCTGGCGTCGCCGTGATCACCGCCGCAAACACCAGGCCCGTGCCGATGATGCCGATGGCCCAGGCCAGCGGCCGCACCTTGGGCAGTCCGGTAAGGTAGATCACCGCGTGTGCCACGCGTGAGTAGAAGAAGAGCTGCGCGCCCCACACCGTCAGGTCATTCGAGACATTCAGGTGGGCGGCAATCAGCACCAGCGGCGCAAACAGCATGAGCCCTTCGCGATGGTTATCGACGCAGCGCTTGGTGCGCGCCTGCCAGGCCGAGGGCGGCTTCATGTCATCGCGGTGGCCCGCCATGACATCCATGCCCTGCGCCTTCACGCCCGCTGTCGCCTGGATGACGATGAGCACGAAAAGCAACGCAACCGACAACGCAAGCATCAACAGTTCAATGGGCATGGCGTTCTCCTCGGGCAAAGGGGTGGCAGGCGGTCAGTGAACAATATCGGTCCAGAGCTCTGAAGGATCCGGCTCGGGCGATGTCTGTGCGAATTCGGCAGCATGGTTGACGATGCCGCGGATTTCCTTGTCGATCTCCTTGAGGGCTTCCTCGGTCGCAAGCCCGTTGTCGACGAGCAGCTGGCGCACGTGGTCGATCGGGTCGCTCTTCTCGCGGACCTGGTCGACTTCCTCGCGCGTGCGGTATTTCGCCGGGTCCGACATCGAGTGGCCGCGATAGCGATAGGTCTTCATCTCGAGGATATAGGGTCCCTTGCCCTCGCGGCACCACTTGACGGCCCGCTCACCCGCGGCCTGAACGGCCAGCACATCCATGCCATCCACCTCGTCACCGGGGATGTTGAACGATACACCGCGGCGATGGAGATGCGTTTCCGCGCTTGCGCGCTGCACCGAGGTTCCCATGGCATACTGGTTGTTCTCGATGATGTAGATCACCGGCAGCTTCCAGAGCGCCGCCATGTTGAAGCTCTCGTAGACCTGCCCCTGGTTGGCCGCACCGTCCCCGAAATAGGTGAGGCACACCCGGTCATTGCCGCGATACCAGTTCGCGAACGCAAGCCCCGTCCCGAGAGGAACCTGTGCGCCCACGATCCCGTGACCGCCGAAGAAGTTCTTCTCGCGGCTGAACATGTGCATCGAGCCGCCCTTGCCGCGCGAATAGCCCCCGCTGCGACCGGTCAGCTCGGCCATCACGCCGGCCGGATCCATGCCGCAGGCCAGCATGTGGCCGTGGTCGCGATAGGCCGTGATCACCTGGTCACCCTCGCCGATCACCGACTGCATGCCCACGACGACGGCTTCCTGCCCGATATAGAGGTGGCAGAAGCCGCCAATCAGCCCCATGCCATAGAGCTGTCCGGCCTTCTCCTCGAAGCGGCGGATGAGCAGCATCTCGCGGTAGAAATGCAGCAGGGCGTCCTTGTCCAGCCGGGGCTTGGCCGCGGCACTGCTGCGGGCGGTTGCGTCAGCCTTGGCCATGCGTTTGTCCGTCCTGAAACCTTGGAATTCCGGCCGATCCTCTAGCCTCCGGGGGCCGGGCACGCAAGCAAAGATCGCAGCCACCGGTCTCCATGGCCGTGCTGCGCTGCAACAGAAAACCCCAAGGCAAACAAGCTATTTCAGGATGACGACTTCATCGGCCTCGGTAAGCCCGAGCCGCGAGCGCGCCTGCTCCTCGAGCATGTCATCATCCACGCTCTCGGGGCGCATCAGGCTGACCCTGCGTTCCAGGCTGATCCGCTCCGCCGACAGCTTTTCGAGCTCGGCCTGCCTGGCCTCGACAGCCGCCTGCAGCCTCGACCAGCGCAGCAGCCCGTGGTTGCCGAACACGGCGAAGTAGGAGAAATAGCCGACAAGCGCCAGCACCAGGAGCGGAAAGCTCCAGCCGCGCGTCACCCGTCGAAGAGTCAGCCTCTCGTCCATGTGGTGATGGGACCATGCGCTGACTGACAGGGTCAAGGTTTTTTGGGTTAAGCAACATTAACGCTTTCGCGCGAAGTTCAATACGGTCCGCATCGCTCACGCAAAGATGAGGCGCCGTACAACCGGACACGCTAGGATAAGGCATCCCCCCTGCCCGCCACGACAAAGACGCGCACACATGGAATTGCAGGAATTCTATCCCCGCTTCTTCACGGCCCTCGTGCTGGGGCTTCTCCTCGGCATCGAGCGCGGCTGGAAGCAGCGCACGGAAGCTTCTGGCGAGCGCGAGGCCGGCATCCGGACATTCACGCTGGTGTCGTTGACGGGTTTTGCCGCGGGGCTTCTGTCCGGCACGCTCGGCCCGATCTTCCCGGCCCTCGTTGGCGCAGGCCTCCTTGCGCTGGTCGTGGCCAGCTACTTCAGCGACGCAACCCGTCCCGAGGCCGATCGCGGCATGACGACGGAAGTGGCGCTCATGCTGACCTTCGTCCTCGGCGTGCTCTGCGCGGCCGGCGCGCTGGGCGAGGCCGCGATGATCGCCGGCATCGCCGTCGTGCTCCTCGACCAGAAGACCATGCTGCACAATTTCCTGCGCAGCCTCCAGCATCTCGAGATCACGGCGGCCCTGAAACTGCTGGTCGTTGCCGTCGTGCTGCTGCCGATCCTGCCTGACCGCGGCTTCGGCCCCGGAGAAGTCCTGAACCCCTATGAACTCTGCTGGGCCGTTGTCGTCATCGCCACGATGGGCCTTGCAGGCTATGCCGCCATCCGGGCCGTCGGCGCCGAACGCGGCGCCCTTCTCATGGGGCTTCTTGGCGGTCTTGTCTCGTCGACCAGCGTGACCGTCAGTGCCGCACGTGCCGCGCGCAACGCGCCCGCGGCCACCCTCTTGCTCGCCGCCGCGATCGCCATTGCCCAGTCGATCATGTTCGCCCGCATCGCTGCCCTGGTCTACACGCTGAACCAGCCTTTGTTCGACATCGTGCTGCTGCCGCTCGTCCTGGGCTGCATCGTCTCGATCACGGGTGCCGGCATCCTCGTGATGCGCGCCCGCAGCGCCGACACCAACGCCACCTTCGAGGCCGGTTCCGCCGACTCGCTCGGCATCGCCGTGCGCTTCATCGCCTTCGTCGCCGCGATGCTGGTCTTTGCCCACTATGCCCAGCAATGGGCCGGGAATGCCGGCATGCTGCTCTCGGGTCTCGTCTCCGGCGCGGTCGATGTCGATGCGGCAACTGTTTCGGCAAGCCGTCTGTCGAGCGCCAGCGTCTCGGCAACAACACCGCTCGCAACGGCAGCCATGTCGATCGCCATCGCAGTCCTTGCAAACAGCGTCGTGAAGTCCGGCATCGCCTTCCGGCTGGGATCGCCCGCGCTTGGTTGGCCGACGGCCACCATCCTCGTTGCATCAGGCACGATTTCGATCGCTGCCGCACTGGCGCCGCTGCTGCTGGCATCCTGAGCGGTCTGCAGCCTAGTAGGCGACAGGCTTTTCGCGGAACCACTTCGAGATGATGAACTTCTGCCCGCGCGTGACCGGATTGCCGGCATGCTTGGTCGACATGTCGGGCCGGCCCGATGCGTCGACGTTCCAGAACAGCAATCCCTCACCCACGCGTCCGCGCCACGACAGTCCGTTGGAAAGGAAGGTCGTTTCCCCGCCTGTATAGTCATCGTTCAGCGCGACCAGAAGCGTCGCGATGCGCTGCCCTGCCGTCGCAAACTGGGACGTGGCGCCTGCCGATGGATCGAGGAAATCGAAGTGCGGCCGGTACTGCTGCCCGATTTCATACTTGAGCACGCCCAGCATCTCGCCCTGTGACAGCTTCAGCCCCGCTGCCGCGCACAGGCGCTCGTTGATGAAGTGCATGACAAGATCCTGCTGGAAGGGATGGATCGTCGCCGTGCTCGACGTGCGCACATCACTCCGCAATGTCTGGCCCGTGCGCGGATCGATCACGAACGAGGGATGCAAGAACCCCTCGGCCGCCTCGATCAGGTAACGGCACACTTCGGGCGCGAACAGCCCGGGAAGGCGCCACGCGTCCGGCGAGCGCGACAACACCTCGCGCGATGGAAGCGGCACCTCGAAGACCCCGCTGGCAATCAGCGCGGCCTGCTGCGCAGCACCCGTGTCACCCAGTTCGGCCGCCCGGTTGACAAGCGCCACGGCCCGCGCCCTGTCGGCCTCACCCTCGACCCCCAGCGCAACCAGCACCGCAAGCGTTCGCATGGCAGCCGTACCACCGGTATCGGCCGTGTCGCGCAGCATCTCGAACGCCTGCCGGACATCACGCGGCCCGTCGATCCCGTCCAGAAGCAGGCAGGCCTTGCTGTAGAGCGCATCCGGGTTGCCCGCAGCCGCCGACTTGGCAAGCCACGCGCGCGCCTCCGCCTTGCGCCCGGCACGCCCGAGGAGCGCGAACAGGACGTACTGCGCCTGGGAGTCCCCGCCCTGTGCGGCACGCTCGAGCTCCGCCAGCACATGCGGTGGGATATTCATGGATCAGCGAAACTCCGCACCCGCATAGTGGGCCGATGCGCCAAGGATCTCCTCGATCCGCAGGAGCTGGTTGTACTTGGCAAGCCGGTCCGAGCGCGAGGCCGAGCCCGTCTTGATGCGGCCGCAATTCGTGGCGACGGCAAGGTCGGCGATGGTGGTGTCCTCGGTCTCGCCCGAGCGATGCGACATGACGGCCTTGTAGCCCGCCTTGTGCGCCGTCTCGACGGCTTCCAGCGTCTCGGACAGCGTGCCGATCTGGTTGACCTTGATCAGGATGGCGTTCGCCGTCTTCTTCGCGATCCCTTCGCGCAGGCGCGCCGGATTGGTCACGAACAGGTCGTCACCGACAAGCTGCACCTTCGCACCGATTGCGTCCGTCAGCCCCTTCCAGCCAGCCCAGTCATCTTCCGCCATGCCGTCCTCGATCGAGACGATGGGATAGCGCCGGCACAGCTCCTCGTAGAACTTCACCATGCCCGCGGGATCAAGCTTCTTGCCCTCACCCTCAAGGTCATAGATCCCGTCGTGAAAGAATTCGGTCGACGCGGGATCCAGCGCCAGCTTCACATGCTCGCCCGGACGGTAGCCGGCAGCCTCGATGGCGCGCATCACATAGCTCAGCGCCTCATCCGCCGACTTGAGGTTCGGCGCGAACCCGCCCTCGTCGCCCACATTTGTATTGTGGCCAGCGTCCTTGAGCGCCTTGCGCAGCGCATGAAAAACCTCGGTCCCCATCCGCAGGGCCTCGCGGAAGGTCGGCGCGCCAACGGGCAGGATCATGAATTCCTGGAAGTCGATCGGATTGTCGGCGTGCGCCCCGCCATTGATGATGTTCATGAACGGCACCGGCAACAGATGCGCCTGCGTGCCACCGACATAGCGGAAGAGCTTCTGCCCGCGTGCGTGCGCAGCCGCGTGTGCCGTCGCCAGCGAAACACCCAGGATGGCATTCGCACCCAGACGTCCCTTGTTGGGCGTGCCGTCGAGCGAAATCAGTGTCCGGTCGATGTGAAGCTGCTCCTCGGCCTCCATCCCTGCGATGGCATCGAAGATCTCGCCGTTCACGGCAGCGACCGCCTGCTCGACACCCTTGCCGCCATAGCGCTTGCCACCATCGCGCTTCTCGACGGCTTCGTGCGCGCCCGTCGACGCACCCGACGGGACAGCCGCACGGCCCACGCTTCCGTTCTCGAGTTCGATCTCGACCTCGACGGTCGGGTTGCCGCGGCTGTCGAGGATTTCGCGTCCGCGAATGTCGATGATGGCTGTCATGGTTTTGGCTCGTGTCCTGCAATTACGATGCGCCGCGTTCATAGCCAAACCGCAAGGGCGATGAAAGCCCAAACCCGCCCTGCGGGCAGGCCCGCCGCCGGGGAACCCGCGATTCGGGCATTCACCGCCCGATGCAGTTTCACCCGCCGCCCCCACAGGCTTACGATGCCGTAGCTGAGTCGGGTCCGGCAGGCGGGCGAATGGCCCATCGGACGCCGGCTCCCATCAGGAGGAAAAACCCATGTCTGCCTGGCCCGTTCTCGTAACCCTTGCTGCCCTGCTCTTCTATTTCTGGACCGGCCTGATGGTCGGCAATGCCCGCCGCAAGTACAACGTTCCCGCACCCGCCACGTCCGGCAATCCCGACTTCGAGCGTGTGTTCCGCGTGCAGATGAACACGCTGGAGTGGCTCCCGATCTTCCTCGTCAGCCTCTGGATCTTCTGCATGTACTGGAACGGCCTTCTGGGCGCAGTGATCGGAGCGATCTGGATTGTCGGGCGCTACATGTACGCCCACGGCTACATGGCCGCAGCCGACCAGCGCTCGATGGGCTTCATGATCCAGGCCCTGGCCGTGATGATCCTGTTCCTCGGCGCGCTGTTTGGTGCCCTGGGCTCGCTCTTCGCCGGCTGAACAGTTCTCCGACGATCCACGATTGCGGCGCCGGTTGCAGGACCGGCGCCGTTTTCATGCGTGTGCCGGGCGGGCATAGAGCGATGCCCGCACAAGACCCGCCAGCAGCACCGCGACAACCGACGTGACGCCGACGATAAGCCAGTCGGTTCCATGCAGCGCCTCGAGGTGCACAAAGCCCGACAGCACGGGTAGCTGCACCAGGCCGACCACCACAATCGCCGAAACAACGGGAACGATGGCGCCAATCCCTTGCGTGCTGCGGTTCAGCGCCAGGGCGATGGACGCACTCCAGACCGCGAGCATGGCCAGCACAAGGCTGCGCGCATGCCCCTCCGTCCCGCCCTGTGCCGCCACCCACTCAAAGGCTGCAACAAGAATGACAGCCAGCAGGATCCCGCAACCCACGACGCGCACCCACGTCCGGGGCGTGAAGAAGTGTGAGGGTCCGTCGCGCGGAATGGGCCTGAGCGCCCCGGTACCAGCCGGGATCTGGAAGGCGAGGAGAGCGGTCGGATGAATGAAAAGCTCGAGGATCACGATATGCACCGGCAGGTACAGGATGGGATTGTCCATCAGCGGCACGAAGGCCGCACTCAGCACCAGCGGGATATGGACGAGCAGCAGATAGATGAAGGCCATCTGCAGGTTCACGAAGAGCTGCCGGCCTTCCGCCACCGCATCGGCAATCGTGCGGAAATTGTCATCGAGCAGGACGATGGACGCCACCTCCCGCGCGCTTTGCGTGCCACGCTCGCCCATCGCGATACCGACGTCGGCAGCCTTGATCGCCGGCACGTCATTGACCCCGTCCCCCGTGACGGCCACGATCTCGCCCGCCGCGCGGAGCGCCTCGACCAGCCTGAACTTCTGTGCCGGCGTCGCACGAGCGACGACATCCACCTGCAGGAGTGCCGACGGGGTCGTGCCGCCATCGATCTCATCGGCCAGCATGACGACAGGCTCCCCCCGCCCGATCCCGATATCGCGCGCAACAGCAGCGGCCGTACCCGGATGGTCGCCGGTGACCATGATGACCCGAATGCCACCATCCTGGCAGCGTTTGACAGCCTCGGGAACGCCCGCGCGAACGGGATCCTCGAAGGCCAGCAGGCCCATGAATTCAAAGCCGGCATCGGGCTCGGCGAAGGGACCAGTCATCTGGTCAATGCGCCGTCGCGCGACGCCAACCACCTTGTGTCCCCCCTCGGCCAGCACCTGCACGGACTGCCTCAGCGCGACCGCATCGATGCTGTTGCCGCAGAGCGCGAACACCGTTTCCGGCGCACCCTTCAGCGCCGCCACATGCGTTCCGTCGGCCAGCGCGACGATCCGGGTCTCGCGCCGCCGATCCTCGGTGAAGGGAAATGCCGCGCGCTCGCGCGCAGCCTGGCCCGGCCCGCCTGCCACCAGCGCCACATCCAGCGGATCGCTGCTCTCGGCCCGCGCCGC
>DAISVV010000157.1:0-7801 GCA_036840015.1 Micropepsaceae bacterium
GAGGCCCTCGACGATTGCCGTCTTGCCCACGCCCGGCTCGCCGATGAGCACGGGATTGTTCTTGGTGCGGCGCGAGAGGACCTGGATGGTGCGCCGGATCTCCTCGTCGCGGCCGATCACCGGGTCGAGCTTGCCGGTGCGCGCCGCCTCGGTGAGATCGCGGGCATATTTCTTCAGGGCGTCATAGCCCTGCTCGGCACTGGCCGTATCGGCCGTGCGCCCCTTGCGCAGGTCGTTGATCGCCTCGTTGAGCTTCTGGGGCGTTGCGCCTGACTCCTTGAGGATGCGCGCGGCGTCCGGCGCCGTGCCGACGGCAAGCGCCAGCAGCAGGCGCTCCACGGTGACGAAGCTGTCACCGGCCTTGCGGGCGATCTGCTCGCCTTCCTCGAGAACGCGGGCGAGTTCCGGGGCAATGTACAGCTGGCCGGCACCGGAGCCCTCGACGCGCGGTTGCTTGCCGAGGAAGGTCGCGGTGGCCTTGAGCGCCCGCGCGGGATCGCCGCCGGCGCGGCGGATGAGGCCCGCGACGAGGCCTTCCTCGTCATCGAGCATGATCTTGAGCAGGTGCTCGGGGGTCAGCCGCTGGTGGCCGGATCGCTGTGCGAGCCCCTGGGCGTTCTGGAGAAATGCCTGGGCGCGTTCGGTGAATTTCTGGAGGTCCATGGGCGCGTGTCTTCGATTGAGCCTTGCCGGTGACGGGCGGCCGTGAGGCTACAGCCCCGCCACCTTACCGACAAAGGCGATGTTGCGGTTGTTGACCATGGATTTGGGGTGGAAAATTCGTTCTGCAAGCTCTTGCAATTCCATCAATCCGACCAAAATCCAAGGGCGGCGCCTGAGGCGTCCCGCCTGCGCCTGCGCCTGCGCCCGCCACCCCCTGCGGAGTTGCCGGTGGGCGTCATCCTGATCCAATGTTCCGGTGACAGGATGAAAGCGCGCCCCTTTCCGCATCGATACGCCCCGTAACGTGTCACTTGATGACCACAGTGCGGCAGGGATGGCGTTTGTAGAATCACCGTTAACCCTCCTACCCTCGTCAAGCGATTCGCGTGCGTCCGGTGTCGCGAACATGTGATCAACACGGGGGATAACCCATGAACCATAGACTTCTCATGTCCAGCGTTTGCGGTGCAGCGCTGATTGCTTCAGTCATGCCTGCCAGTGCAGACACCCCGTTCACGGGCGTGGTGCAGTTGAGCGTTGGCGCCGGATCCACCAGCGGTGGCGGCCTTCTCGCATCGGCAGTCGAAGACCCTGTCAACGTGGACCTCAAGGCGAAGGGCCTTTGGAACCTGGGGGGCGAACTCGACGTTCAGGTGGACCTGTTCCACGAACGCGCCAGCAACCTTTTCGATATTGACGGCAAGGACAGCGGTGCCAACCTTGGCGGCACCGTGCACCTGATCCATTCGATCGAGAACCGCGCGCGCCTGGGTTTTGCCGGCTCGCTCTGGAGCAACGACACACTGTTCAGCTCGGGTGACCGCTCGGAAGCCCGCTATGGGCTTGCAGCGGTTGAGGGGCAGTTCTTCGACACGAACTGGACGCTGTCAGGCCAGATGGGCCTGTTCGACCAGATCGGTTGCGATGCGCCCTGCGCCGGCACGATCGAGGACGGCACCTACATCCAGGGCAAGATCCGCTACTTCCTCAACGACAACACGAGCCTCAGCCTTGCCACCACGCAGATGTGGGGCAGCCTGAACACCAACGATCCGATCTTCGGGGGCAATGCGCTGTCGGACTCTACCTCGCATACGCTGTGGCGCCTGGAGGCCGAACACCGGTTTGCGAACACGCCGCTGTCGGGCCTTGTCGCATTCTCGCATGAGCGCAACGAGACCGAGTTCAACAACATCACGCTGGACACGAACACGGTGTGGCTTGGCGTTCGCTTCTATCTTGACCAGCCCACGCTCAAGGCCAATGACCGCGCGGGGGCCGAGTTCGAAACCCCGACCTTCGGCAACAGCCTGGAAAGCGCTGGCGTGACGAGCGCGGCAGCGCCGCCGATGGTCGTGTCGCCTGGCGGACCCGCGCTGTAACTTCCTTCTGCAGCGGAATTCGGGGGCCCGGTCATTGCCGGGCCCTTTTTCGTTTCAGGCGGGCGGCAAGCGTGCCGCGCAGTCGCGAATGGCGGCGATCGTTTCCTGGCTGGCGGCCTTCCAGTCGCGCCATTCCTGCGCGGTCTGGCTGTACAGATGGAGATCTGCGTAGGCGCCGGTGCGCCGCAGCAAGCGATAGTTCTTCACGGTCTCGCGCCGCGTGAAGCCCGTGCCTTCGAGGAACGCGATGATCGTTCGGTTCGTCGACAGGGCGGTGCCCGTCACAAGGCTCAGCTTCATGTCCTCGAAATAGAGATCGCGGACCGGGACACAGGCCTCGAGGATCACGCCGCAATGGCGATATGCCTCTTCGCCGACGACGATATTCATCAGGACCCGGCGGATGTCCCAGTTGAACTGGGAGTTGGCGATCGCCACCAGCAGATCGTTGCGCTTGTCGAAGATGCCGTTCACGCGGTTCGCCTGCTGGTCGAACGAGGCGAGCCAGTTGCGGACTTCGTCCTTCGACAGCGGTCGCTGTTCGGCATTCAGGCCTTCGGCGACTTCTGACTGGGCGAACCAGCTTCCGATGCGGTCGGAGGCGTCATCGGGGCTGAGGCGGCGAATGTAGAAGTTTGGCGTCTCCATCACGACCTGAGGCCTCGTGGGGGAAACGGCGGGTTGTGCGGACATGGGGATCGGCCTGCGACTCATTGCGGGTGGCCGATCCTAGGATGTGACGGGCCGGATCCACAGACCCGGGTGTGCGTCGTCAGTCGTAGCGACCGGCGTTTTCCTCGTTGTAGGCTTCGTCGTGCCCGGAAGACCCGCCGGCTGACGCCATGGTCTCGCCGCGGCCATTGCCGTTTGGCTGGTCATACACGCTGCCGTTGCCTTCCGGCTGGCCGGCGGCGGGCTGGTTGCGATAGGGGCCGCCATAATGGCCGGCCTGACCCTGCTGCTGGCCGCCATAGGGCTGGCCCTGCTGCTGCCCCTGCTGCTGGTGCTGGCCGTGCTGCTGGCCCTGCTGCTGCACATGGGCCTGGTAGGCCATGATCAGGCGGTAATAGTGCTCGGCATGCTGGAGGTAGTTCTCGGCCATGACACGGTCGCCGGCCGAATTCGCGTCGCGTGCGAGCTGGAGGTACTTCTCGTAGATGTGGTTGGCGTTGCCGCGGATCTTCACGTCAGGGCCGTTCGAGTCGATCGTTCGGTGAATGTTGAAGACCTGGTCCTGGTTCTGCTGGCCGCCCTGGTGGCGCGGGCCGCCGCCACCACCACCGCCGCCGCCACCGCCGTGGTGCTTGCCACGGCCCCGGCCGCGGCCGCGCTTGTTGTTGTTGCTGGATCCCTGTCTCATGTTCATTGGGAATTCCGTCTCACTTTGTCGTTGAAAATCAAAAACCTGTTTGCCCGATGACAGCCCAAGCTGCTGCCCTGTCCGCCTGCCTTGACGTCGTCCGGATTGAACGGGTTGCCTGGTCGTCCGGTGGATCATCCAAGGCCCTTGAGGCCATGCGATCCGGTCCGGGAGGACCTTCTCCTGCGCCGCGGATACAATGCCCCTTGTCGACAGCGCGCCAAAACTCAACCGTCGGCGTGGACCCTAGTCGAAAGCCCCGCCCAGGTCCAAGTGAATTTTCGCCGTTTTCCCGCGTTGCGGGCTCAAATGGGCGCTGCCGCCACGAGAACACGGTCGTTTCCGGCAAGATCCTTAACAACGCGTTGCACCTCAAAGCCCTGATTCAGAAGGACTTCCGTGACCGCGCGGGCCTGATCCCAGCCGATTTCGAGCACGGCCCGGCCACCCGGCGCAAGGAGGGCCGGCAGCACGCGTGCGATCGTGCGGTAGGCTGCAAGCCCGTCAGCACCGCCGTCGAGCGCGAGGCCGGGCTCGAAGGTTGCCACATCCGGTTCGAGCGTGCCGATCACGCCCGAGGGAATGTAGGGCGGGTTTGAGACCACGAGGTCGAAGGGGCCGGCCTGCAGCGTCGCGAAGTCGGCGCAGGCAAAGTCGAGGCGGCCCGCAGTCCCCAGGCGCGTGGCGTTGCGGCGGGCAACACCCAGGGCGGGTTCCGACACGTCCACGGCCAGCCCGCGGGCATCTGGCCACTCAGTGAGCAAGGTCACGATGAGGCAGCCAGAACCGGTACCCAGGTCGACGATGCTGCGCGGTGGCCTCTCGCCGAACGCCTTCAGTGCCGTCTCGACGAGGGTCTCGCTGTCGGGGCGCGGGATGAGGACGTCGGGCGTGACCTCGAAGTCGAGCGACCAGAATTCGCGGCGGCCGACGATGTAGGCGAAAGGCTCACACGTGGCACGGCGGGAGATGAAGGCCTCGAATTCGGTCGCGTCGCGGGCCGCCCGTGCCAGCAGGCGTGCCTCGCGCGCAGGTTCGTCCAGCCCGGCGGCTGCCAGGCGGGCAGCGGCGGCACGCAGGATTTCATGACCAGGCTCGCGTTCCATGCCCTCCTGTTAGCAGCCTGTTCACCATGATGCCAACAGCGCTGGTGGTCTTGCACGGCCCCTTAGCACCGGGTTCATGTGGCCGTGTTGATATCCGGCGATCGATCGCCGGATCCCCTCGCCCATGCGCACGTTCGGGTTTGCAAAGCTGTTGGTCGCCAGCTGGCTCCTTCTTACCGGGCTCGCCGCCGCCCTGACGGTGTTTGCGCCCTCGATCGTCATCCTTGTGGCCATCACGGTCGTCGGTCTTCCGCTTGCCATTGCCCTTGCCTTTGCGCCCCTTGTCTTCATGGTGTCGCTCGGGAGTGTGCTGCTGCATCGAGTGCTGAACGTCGGTGCGATGGGCTATGTCATTGGTGCCGGCGCCACGCTTCTGCTGTTGTCGGTTCCACCACACTTCATCAATGCCAACCTCAACCAGAGGGTTGCGCAGCTTGTCGCCGATGATCGCGACACGCTCTCGCCACCCTTGAAGGCCGGCACAATCGCCATCCGGCAGGACCACGAGGGTTGGTTCCAGCGGGACGAGACGCGCTGCAGCGGACTTTGCATGCTGCTGCTCCTCGACGGCCATGCCTCGCGTGTCATAGCCCTTGGGGGAGGCGTGACCACGGACATCGACCCGACGCGCGAGGTGCTGTCCTTCCGGATGGAGCGCCGGGACCGATGCCCTTATGTCAAGCTTTCCAGCAGCAATGAAATGTACTTCATCTCTGAAGAACCCGGTGGATGGTCGCGGGGCGTCGATCAGCGGACTGATGAGCGCATGCGCGCCCAGATCGGCCAGGGCAACTGCCTGATCCAGGAAACGGTCGCGCTTGGGCTTGCGGATGCGATCATCTCGGTTGGTGTTGTCAATCGCGGTCTTTCGGTCGAGGCGGCGGGTCTCGACCCGTTTGCCGATACGCTGACCGCGCACCGGTACAGCGTGCACCTGCGGGCTGCGAGCGGCTATGAGGAGGTTTACCGGCGGACCAACGCGGTCGTTCACCTGCTGGCGCCGGTGCTGGCGCCAACAGTGGGTGGTGGCTTCCAGCTCGAGGGGCAAGCGGTGCTGGCGCGGTTCGAGGAGCGTTCAGACAAGGGGCCTGCCAGCTATCCTGACCGCGATCGAACGCTGTTCCTGCAAAAGGTCCTCGGGGTCAGCACGACGCCCAAGCGCGAGCCGCCGAACAGCGGAAGCGCGGCCCTGAGGCTGAACCAGTCCTTCTGAGGCCGGAAGATCAGGCGGCGGCGCTCTCATCGAGCATGGCCAGTTTCTTCGCCTGGTCGTCGGAGATCAGCGCGTCGATGATCTTGCCGAGCGAGAGGCCCTGCACGACCTGGTCAAGCTCGTAGAGCGTCAGGTTGATGCGGTGGTCGGTGCAGCGACCTTGCGGGAAATTGTAGGTGCGGATGCGCTCGGAGCGGTCGCCGGAGCCGACCTGCTCCTTGCGGTCGGCAGCGCGCTCTTTCTCCTGGCGCTCGCGCTCGGCGTCGAGGATGCGGGCCTTCAGGATCTTCATCGCCTTGGCCTTGTTCTTGTGCTGGGACTTTTCTTCCTGCATGGCGACGACGACACCCGTGGGGATGTGCGTGATGCGCACGGCGCTTTCCGTCTTGTTGACGTGCTGGCCGCCGGCGCCGCTGGCGCGGTAGACGTCGATGCGCAGGTCGCTTTCGTTGATGTCGATATCGACGTCGCCGGCCTCTGGCATGACGGCCACGGTGGCGGCCGAGGTGTGAATGCGGCCCTGGGCTTCGGTTGCGGGGACGCGCTGGACGCGATGCACGCCGGATTCGTATTTCAGCTTGGCGAAAACGCCGGCGCCATTCACGCTGACGATGACTTCCTTGTAGCCGCCGAGGTCGGATTCACTTTCGCTCATCACCTCGAACTGCCAGCCCTGGAGCTGGGCGTAGCGCTGGTACATGCGCAAGAGGTCGCCGGCGAAGAGCGCCGCCTCGTCGCCACCGGTGCCGGCGCGGATTTCAAGCAGTGCGCTGCCACTGTCGGCGGCGTCCTTCGGCAGCATGAGGATCGAGAGCTCGCGCTCGACCTCCGGCAGGCGACGCCTGAGGTCGACCAGCTCGTCGCCGGCCATGGACCGCAGCTCGGCGTCGGCTGACATGTCGGTGGACATGGCCGTGAGGTTCTGGATGTCGGAGCGCATGGACAGCACCTCGCGCGCCTTGGCCACGATGGGGCCTAGCTCCGCATACTCCTTGGCCAGCTTGGCAAAGGACGCGCCGGCGTCGGAGGCCATGCGCGCCTCGATCTCGGCGTAGCGGTCGAGAATGCGGTCAATCTGGGCAGAGGCGATCATTACGCGGCAGTCCTTGCATCCCTGATCTCGCGTGCCATGCGGCGCGTGAAGGCGTCAACCTCGCGCATTGCCGCAAAGACCGACAGGTTGGGCTCGACCGGCTTGGCCTTGCCGATGCGATCGAGCTGGGCGTAGTACCAGAACATGACGCCAAAGCTATCCATGGTGCGCACCAGCGGGATGGCGCGCAGGAAGGACAGCCAGGGCGGCAGCAGCTTGAGCTTTGCTTCCCAGCGCGTCAGCTCTTCCTCGCCCCTCAGCCATTTTGCAGGCGCATCGGTATCGACGCACATGGGGCGGCCGAGGCCGACCATGTCGGCGGCGCTGGTTTCGATGGCGTGGTTGGCGGCCTTGAGCAGGCGGATGCCGCCCGTCAGCAGCACGGGGATCTTCAGCGCCTGGCGCATGGCCTTGGCGAAGTCGACGAAGTAGGCCTCGCGGGCGGCCGTGGATGCGGGCAGTTTCTGCGGATCGACGGCTTCCATGCCCTCGAGGTTCATCATCCTGGGCTGCTCGTAGGATCCGCCCGAGACCTCGATCATGTCGACGCCGGCCTCTTCGAGCCATTTCGCAACCGTGAGGCTGTCCTCGAAAGCAAAGCCGCCCTTCTGGAAGTCGGCCGAATTCAGTTTCACGCCGACGGCAAAGCCGGGCTTCACGGCGGCCCGCACCTTGCGGACGATCTCCATCAGGAAGCGCGCGCGGTTTTCGAGGCTGCCGCCCCACTTGTCCGTACGCAGGTTGGCGCGCGGGTTCAGGAACTGCGAGGCGAGATAGCCGTGCGCGGCATGTATCTGCACTCCGTTGAAACCGGCGTCTTCGGCAGCCTTCGAGGCGATGACGAAGCGGTTGATGAGGTCCTCGATCTCGGGCTCGGTCAGGGGCACAGGCTCGCCGAACTGCTTGCCCGGCAGGCCGAGCGTGACGGCCGAAGGCGCCTTGGGATGCGGGTTCACGATGGCCTGCGTCTGGCGGCCGGCGTGG
>DAISVV010000158.1:0-7576 GCA_036840015.1 Micropepsaceae bacterium
CCTCAGGGCCGCGTCGTCTTCATCGTGCCGAACCGCACCAGCCTGTGGGCGCAGGTCGAGACCACGCCTTTCGGCCACGGCCGCCCGTTCACGCGCACGCAGCTTCAGGTCTTGCTCTCCGAGGCCCTGTTCACGCCGACGGCCATCTCCTCGACCCTGTTCATGCCGCCCTTCGGCTCCACGTGGCTTCTGCGCTCGGGCACGCGATGGAACGGCTGGGGGCAGGTGCTCTGGCCAAAGCTCGCCGGTGTCCACCTGGTCGAGGCCACGAAGGAAGTGATGTCTGTGGCGCCGATGAAGGGCCACCGGCAGCGCGTGCCCTTCAGGCCGGTCCTTGCGGGCCAGGCTCCCGCGAAAGCTGGAAGATCGCAGACTCCGCCATCAGGTTGTCCCAGTATCCCGGACGCGTGACCTCGCGCACGTCACCGCCATCATCGACGGCCAGCGCCCGCTCGACACGCGCGCCGACGGCCTCGGCCAGGACAACGAAGTCGGCTATGGTGCAAAGGTGGATGTTCGGCGTCTCGTACCAGTCATGGCTGAGAAGTCCGGTCTTGGGCATGCGCCCAGTAAAAAAGATCCGTGTGCGCACCCGCCAGAAGCCGAAATTGGGGAACGATACGATGACCTGGCGACCAATGCGCAGCAGCTCGTCAAGCACGTCCTTCGGACGCCTTGTAGCCTGGATGGTCTGGCTCAGGATCACGACATCGAAGCTGCCCGGCGGATAGTCGCGAAGGTCCGTGTCAGCATCGCCCTGCACGACGGGCAGACCCTGCGCCACGCACGCATTGACGCCTGACTGGCTGAGCTCGATCCCTCGCGCATCCGCACCCTTGGCCTGCTTGAGATAGCCGATCAGTTCACCACGCCCGCATCCCACGTCCAGCACCCGCGAGCCCGCAGGCACCATGTCTGCAATGCGCAGCAGTTCTTCGCGCAACTGGCCCTGCATCACCCGATCCCCCGCGCCTGCGCGACGGAGTCGATGAAGCCGCGCAGCGTCTGGAACATCACCGGCACGTCAAGCAGGAACGCGTCATGGCCGCGGTCCGTCTCGAACTCGACGAAGCTGACATTGGCGCCGGCCGCATTCAGCGCATGGACGATCTTCTTGGATTCGGTCGTGGGAAACAGCCAGTCCGAGGTAAATGACACCACGCAGAAGCGCGTCTGTGTTCCCTTGAAGGCATTGGCCAGCACGCCGTCATGGTCCGCCGCAAGGTCAAAATAGTCCATCGCCCGCGTGATGTAGAGATACGAATTGGCATCAAAGCGTTCGACGAAGCTTGCTCCCTGGTAGCGCAGATAGCTCTCGACCTGGAAGTCCGCATCGAAGCGATAGGACAGGGCATTGCGGTCCTGGAGGTTACGGCCGAACTTGCGGTGCAGCGCCGCCTCCGACAGGTATGTGATGTGCGCTGCCATCCGTGCCACCGCCAGCCCCTTGCGCGGGTTCGTGCCAAGGGTCTGGTATTTGCCCTCGTTCCATTCCGGGTCGGCCAGGATCGCCTGCCGCCCGACTTCATGGAAGGCGATGTTTTGCGCCGAATGGCGCGCCGCCGTCGCAATCGCAAGCACCGAGTGTACGCGCCCGGGATAGCTCGCCGCCCATTGCAGGGCCTGCATCCCGCCCATCGATCCGCCCGCCACGCAGGCCAGCGTCGCGATGCCGAGATGGTCGAGCAGCATGGCCTGCGCGCGCACCATGTCCCTGATGGTGATGACCGGAAACTGCAGGCCGTACGGCATGCCGGTCGCAGGATCAGTGTCATGCGGTCCGCTCGAGCCCATGCAACCGCCGATCACGTTCGAGCAGATGACATGGAACCGGTTGGTGTCGATCGTAAGCCCGTGCCCGACCACCGTCGACCACCATCCGGGCTTTCGGGTAATAGGGTGGGTGCCCGCGGCATACTGGTCCCCCGTCAGCGCATGACAGAGCAGCACGGCATTCGACTTGTCGGCGTTCAGCCGCCCGAAGGTCTTCCATGCAATCGACAGCGGCGAGAGGCGTTCCCCGCTGTCCAGCGGCAGGTATTGCGACGGGGGAAAGGTAAAGGCCTGCCCGGCAGCTTCGCCTGCGACACTTGATGCGGCTGACAGGGGTTGGAAAGCGGATGACATTTGCACGCAAATCGACGCCGGTTGCTTCAGGGATTGAAGGGAGCCCTGCGCCCAAGTCAACGTTTTCTTTGCACAGGTCGCGTTGGATACCCTAATAAGTTGCCCATGAAGCCCGTACCCGGAATCCTCAACATCTCGCCTTATGTCGCCGGACGCTCCGAGGCGCCCGGTCGCGGACCCGTCTACAAGCTCTCCTCGAACGAGACACCGCTCGGCGCAGCCAGGGACGCGATCGAGGCCTTTACCGCCGCCGCCGCCGGCCTCAACCTCTATCCCGATGGAAGCGCGCGCGCCATGCGCCAGGCGATCGCCGAAACCCACGGGCTCGCGGCCGACCGCATCATCTGCGGCAACGGCTCGGATGAGATCCTGCATCTCCTGCCGCAGATCTACGCCGGCCCCGGCGACGAGATCCTGTTCAGCGCCCACGGCTTCCTCGTCTATCCGATCGCCACGCTTGCGGCCGGTGCCACACCGGTTGTCGTGCCGGAACCCGACCTGCGCACGGACGTTGACGGCTTCCTCAGGCACGCGACCGATCGCACCCGCATCGCGTTCCTCGCCAACCCGAACAATCCGACTGGCAGCTTCAACACCGCAGCCGAGTTGCGCCGCCTGCGGGCGGGCCTGCCCGAGGAATGCCTTCTCGTGGTTGACGCGGCCTACGCCGAGTATGTCGATGCCGAAGGCTACGACACCGGCGCAGCCCTCGTCGCCGCGACGCCGAACACCGTCATGACCCGCACCTTCTCCAAGGTCTACGGTCTCGCGGCCCTTCGTGTGGGCTGGGCCTATGCGCCCGCAGGCGTGGTCGACGCCTACGAGCGCGTACGCGGTCCCTTCAACGTGTCCGCCCCCGCCCAGGCCGCAGCCGTCGCCGCGGTGAAGAATGAGGCGCATGTGGCCGCGGGCAAGGCGCACAACACGCGCTGGCGAAACTGGCTCGCAGCCGAGATCGCCGCGCTCGGCCTCAAGGTCCATCCCAGCGTCGCGAATTTCATCCTTGTCGGCTTCGACCGCACGGGTCCGCGCACCGCAGCCGCCGCCGACGCGTTCCTCGCAAGCCGCGGCGTGGTCGTGCGCGCCGTCTCATCCTACGGCTTGCCCCATTGCCTGCGCATCTCGGTCGGCACAGAGGAAGGTAACCGCGCCGCCGTCGCCGCACTCGCCGAGTTCATGGCATGACGACGCGCACCGGCCCCATGTTCACCAAGGTCGCCCTCGTCGGCGTGGGCCTGATCGGGTCCTCGCTCGCCTATGCGATGCGCCGCGGCAGCCTGGCCGCCCACATCGCGGGAACCGCGCACACGGCTGACATCAGGAAGCGCGCCGCCGATCGCGGCTTCTGCCACGCCATCCACGAAAGTGCCGCAGACGCGGTGCGCGATGCCGACCTCGTGATCCTCTGCACGCCCGTCGGCGCCTTCGGCAGCGTCGCGCAGGAAATTGCCGGCGCCCTGCGCCCCGGCGCGATCCTGACCGACGTGGGCTCTGTGAAGATGGCCGTCCTGCGCGACGTGGGTCCCCACGTGCCCCAGGGCGTGCATTTCATTCCCGGGCACCCGATCGCAGGCACCGAGCATTCCGGCCCCGACGCGGGCTTTGCCGAACTCTTCGACGGCCGCTGGTGCATCCTCACCCCGCCGCCCGGCACTGACCAGGCCGCCGTGGACACGCTGGCCGCCTTCTGGCGCGGCTGCGGATCGCGGGTCGAGTTCATGGATGCGAAGCACCACGACATCGTTCTCGCCATCACGAGCCACGTGCCACACCTCATCGCCTATAACATTGTCGGCACGGCAAGTGACCTCGAGCAGGTAACCCAGGGCGAAGTCATCAAGTTCTCGGCGGGCGGTTTCCGCGACTTCACGCGCATCGCGGCCTCCGACCCCACCATGTGGCGCGACGTCTTCCTGAACAACCGCGAGGCCGTTCTCGAAGTGCTTGGCCGCTTCTCCGAGGACCTCTCCCGCCTGCAGCGCGCCATACGCTGGGGCGAGGGCGACATGCTGTTCGACCTGTTCACCCGTACCCGCGCCATCAGGCGCGGCGTCATCGAAGCCGGACAGGATACCCCCGCCGCCAATTTCGGACGCAACACGACCAGGCAGGACTGACCGGGCGCGCGTCAGGGCAGGGTGGGATCACCGCTGCGCGCCGGCGGCGCAAGCGTCAGCACCCGCGCCGGCCCCAGATACACATCCCGCCCCGCAAAGCGCAGCGGCACGCTGATCTTGCGCTTGGGGTCGCCGCTCACGAAGGCCATCACGTCGAGGATCGGTTTGGCGCGCGCATGCGTCTCGCTCGAGATCCAGCCGATCTCCTCCAGCACCTGCAGCATCCGCGAATGATTGCCGATCGTCAGCTTCAGGTTCCCCTCGGGAAGACCCTCCGCGTTGAACATGATGGCGCCTGACGCCGAAAGGTAGACGCCACCCCAGTCGAACGCGAATGTCCTGATCTCGACCGGCGTCGCCGTCGCCCGCCACGCCGCCAGCACGGCATCCGCCGTCGCCACCGGCAGCGTCCGCGGCAGCGAGAGACCGATGTCGACGATGACGCTGTCGACCGCCGGACCCAGCGGCAGCGTGAGCTGGCCCTGCAGCGCAAGGTTCGTTACCTGCAGCGACATGTCGAGGCGCGGCAGGTCCTTCGCACCCGGCGCAGCGTTCAATGCGATACCCGCAGCGCCCCTCTCAAGGATGAAGGACACATCCGCCGCATCCAGCCGCCCCTTGCCGGTCAGGCGCTCGAACTCGGCCGAGAGCGCCTGCACCGTATCCTTGCTGCGCCCGGAAATCACAGCTGTGTCCGCCTCGACATCCCCTTCAATCCACCGTCCGTTGGCGACGTGCAGGAAGTGCTGCGGCCCCTCGAGCGAGATCTTGATCGAACCGGGCGAGAGCGGTCGGAGCCGGACCACCACGCGGTCCCCGTCCCAAACCGTGCCGATGTCGGGTGCAAGCAGCCGCGTCTTGCTCAGCGTCGCATCGACCATGTAGGGAAACCCGTCGACAGTCAGCGCGCTCCACTCGAGGTTCCGCCCCAACGCCTTCTGCTCGCCCTGGATCCCCGACAGCGTTTCCTGCACGCGGTCGGCAAGCATGCGCCACCACACGCCATAGCCCGCAAGCCCCAGTGCGATCGCCGCAACCGGGACCAGGATCACGACGCTGCGCCAGCGCAGCGCCGCCTGCTGGCGCAGCCAGCCACCGACGGCGCGCAAACGTGTCATCACGAGGGCGGCAACGCGCACGATCGTCACCGTACCCGCATGGCGCTCACCCGCATCGCGAGTGGCCGCAGTTCAGGCAGGTATCGCACCCCTCCAGGCGGATCAGCCCGGGACTGCTGCAGCGCGGGCAGAACTTGGTGGACAGTCCCGCGGAAGGCAGATCGGGAACCCCGCCCGGCAGCGGCCCAGCTGTCTCGGGCGCAGGCGCAAGCCGGTCTGAAATCATGGCTACCTTGGCCGTCACGGCGGGCGCATCCGTCGTGCGCGAAAGGAACCCGATCGCAAGCATGTGTTCCTCGATAACCCCGCCGATTGCTGCAAGCAGCGAGGGCACATACTGACGGTTGACCCATTGCCCGCCACGGGGATCGAAGACGGCCTTCAGTTCGTCGACGACGAACGACACGTCGCCGCCGCGCCGGAATACCGCGCTGATCATCCGCGTGAGCGCAACCGTCCACGCGTAATGCTCCATGTTCTTCGAGTTGATGAAGATCTCGAAGGGACGGCGCCGACCACCCTCGATGATGTCGTTGATCGTGATGTAGATCGCATGGTCCGATTCCGGCCAGCGCACCTTGTAGGTCGTCCCGGGCAGCGCCTCCGGCCGGTCAAGCGGGCGCGTCATGTAGACGACCCCGCCATCCGTCGACACGGGCTTTGGCCGCGCCGGCGCAGCAACGGCCCCGGCGCCACCCGTTTCCTCCGGCACGTCCGCCGTCGCCGGCGGGGCGTCCACCGGGCTCAGCACCGAGCCCGTGACATCGTTGGGACGCCACGTCGTGCAGCCCTTGCAACCGTTGTCATAGGCCTTGAGATAGATGTCCTTGAACCGCTCGAAGGGAATGTCGGCCGGGCAGTTCACGGTCTTGGAAATCGAGCTGTCGACATGCTTCTGCACGGCGGCCTGCACTGCGATATGCGCCTCTGGCGACAGCGCCTGTGCATTTACGAAATAGTCGGGCAGCGGACCCTCGCCGAACTGCTGTCGGTAGAGCCGGTAGGCATGGTCCTCCACCACCTGCTCGTGGGCCTCCCCCGATGCCAGCAGGATCTTGCGCCGATAGGCATAGGCAAACACGGGCTCGATCCCCGAGGACACGTTGTCGGCCAAAAGCGAGATCGTTCCCGTCGGCGCAATCGACGTCAGCAGCGCGTTGCGGATGCCCTGCGAGCGGATGGCCGCGCGCACATCCTCGTCGAGCTCCCGCACGCTCGCCCCATCGAGATAAGGCTCGCGCTGGAAAAGCGGGAAGGGGCCCTTCTCGGCAGCGATCTCGCACGAGGCAAGATAGGCCGCGCGCCGGATGCAGTTCATCCAGCGCTCGATGAGGCGAAGCGACTCCGCGCTCCCATAGCTTGCCCGGCACATGATCAGCGCATCCGCCAGGCCCGTCACGCCAAGGCCGATCCGCCGCTTGGACTTCGCCTCGCGCTCCTGCTGCGGCAGCGGATAGTTCGACACGTCGATCACGTCATCGAGGAAGCGCACGGCCACGCGCGCAACCGCATCAAGCGCCGTCTCGTCCAGCCGCGCTGCGTCGCTGAAGGGATCGCGCACGAACTTGACCAGGTTGACCGACCCCAGCAGGCACGCCCCATGGGGCGGCAGGGGTTGCTCGCCGCACGGATTCGTCGCCGAGATCCGCTCGGCGTACCAGAGATTGTTCCGCGCATTGATCCGGTCGATGAAGATGACACCGGGCTCGGCATACGCATAGGTCGACGCCATGATGCGGTCCCACAGCCCGCGCGCCGAAACCGTGCGATAGACCTGGCCCTCGAACACGAGGTCCCACGGTTCGTCCTGGCGAACCGCCTCGATGAACCGGTCCGTGACGAGGACCGACAGGTTGAAGTTCCGCAACCGGTCCTTCTCGCGCTTCGCCTCGATGAAGGTCTCGATGTCCGGATGGTCGCAGCGCAGAGTTGCCATCATCGCCCCGCGCCGTGCCCCGGCCGACATGACCGTCTTGCACATGCCGTCCCAGACATCCATGAACGACACCGGCCCCGACGCATCCGCGCCCACCCGCTTGACCGGCGCGCCGCGCGGCCGCAGCGTCGAGAAGTCATGCCCGATCCCGCCACCCTGCTGCATGGTCAGCGCGGCTTCCTTCAGGTTCTCGAAGATCCCTGCCATGTCGTCGGGGATCGTGCCCATGACGAAGCAGTTGAACAGCGTCACATGCCGCGCCGAGCCGGCGCCGGCGA
>DAISVV010000159.1:0-7538 GCA_036840015.1 Micropepsaceae bacterium
CCAAGCGTTTCTTCTGCCCACGCGTGGGCGGGCGCGACTTTTTTCTGCGCGACCGTAAGCAGACATTCAGGCCCTGCCCGCTTCTCTCTCATGGCGCCTGCCGGGGAAGCACGGGCGGGAGGGATGCGAGGAATTCGTCGATCGTGGCCGTGGTTTGCGCGGGGGCGTCGACGACCGAGATGTGTGCCGTGTCCAGGACCACAAACCGGCCATCTGGCAGTTTGGCGGCCGGGCGGCGCAGCGTTTCCGCGGGATAGAGCGTGTCGAAGCGACCGACGATGAAGAGTGTGGGCGCGGCAATGCCCTGCATGCGTGACGCAAGCGTTTCGCGATCGATCAGCACTGATGCAACGGCTCTCGACATGGCCCCACCATCAGCAAACCGCAGTTGCTCGGTGAAGCTTTCCATGACCGGACCTCCGCGCGATCGTGTGGAAGGCAGGAAGAAGTCGTTCGCGACACCGTCTTGAAACATGCTGGTTCCGTGCAGCCAGTATGCGCTCCACACAACGAAATGATCGAAGACGCTTTTCTCCGGTGCGTTGACCGGCGTGTTGAGCATCACCACCGCGCGCGTGCGATGCGGCAGGGAGAGGGCGAATTCTCCCGCCACCAGGCCTCCCCATGACGTCCCGACGACGACAACGGGTTGCGCGATTTTCCTCGCGTCCAGGATCTCTTCAACGGCCCTGGCGCACATGGCCATGGTAAAGGTCTCGGGCGGCGGGCCGCTTCGTCCATGTCCCGGGCCATCGATGACGATCAGGCGATAGCGGTGGCGCCACGCCTCGATCTGCTCGCGGTAAATGCCGTGGTCCGCGAGGATCGATGGCCACAGCACAATCACCTGCTCTTCTCGCCCGGCACCGGGTGACCCCGTATCCCAAACGGCAAGGCGTCCGACACTTGTTGAAACGAAGGTCGTTCCCGACAAGGCCGCCGGCGACCTGCCGGCCTCGGTTCCGGTGCCACAGGACACCAGCATGAACAGGGCGAAGAGCGAGATCATCATCCGATGGCCAGGAAAGCGCATTCCCATGTGCCGACCTGCCGAATGATCCCTTGAGCGCGTGGCAAAGCGTGTCATGGACAACTCCTAAAGTAAACACTGTATACTTCGAAGCTACGCTATTGCGCGCCAAATGTAAACAACAGTAACATTGGGCCATGAAACGTTTGAAACCAGCGCCGGGAACCCGTCGCTCGACCCAAAGGCCTTCGGCGACGCGGCGCTTTCATCACGGGAACCTGCGGCAAGCACTTCTGGATGCTGCGCTGGCGGCACCTGACATCGAAGGATTGTCGCTTCGGCACCTGGCTTCCAGGCTTGGGGTCACGCCAGCGGCGGCGTATCGACACTTCGCCAGTCGGCAGGATCTGCTCGCAGCGGTCGCACGCACAGGTTTTGACCGCCTGGAAGTCCGTTTTGCGGCTGCAATGGACATTGCCACGCCAGCTACGGATGGTGTGGTGGCAACGTCACGCCTGTCGCGGCTCGCGCATGCATACATCGCTTTTGCGCAGGATGAGCCGGCCCTCTGGCGCCTGATGTTCGGCGCGTCGGCGGCACCCTATCGCGCGACGGCGATGCCAATGACGCGCCCTCACACCTACAGCTACCTCACTGCAGCGCTGGAGGATCTGCGTGTTTCGGGGCTGTGCGAATCCTCGCCGAGCGAGCGGGATGCCCTGTTCGCCTGGAGTGCCATCCATGGTGCTGCCGCTCTCAGCCTCAGCGGAATTGTCACGATGCCGCCGCAAGACCTCGCACGAGATGTTGCGTTGCGGGTCATCGCTGCGCTCAGGTCTCCGCTTTCCTGAACTTGACGGCGCGCCGGGCAACGGGGGAATGCTTGCGGGGCTTGTGCGCCGTGAGGACGATTTGGTTTGTTGTGGCGTGACGTGTGCCATGCACGGGAGGTGTGAACATGGATCGGCGGCAATTCATTGTTGGCGTGGCAGGGCTGGCGGCGAGTTCGGTGGCCGAGGCGCGGCCGCGGGGTATGCGGCGGGTGCGGCGCGAGAAGCTCAAGCTCGGGATCCTGGGCGTGGGCATGCGGGGACAGGTTCACCTGGCCGAACTGCTCCGGCGCGATGATGTTGCCATCACGGCGATCTGCGACATCGATCCGTTCATGATCGAGCGGGCGCTGGCGCTGGTCGAGAAAGCGGGGCAGAAGAAGCCTGCGGTCCATACGGGCAGTCCGGATGCCTGGCAGGAGATGCTGGCGAAGGCAGGGCTCGATGCGGTGTTCATCGTCACGCCATGGGAACTGCATGCGCCACAGGCGATCGGGGCCATGCGCGCGAAGGTCGCTGTCGCGTGCGAGGTGGTGGCGGGCATCACGCTGGAAGATCACTGGGCGGTGCTGCGTGCGCAGGCCGAGACGGGTACGCCCTACATGCTGCTCGAGAATGTGTGCTACCGGCGCGACGTGATGGCAGTACTCAACATGGCGCGGCAGGGGCTGTTCGGCGAGATCGTGCATCTGGAAGGCGGATACCAGCACGACCTGCGCGCGGTGAAGTTCAATGCCGGCATCCCGGGCGAGGCCTATGGCGGGGGTGTCGAGTTCGGCGAGAGGGGCTGGTCCGAGGCGCGCTGGCGCACACAGCATTCGGTCGATCGCAATGGCGATCTTTATCCCAGCCACGGCATCGGCCCGTGTGCGGTGCTGGCCAACATCAATCGCGGCAACCGGTTCATGCGCCTGACGAGCCATGCCAGCAAGGCGCGCGGGCTCAACGCGTATCTGTCACGCGAGGCGCCGGACCACCCGAATGCGAAGACGCGCTTCCGCCTGGGCGACGTGGTGCAGACGCAGCTCACCTGCGTCAATGGCGAGACGATCCTTCTGACCCACGATACGTCGCTGCCCCGCCCCTACTCGCTTGGCTTCCGCGTGCAGGGGACCAAGGGGATCTGGATGGACGTGAATGACTCAATCTACATCGAAGGACAGTCGCCCACGCCGCACCGATGGGAACCTGACAAGGCCTGGCTCGAGCGGCATGACCATCCGCTCTGGAAGAAATACGCGCCAAAGGCCGAGGGCGCCGGGCATGGCGGCATGGATTTCTTTGTCGTGCATGCGTTTGTCGAGGCGCTGAAGCGCGGCGAGCCAATGCCGATCGACATCTACGACGCCGTGGCATGGAGCGCGATCACGCCCCTTTCGGAGATGTCGATTGCAGATGGCAACCGCACAGTCGACTTCCCGGATTTCACGGACGGCGCCTGGCTGAGACGCAAGCCGATCTTTGCGCTGAATGACCGCTATTGAGCGCTGCAGCCGCGTGAATTGCGCTGGACGCCCGGCAATCGCGGCGCAACCTCTGCCTGGCCAGCACGTGTGAGCTCGCAATGGTTTCGCAACAAAAGCGGGGATCACGGCCCTGGCGGCTTGAAACACGAACGGAATGGACCATTATCCGCGGCACAGATCCTCATTTTCCGGAGAGAGTTGCCATGCGCCTCAAGGCCCTTGCCGTTGCTACCCTGCTGCTTGCTTCATCGGTTGCCTCAGCCGCCCCCTACAAGTTCGACCCGACGCACACGCAGGTCCGGTTCGACTGGATCCACACGGCGGGCGTCACGCTGTCGGGGTTCTTCACCAAGTACGATGGCAAGATCGACCTGAACTTCGCCGACCCGGTCAAGAGCAGCGTCGATGTCACGCTGGACGTTTCTGGTCTCTGGACGGGCGTGCCGAAGTTCGACGAGCACCTGAAAGACCCTGATTTCTTCGACGCCAAGAAGTTTCCAACCATCACCTTCAAGTCGACCAAGGCTGTCAAGACAAGCGCGACGACGGGCAAGCTTACAGGCAACCTCACGATCAAGGGCGTGACCAAGCCGATCACGTTCGACGTGGTGGCAACGTCGAAGTTCGAGAAAGTTGAGCGCATCGGGTTCATGGCGACGGCCAAGGTGAAGCGCAGCGACCTGGGCCTCGGGCTCTATGCGCCGGCCGTACCCGAGGAGGTGACGATCGTCATCGCCACGGAGGTGCTGGCACCAGAAGCAGGCCGAAAGTAGCCGCACAGGCCCTGTTCCGGTGATGGTGTGCAAGCCTGCTGGCGGGTCCTCGCACATTGGCGTAGGGTTGGCGCCCGGGACGTGCGCACTACAGCACTGTCACCGAAACAACAGGAGGAAACCCCTGTCATGGGCGTTCATCGTCACTTGCGCGTCAGCGGCCTTTGTGCCGCTTTCGCCCTCTGCCTTGCCTTCACGCCGGCAACCAGCGCATCGGCGTCGCCGGGGCCGGTCGTCGATGCGAAGGCGACTGAGGCCTGCCTTGCCAAGGAGACGATCGCAAGGGCCACGAAGTACAGCCATGCCGTGCTGGACTGCGTGGGTCTGGCCGCGCAAGCCTGCATGAGAAAGCCGGGCGGCGAGACCACTTTGGGAATGATGGAGTGCCTCAAGGGTGAATTGGCCTATTGGGACGGCAAGCTGAACAAGGCTTTCGCCAATCGGCTCGCGGATGCAAAGGCGAGCGACGCGGAACTCGCTGGCATGCGCTTTTCCGGCCCCAAGATCGAGCCCAGCCTGCGCAAGATGCAGGAAGCCTGGATCGCCTATCGCGACGCGGCCTGCCTCTATGAGCGGGCGCAGTGGATGGGTGGGACGGGCGGAGGCCCCGCCACCATGGACTGCCACATGCAGGAAACTGCGAGGCAAGCGCTCAAACTCGACAAGTGGTGGTCGCAGTAGCGCCGGCGCGCCGCACGCCTACTCTGCCCTTGCGCGCCAGGCGAGGAGGAAGCCTGGCAGGACGAAGCCGGTCGCGAACAGCAACAGGATGAAGTCCTTCATGAAGGCGACCGTCAATTCCGTGTTGAGCAGCTTGGCCACGCCTTCCGGGATGACGCTCGACAGCAGAAGCATCACGAAGAGATACTCATAGGCCCTCACGAAGGCGCTGTTGCGCTGAGACAGTTCGCGTTCGTCCAACTCGCGGTCGGCGGCAAAGGCCATGGCGCCGAAGGTTCCCATGACAAAGACCGCGGCTGCCAGAAGGCCGGAGATCTTGAGGATCGAGAGCGCGAGGGCAACCTGCTGGCCTGCGGATGGATAGGTGTACTCAAGCACAAACCAGCCGTGCACCGCGATGAGTGCGTAGAGGCCGATGATGCGGCTGGCCGTCGGGCCGAGACTGGACGTTGTCATGCTTTGCTCTCCTTTGCAGGCTTGGTCGGGTCGAGCTGCTCGGCCAGCGAGGGGAATGGTTCCAGCGCGAAGAGTGTCTCGACGCTGACGCCAAAGGCCTGGGCGAGCTTCAAGGCGAGCTCGACGGTTGGCCGATAGTCCCCACGCTCCAGGTACCCGATCGTTTGCGGGTTCACGGACACGAGGTCGGCCAGCTCCTTGCGGGACAGGCCTCGCTCTCTTCTGAATAGACTGATGCGGTTGAACAGCATGCGCTCACTTATATCATATCGTTGTACATATGCAATGCATTATTGCTATAAGTTATCTTCTCGTTGGTTTTCTGCGGTTTCAGGCATGGCCCGCTTAAAAAAAATCCCCCGCGCGGGTGGCGCGGGGGATCTTTCAGTCGGTACAGCCTGTAGCGGGCTGACTAGCGCGCCGTGGAGAGGGCGTCTTTAAGGCCCGGCACGAATTCGGCGCCGTGGGGTACCTTGATGCTCGCGCCGCGGAAGTCGTTGCCCACGGGTTCAAAGCGGCCACCGAGGCACTGCGACAGGAAGGCCTCCGACACGGCATAGAATGACGTGCGGTTCATGGGGCGTGCAAAGCCGTGGCCTTCATCCGGATAGAGGACATAGGTCACCGGGATCTTGCGGGCCTGCATGGCGCCCACGATCTGGTCAGCCTCGGCCTGCTTCACGCGCGGGTCGTTGGCCCCCTGCCCGATCAGCAAAGGCTTTGCGATGTTCTGCACGTAGGTCAGCGGCGAGCGTTCCTTGAGGAGCGCGCGGCCGTCGGGTGTCCGCGGGTCGCCGACGCGGCGGAACATCATCTCCTTGAAGGATTCCCAGTAAGGCGGGATCGACTCGAGCAGCGTGTTCAGGTTCGACGGCGCGACGATGGCAACGCCGCAGGCAAAGCGGTCGGGCGTGTTGGTCACGCCCCAGAGCGTGGCGTAGCCGCCATAGGATCCTCCATAGATGGCGACCTTGTCGGCCTTGGCGATGCCCTGTTTGATGGCCCAGTCGACACCGTCAATGAGGTCGTCGTGCATCTTGCGACCCCATTGCTTGTCGCCGGCGTTGATGAAGTTCTTTCCGAAGCCCGTGGAGGCGCGGAAATTCACCTGCAACGAGGCATAGCCGCGGTTTGTCAGCCAGACCGTTTCGGGGTCATAGCCGTAGCTGTCGCGGCTCCATGGGCCACCATGGACGTTCAGAACGAGGGGAAGAGGCTCCTTGGGACGGCAATCGCCGTCGGGATCCGAACCCGCCGGCAGGGCGAGATAGGAGACGAGCGTCAGGCCGTCACGCGACTTGATCTCGACGGGGCAAACCTGAGGCAAGGGAGCGCCGGCAAGAGCCGGACGACCCACGTAGAGTTCCGACAGCGTCTTCGCCTTGCGGTCATAAACAAGCGCGCGCGACGGCGCGGTGACGGGATCGCTGCCTATGATCCAGACATTGTTGTCGCGCGTCTGGCCCTGCACGCCCCACTGGCCCTTGAGCGAACGGTTCAGGAAGTCGATGTCGGCCTGCACGGCCGGGTCAACTGCGCGCCACTCGCTTTTGAGGTAGTCGACGCTGTAGGCCAGCACTTTCCCGGTGTCGGGGTCGGAGATGCTTGCGCCAACGTCTGCGCGTGCGTCCTCGGCAACGAGGCGGCGCTGGCCAGATGCGAGATCGATCGCAAAGAGCGCTGCCGTATTGCGGCCGCGGGTTTCGGTCCAGTACATCGTCTTGCCATCGGACGTGAGCCCGGCCGGGCCGGTGCCGGACTCGTCCTCAAATCCGATGCGGTCGAAGGGTACCGTCTTGCCATTTTCAAACCTCAGGACCTCTCGCCCACCGTCGGCCAGGGCGCGCGAAGCGAAGCGAATGGCGAGGTCATCATCGACGACGAAACTGTCGAGCCTCTCCGTGTTGTCGAAGACCTTTGAGAGACTGCCCGTGCGCACGTTCAGCAGATAGGGATCGTGGAAGGACTTGTCACGATCATTGATGCCAATCAGGAGTTCGTCAGGCCGCTTCCATGAGAAGCCCCATACCTGAACGGTGACTTCCTTGAAGTTGGTGAGCGTGCGCCCCTGGCCCGTCGCTGCATTGACGGCGTAGAGCAGGAAGTTCTCGTCGCCACCCTTGTCCTGTGCATACAGGATGTCCTGGCTGTTGGCTGCCCAGAAGTAGGTGCGCAGCGGACGCACGCGCTCGTTCGTCAGAGGCCTTGCAGTCGACAAGGCCTTGCCGCGCTCGACGACCCAGACATTCATCACCCCGTCGCGCGGGGCGAGGAACGAGAGCCACCTGCCGTCGGGGCTGACCTGCGCGCCGGATCTTTCGGGATTTCCGAAGATCGCGCTGCGCGGAATGAGGTCACTTCC
>DAISVV010000160.1:0-7474 GCA_036840015.1 Micropepsaceae bacterium
GGCGCCGCAGGCAGGTGTAACCCCTCGCCGCCAGCGGGTTGCGCGCGAATGCCAGGCGCAGTGGTGATGCGCTCGCCCAGTCGGGCGCGCAACCGCTCCACGACTTCACTGACCGCGCCAGCGGCAGCACGCAGGCTCACGATCCGTTTCCTCCAGCGTCCCGGGCATAGGCACGCGGGTCCAGCTTGCGCAGAACCCCATCAATGCCCGGCTTGTTGAAGCCCTTGAAGCCGTCATTGCGCTCGATGTTTTCCAGATGGCTGATGATCGCGCCGTTGAGGCGAATGCGCTCGGCCTCTGCGGCATCGATATGTCCGGCGCGTTCGAGAGCATCGACGCGCGATGGCTCGACCGGGGCCCAATCGCCCAGCGTGAGCTCCTGGTACAGGTGCGGGAAGTCCGAGAAAGGGCTCATCATGCGAATGCCATCAGCGCCCAGCTGGTCACGCAGCAAACGCTGATCGAACAGCGCCGCGACGTGATTGAGGCCGGCTTCGAGGATCGATTCACCGTGCAAGGCCGAAAGCACGCCCGCGCGGCGATGCTTGCCGAGTTCCGGCAACTCTTCATGTGCAAAGTCGATGTGGACTTCATGCGGTGCAAGATCGACATCGGCGAAGATGGTCGACTTCAGCGATGGCTGCTCGAGGATTTGGCTGCCCCATCCGGCCAGCTCACCCGCATACAACATTTCCCGCAGTTGGTAGCCAAGCTTTTCAAGGATGCGAACAGTATGGCGAAAGTGCTGGCGCGATCCGTCATAGGTGTGGTGGTCGATGTTTGACCAGCCGATGCCCAAACGATCCTGCCGCGCTTTCTGGAAACGTCCTGCGCTGCAGCGCATCATCCAGTAGTCGCGCTCCGCAGTGAGCCAGATATCGCACGCCCAGTGCTGGCCAAGATCGGCGACAGCTGCGTCCACGAGCGCTTCAGTATGCGCGAGGCCCTGCTCGACCGTGTCGAAATGGCGTCGACGACTGCGGAAAGCCTGCAGATGGAGGCGTGCATTGCGAACCTTGAGTGGCGTCACGTCCGGCGCATCGAAGCCGTGATGTCCGCGGCGTTCAATCGCCCCAAATCGGATGCCCGCGCCAGTGAAGGCCACGGCGCGCCGCCACGGGCCGTGGGCAACACCTTCGATCGGCGCGGTGATGGCGTGGGCAGCGAGGAAAGCCTCGACCGATTCAACGCGAAACCAGACCGTCATTGGACCAGGGCGCTGCACCAGCTCCGGAAAATACCCTTCGTCGTGAGCATGCACACCGGGTGATCGCACCTTCCACCCGACTGAGCAAAGCGCCTCGATATGTGCGTCAGCCTGCTCGTAGCTTACATGATCCAGAAGGTCACGCAGGCGAACCCCGCATCCTTCCAACAGCCTCCTGGCAAAAGCACCGGCTGGCGGCACGCTTGCCAGCCAGGCCTTCAACGCGGCGCGCAGCATGGCCTCGGCGTCAGGTTGGATGGTCCAGTCTTTCTCAATGCGGGCAACGACGGGCATCGCGAACTCCTGCAAACCTCAGACGACCTGATCCACCTGCGACCGGCTACTCCACCGTTACCGACTTCGCAAGGTTGCGGGGCTGGTCGACATCCGTGCCCTTCACGACCGCCGTATGGTAAGCCAGCAGCTGGATGGGGACGGAATAGAGAAGCGGCGTGATGAAGGGATCAACCTCCGGAACCTCGATGCGGGCCCAGGCCTTGTTGCCGGCCTGCTCGATGCCGCGCCGGTCCGAAATCAGGATCACCTTGCCTTTGCGTGCCATGACCTCCTGCATGTTCGAGACGGTCTTCTCGAACAGGTTGTCATGCGGCGCGATGACGACGACGGGCACGTTCTCGTCTATGAGCGCGATGGGTCCGTGCTTCATCTCGCCCGCGGCATAGCCCTCGGCGTGGATGTAGGAAATTTCCTTCAGCTTCAGCGCTCCCTCGAGCGCGATGGGATAGGACAGTCCGCGCCCCAGATAGAGCACGTCCCGCGCCTTCGCGAGTTCCTGCGCCAGCGCCAGATAGATAGGATCCTGCGCCAGCAGCGTCATCATGTGCCGCGGCACTTCCAGGAGCACACGTGTCAGCCGCGCCTCCTCCTCGGCCGACACGGTTCCACGCGCGCGACCCGCAGCGATGGACAGCGCCGCAAGCACCGAGAGCTGGCACGTGAACGCCTAGGTCGAGGCAACACCGCTCTCGGGGCCGGCATGCGTCGGGAACACCACCTCGGACTCCCGCGCGATGGACGACCCGGATACATTCACCACCGAAGCGATATGCTGCCCGTTATCCTTGCAATAACGCAGCGCCGCAAGCGTGTCCGCTGTCTCTCCCGACTGCGACACGAACAGGGCAAGCCCGCCACGCGGCAGCGGCGCCTCGCGATAGCGGAACTCGGAGGCAACATCGATCTCGACCGGCATGCGTGCCAGCGTCTCGAACCAGTACTTGGCAACCAGCGTCGCATAGGATGCCGTCCCGCAGGCAATCATCGTCGCCTTCGGCAGCGCGGCGAAGTCGAACGGAAGCGCCGGCAGCGTCACGGCCTGGCTGACCGGATTGATGATCGTGTTCAGCGTATGGCCAACGACCTCGGGCTGCTCGAAGATTTCCTTGGCCATGAAGTGGCGGTGCGAACCCTTGTCGACAAGGCTCGCCGACACCGTCGTCGTCTGGACCTCGCGATTGACCGGGCGGTCATTGCCATCGCGGATTGTCACCGATCCATTGCGAATGACGACCCAGTCCCCATCCTCCAGATAGGCGACGCGGTTCGTCAGCGGCGCCAGTGCAAAGGCATCCGATCCCAGGAACATCTCGCCATCACCATAGCCGACGGCCAGCGGCGGCCCCTGCCGCGCCCCGATCATCAACCCGTCCTCGCCGGTGAAGATCATGGCCAGCGCATAGGCCCCCCTGAGCCGCTTGATCGCGGCCGAGGCGGCCTGCTCGGGTGATAGCCCCTGCGAGAGAAACTCCGTGATCAGGTGGACAGACACCTCTGTGTCCGTCTCGGTGTGGAACACATGCCCCTTGCGCTCGAGCTCCTCGCGCAGCTCCGAGAAATTCTCGATGATGCCGTTATGGACGACAGCGACACGGTCCGAGGCATGCGGATGCGCATTCGTCTCGTTGGGAACCCCGTGCGTGGCCCAGCGCGTATGCCCGATGCCGGTCGTGCCGGTCAGTGGCTGCGCCCGCAGCACCTTGTCCAGCCCCGACAGCTTGCCCGGCGCACGGCGGCGCTCGATGCGCCCGTTCACCAGCGTTGCAATGCCGGCCGAGTCATAGCCCCGATACTCGAGCCGCTTGAGCGAATCCAGGATCGTATGGGCAACGTCCTCTCGCCCGATAATGCCGACAATGCCACACATGAGGACCTACTCCTTCGTCTTGCTTTTCTTTGCTGCACGCTTGCGCGCACGGAACTTCTCGGCATAACCATCGCCCTGCCGCTGGTCGGCACGCTCGACAGCCAGCGCATTGGCATCCACGTTGCGCGTGATCACGCTGCCCGCACCCACCATGGCCCCGTCACCCACCTTCACGGGCGCCACCAGCGCCGTATTGGAGCCAATGAAAACGTCGGCACCGATATCGGTGACATGCTTGTCGAAGCCATCATAGTTGCAGGTGATCGTGCCCGCACCGATGTTCGATCGCGCCCCCACGCGGGCATCACCGATATAGGCCAGGTGGTTCGCCTTCGCGCCATCTTCGATGACCGCCTTCTTCACCTCGACAAAATTGCCGATATGCACGTCACGCCCGATCTGCGCGCCGGGCCGCAGCCGCGCATAGGGACCGATCAGCGCGCCATCGCCAATCGTGCAATCCTCGAGGTGGCAGAATGGCCTGATCTGGACATTGTCAGCCACTTTCACCTTTGGCCCGAACACGACATTCGGCCCGACGACCACGTCACGGCCAAGCTGCGTATCCATCGAAAGGAACACGCTGTCGGGATCGGTCAGCGTCACCCCATCGAGCATGGCCTTTTCGCGCAGGCGCCGCTGCATCACGGCCTCGGCCCTGGACAGCGCCACGCGGTGGTCGACACCCATGACATCTTCAGGCGAAGCCTCAGCCGCGGCCACCCGCAGGCCCTGCCGCCGCGCGATGGCGACAATCTCGGTCAGGTAGTATTCGCCTTGCGCATTCGCATTGCCGACCTGGTCGAGCAGCGCAAACAGGTGCTCGCCCTCGACGATCATGATCCCCGAATTGCAGAACACGACCTGGCGCTCCTCGGCCGTCGCATCCTTGAACTCGACGATGCGCTCGAGCGAGCCATCCGCATTCCGGATGAGCCGCCCGTACATGGCAGGATCAGGGGGCGTGAAGCCCAGCACGCCGATCGCGGCTCCGGCCGCATCCATGGCACCTTCGACAGCCTCGATGTTCTCCGGCGTGATGAGCGGCGTGTCGGCAAAAAGGATGGCAACACGCCCTGAAAAACCCGCGACCTCCGCCCTTGCGGCAAGCACGGCATGCCCGGTTCCAAGCGGCGGATCCTGGATGGCCACGCGCGCTGGCGCCACGGCCGCAGCCACCGCGTCCATCCCCTTGGCCAGCACCACCACGGTCTGGCTCGCCCCGGCTGCCCGCGCAACGCCAAGCACATGATGGACCATGGGCAGCCCGGCAACCGGGTGCAGCACTTTCGGCAGGGCCGACTTCATGCGCGTTCCCTTGCCGGCCGCAAGGATGACAGCGGCAAGGTCAGTACGGCGCTGGCGCGATGGGGAAGACGTCAATGGGATGCCCCAAAAATCAGGAAAAACAAGGCTTTCTCAGGCCTAGGCATGCCTCCCTTTTATCCCATTTTGAAATAAAAAAATGTTTCGTATTCTTGCCGGAATCCCGCGATTCCCCCACATCATGCGGTACCCCCAGAGGCTGGCGATCGGCTCTTGAGACCTCCCGAAACCATTGTTTTCGACCTCGACGGCACCCTCGTCGACACCGCCCCGGATCTAACCGCCGCCCTGACCGCCGTCCTGATCCGCGCGCGCCTGCCGCCGGTCCCGCTTGAGCGGGTCCGCCAGATGGTCGGCCGCGGCGCCCGTGTCCTCATCGAACGGGCCCTCGCCTGGCACCGGATCCCGCTGGATCCCACCCGCACCAGCGAACTCCTCCAGCATTTCCTGACCTATTACGAGGCAAACATCGCCGTCACGAGCCGGCCCTTCGAAGGTATGGAAACCTGCGTGCGCAGCCTTTCGGCCCACGGCCACCGCATCGGGATCTGCACCAACAAGCCCGAGCACCTGTCGCGCAAACTGATCGCCGAACTGGGCCTTGCCGACCTGTTCCCCGTGATCCTTGGCGCGGACTCCAGGCCCTGGCGCAAGCCCGACCCGCGCCACCTGACCGACACGATCGAGGCCCTCGGCGGCGAGGCCTCGAATGCGGTGCTGATCGGCGACAGCGACACTGACGCACGCACGGCCCGCGCCGCCGGCGTCCCCGTGGTGCTCGTTTCGTTTGGTTACACCGAGACCCCGGCCGGCGAACTCGACGCCGATGCGGTGGTCGACCACTTCCGGGACCTGGAGGCCGCCCTCGTGCGGCTCGCCCGCGCGCTTGACTTGCAGCCCAAGCCACCCCTATAGCAACGATCCGTCAGGGACAAAGGGCGCTTAGCTCAGCGGGAGAGCACTACCTTCACACGGTAGGGGTCGCTGGTTCAATCCCAGCAGCGCCCACCATTGCACGGCGAAAGCGAATTGCCGCCCCCCGCACCCGGCAACGCCGCCGCGAAAAGAAATCACGGCCACCATGGAACTTCTCGCCAGCCCTGAAGCCTGGATTGCATTCGTTACACTGACAACACTCGAGATCGTGCTTGGGGTCGACAATATCGTCTTCATCGCGATCCTTGCCGGGCGCCTGCCGGCAGAACAGCGCAACAGCGCCCGGCAGATCGGGCTGGCGGTCGCGCTAGGCCCGCGCCACGCCCAACACGCCACGCGCATTACCCACTAGCACCACGAAAACCCGACCGGCCTGTCCATCTTCAGCCGCGACCTGTCGTGGCGCGACCTCGTGCTCGGTGCCGGTGGCCTGTTCCTGATCTGGAAGGCCGTCGTCGAAATGAACGAGGCCGTCAGGCCCCACAAGGCCAAGGCAAAGCAGGAAACCCCGGCACACAAGGCCAAGGCCGCGTTCACCTGGATCATCATCCAGATCGCCATCATCGACATCGTCTTTTCGATCGACTCGGTCATCACGGCCGTCGGCATTGCCAACCAGATCGAGATCATGGCAGCTGCCATCATCATTGCCGTCTTCGTCATGATGGTGGCGATCAACCCGATCGCCGTCTTCATCGACAGGCACAAGGAAGTGAAGATCGTGGCCCTGAGCTTCCTGCTGCTCGTCGGTTTCATCCTCGTGGCAGAGTCCATGGGTACGCCGATCCCGAAGGGTTACCTTTACTTCGCGCTCGGCTTCGCAACGATGGTCCAGGCCCTCGTCCTTTGGGCGCAGGCCAGCGAGGAGCAGCTTCAGGCTCTCGCCGATCGCGAAGAAGGCAAGAACAGCAGCGACTAGACCTGCTTGATCATGGCGACACGGACCTGGCGGAACAGGCCCAGCGCCCGCTCGTTTTCGAGGATGTCCGAAATCATCGGCCCCGATGCGCCTTCATCCATGAGGGCATAGCCAAGCCTCACATAGGCGGGGGCGTTCCATGGAACGTCCCGGAACGTGGTCAGCGTCACGGCCCGATGGCCCTGCTGGCGCGCCCACGTCTCTCCTGCCGCGATCAGTTGCTTCCCCACGCCACGTCGCTGCAAACCAGCCCGCACCGAAACCTGAAAGATGTGCCCGTTGCCGTCGACTTCGCCCATCAGGACAAAACCGGCAATTCCCGACGGCGCCTCGCACACAAAGGCCCGCCGCTCGGTGATGAAGGGGACATAGGCGTCCTCGTCAGGTAGGGGATACTGCGCGACAAAAGCGAAGTCCGGTTCTGCCAGGAACACCCGCGAGGCGTCAGCCTCGACGTCGTTAAGCTGCGGAATTTCAGCCAATTCGGCCAGCCTGGCAATCACGGCGGCACTCCTTCCCGATCGGGGCGGCAACACGGCACTTCAGCGACCCTTCACAAGTCGCAAACGATCTGTTACATGCCCGCCCCTCTGCTGGTTTACTGCGGTCATGGCGGAATTGGTAGACGCACTGCCTTGAGGTGGCAGCGGGGCGACCCGTGGAAGTTCGAGTCTTCTTGACCGCACCATCCCTTCGATCGAAAAGGGAGCAGAAAGCCGGGGTACGTACCCCCCGCGAAAACTAGCCCCGACGACAACCAGCTCCGTCCACTCCGTATTCTTGACCCGGTTCTGACCAGGTTGCCCGGCACGACAGGCAACCGGTGCAAGAGGTTTGACATGCCCGACACCGCGCACGACACGCTCAAGGCAAGGCCCCAGGAGATGCGCGACGTCACGTCGCCCGAGTTCCTCGACGAGAT
>DAISVV010000161.1:0-7450 GCA_036840015.1 Micropepsaceae bacterium
TGCAGGACAACTACCTTGCTAGCGATGCTTCGCCGCTCAGGGCCGACGTGGTTGCTGCCGTCACGGCGGCAGCACATGCGAACCATCCAGGCGTGCCGATCGTGCCGGGCATGTCGGGTGGTGCGACGGACGGCGTATTCTTCCGTGCCGCCGGCATTCCCACCTATGGTGCCGGCGAGACGTTCATGAAAGACAGCGATGACTACGCCCATGGCCTGAACGAGCGCGTGCCGGTCGCGGGCTTCTACAACGGGCTCAGGCACTGGCGCGTGCTGATCACCACGCTGGCGGGGACTTGAGGGCCTGCATGTTTGACGCCTCAGCGCAGGGTCACGGTCACCCTGTTGTTCGTTGTGTTGCAGTCAAGCGGGGGTGACCATCCCGCGCTGGACGGCGCGTAGTTCAGCTGAAGGCTCACGGGCGGGTGCGCCGTGCGGGTGACGCCGGGTGGCAACGTGGCGCGCACGTGGCCGTTCCAGGTCCCACCGGCGGGCAGCGTGGCGGGGCCCGAGACGCTCGGGGGCAGCACGTTCATCCCGATAGCCCGAGGCCCTCCGGGCGTGGACATCACCAACGAGATCCACTGCTTGTTTTCATCCGGTGTGCTGTAGGCGCCTGGACCGTTGTTGCGAATGGAAAAGGTGAGGGCGACTTCATTTGCGGCGAGCGGACTTCCTGCCGGCGAGCGAGTGCCGTTCCAGCCGACGATGGCGAGGTCCGTGCACATTGGCCTTCTGGTCACCGTATCCGGAATGCCGCCGCCGGGGCCGGGGATGCCGCCGGGGATCGGTGTGCTGCCTGGCAGCGAGGGCGGATTGGCAAGGCTTGCCTGCGTGGCGAGGACCGCAATGAGGGTGGTGGCAAGGGGCAGGCGCATGTTCTGTTTCCTCCGCTGGTGCGCCACCAGAAGGTAATTCGCCGGCGTGCCGGGACAAGCGTGTGCCAGGTGCAGCCGCCTGCCTTTCGGGCGGCGGCGTGACCGTTGCTACACTTCAGGCTGGCCGGGTGGCTGAAGCGCGCCGCGCGACGCCGCGCCTCGTTCCCTCAGCGCTGGGATACCTGGCGGGGCGGCTTCACATAGGTATCGAGCCAGCGGATCATCTCCCACTGGGTGTGAAGGACGGACTCGCGGGCGCGGTAGCCGTGGTCCTCGAGCGGTAACACCGAAAGCCGCACCGTTGCACCATGTCCCTTCAATGCGGCGAAGAAGCGATCGCTCTGGATCGGGAATGTGCCCGAATTTGCATCATTCTCGCCGTGGAGCAGGAGGATCGGCTCCCTGATCCTGTCGGCGAAGGTGAAGGGGCTCATGCGCGTGTAGGTTTCGGGTGCTTCCCAGTAGGTGCGCTGCTCGGCCTGGAAGCCGAAGGGTGTCAGCGTGCGGTTGTAGGCACCCGAGCGGGCTATGCCTGCGCGGAACAGGTCGGTGTGGGCCAACAGGTTTGCGGTCATGAAGGCGCCGTAGGAGTGTCCGCCCACAGCAATGCGATCGCGGTCGGCTATGCCTTCGGCCACGACAGCTTCAACAGCTGCTTGGGCATTCATGACCAGCTGGTCCACATAGGTGTCGTTGGCCTCTGCTCCCTTTTCGCCGACGATGGGCATTTTCGGGTCGTCGAACACCGCGTAGCCCTGGGTCAGCGCAAAGAGGTGGCTGGCGCCATTGGGGCGCACGAAGCGGCTTGTCTGGTCCACCACCTGGCCCGCCACTTCAGGGTCCGTGAACTCGGCGGGGTAGGCCCACATCAGCACGGGCAGGCGACCATCGCGTGCAGGGTTGTAGCCGGCGGGGAGATAGAGCGTGCCGCTGAGCGCGAGGCCGTCCTTGCGGGTGTAGGCGATCGTCTTCTTCGTGACGCCCGCGAATTGCGGCGCCGGATCGGCGAATGCGGTGAGAGGAACAGGGTCGCCGCCCTGTGTCCTGCGCAGGAACATGTTGGGGGGCTCGGTCGGCGACTGGCGGCTGGTCAGCAGCGTCGCGCCGCCATCGTCGAGGATGCCTGCGATGGATTCGTAGCCGGGGCCCTGCGCCTGCCAGAGGCGCGTCGTGCTGCCGGTTGCCAGTTCCATGCGGTCAAGGAAGGGGAATGCGCCCTCGCGACGCGCGCCTTCGCCCTCGACGAGGACCGCGCTGCCGTCTGGCGTGAACTGGAGCACGGCGCGCCCGCGGCTGTCGGTCTTCAGCGCCGGGCGGCCCGGGTCATTGTAGCGGTCCTGGTAGTTGCGCTGTAGGAGCTGGCGCTGTGATGCAGGGTTTGACGGATTGACGAGGTAGCGCGTCTCGGTGCGCGTCTGCCACCAGCGTGAAAAGACAATGGCGACATCATTGCGGCCCCAGGATATCGCGTTGAGCCGGTGGGGCAGATCGATCAGCCGCTGCTTCGTGCCACTGAAGGGGGCGGCCAGCGTGAAGACCGTGTCGCGAATGGCGGCTTCCCGCTTCGTGTCCCCACCGTCCTGCGCCTCGACCCAGGCCAAGGTCGCATCTGTGTCGGCGCGCCACTGTATGGCGCGGGGACCCTCGTGGGTTGCGTCGAAGGGTGTTGGAACATTGTCGAGGACGGGGAGGTCGGCGACCAGGTGGACCTGCGCCGCATTCAGGTCTGTCACGAACGTCCTGGCTGCGAACAGGCTTGCGGGGACGGCGTAGCTGAAGGGGCGCTGCAGGTGCCTCTGGAGAACATAGCGGCCGTCGGGTGACAGGTCGGCGGCTGCGATGATGGCAGGGGTGCCGATGCGGCGTGGCGGCTTGCCGTCGAGGCTGACGAAGGCGAGCTGGCTTGTGAAGTAGTGCGCGAACAGGGCTTCGTCGCGCGTGTTCCTCAGGAGGTCCTGGTAGGTGCGGACCGGTGCTGCGCGTCCCATGTTTTCCTGGATCGCAGGGCCGGCGGGCACTGATGTCGTCGATGGTGCTGGCCCGCGACTGGCCGGGAGCACGAGGACCATCAGCCCCGTGCTGTCGGGGCGCCATGCATAGCCAGGGCCGAAGGCTGCATTCAGGATGGGGCCTGTCAGGCGTCTTGCGGTTGCTGTCGCGACGTTGACGCTCCACAGTTCAAGGCCGGTGGGCGCGTCGGCCATCATGGCCACGTGCTTTCCATCGGGTGACCATCGTGGGTTCAGGAAGCGGAAGTCGCCCGGCAACTTCACTGTGCGTGCGGGTCCGCCATTGACCGGCTTGAAGCTGAGGCCGCGCAGCCATTGCGTGCGCCCGTTGGCGGGGCCGTTGTTGCGCGGGTTGATGCGCAGGCCTGCGAGGCGCAGCTCGGGTTCGGCGAGTTCGGCGATGCCCGGGAAGCCGGCGCGGTCGAGGATGGCAAGGACGTCGCCCTGCGGGCTGATGCTGACGGAGGGGGTGGGGCTTGCGTCAATGATGTCGCCGATGGGCGCAGGCGGTGTCATGTACCGCGCCGGCTCTGCCCTTGCCGGCACCAAGACGGCAAGCGCAAACAATGCCAGCCAGAACCATCTCATTTGCATTCCCCCTGATTTGCCGCGTGGCGAGGGCCCTGGTTCAAGCCCGCCGCCAGCGCCAGAGGTTCGCGCACGGCAAGCGGCGACGCAAGTCCCCTGTCATGGCGTGCGGCTATGGCGGAGCCTGACCTGCCCTTGTTCGCGATCAGACGATCCGCGCCAGATGCACGGCCACGCGGGAGCCGGCTCCCACAAGGCCGGTCCAGGCTTTCAGGGATCGTGTCGGCGTCGAGGTCCGGCGGTTGCGGGCGTCGTCGCGGTGGTGGACCTCGTCCCTGCGCAGGCGGTCGAGCAGGTCCATGATCGCTGGTTCGCTGCCTTCCTGCCGCAAGCGGTCGACCTGGGCCTGGTAGTGCCGGTCGACGAATGTCTCGACGGCCTCGATCGTCGTGAAGGTCGCATTGCGACCGAGCATGGCCGGGATCGCGCCCGTCAGCCAGCCGAGCAGCTTCCAGAGCGGCAGGAGGATCGAGCGGCGGGCCGGCGGCACGAGCCGGGAGATCTCTTCGAGGTGCGACAGCTCGGTCTGCATGTGCGCCCGTGCGAAGGCGACGAGATGTTCATCGCGGGTGAGCGCGAGGATGCCGCGATAGATTTCCACTGCCCCGGTCTCGCCGGCGTGATCGGTGCGCAGTTCGGCGATCAGCCAGCGTGGAAGCTCGTTATCGCGGGTCACCGCCGCCACCAGCCTACGAGCCTCGACAGGAGGGGCCGCACGGGAAGGAACATGCGATAGAGCGCTTCCATCACGGCCAGGGCTCCCGGCAGGCGCGCCAATCGGGCGGCGAAGCGCCAGGCGGGCAGGCGCTGCCAGATTTGCGCAAAGGCTTGTGCCCCTGACACGAGGCGTCCGTCCGGGAGGCGCACATGAAAGCGCGCCATCGCCGCCGTCCTTGCGAGATCGGCTCCGGTGTCGGCATGGGTTGCGGCCACGTCGATGAATGCGAGCCTGCTCGCGCCGGGTTGCGCCGCGTAGTGGTCGATCTCAAGCCTGCACAGGGGGCATGATCCGTCGAAATAGACGGTCAGCCGGTCGGTCGATGGGCATGAAATCGCCTCCGGTGGCGCGCCTTCTGCGGCGGGTAGCTTGCTGGAATGAGCGGGGGCCATCGCGATCGAAGTACGGCTGGCCCAAGGAAGCGGACGCATGTCGCGGCGTTTCGTCACGGATTGGCCAACCGCGCCCGTGCGCCTTCGCGTTTCCCGCCGGTTTTCTGTCCCCGCATCGGCCGCTTCGTGATGCATGTCGAATGTCCCTTGAACCCTTGTGCAACAGGCTTGCCGGTGTCGGCGTGCCGACGCTGGCTGGCCTTGTGAAACCAGTGGCAGGAAGTTGCGTCGTTGACGTAGGGGCGGCAGCGGTTCATTCTCATGATCAGGCTGCAGCCGGGCACCGGCAGCTTGTTCCGTGGCACCAGACAGAGATCGAGCAGGCATGGGCAAAGTCCAAAAGCCGGAACATCCCTCTTCGGAAGAGACCGTCTCTTCCCGCATCCGCGCGCGCATCCTGCGTGCGAAGAAGCGGTTCCATGCGAATGACAACATCGCCGCGTTCATCGAGCCTGGCGAGATGGAGGCCCTGCAGGCCGAGGTCGAACAGAAGTTCAAGGCCGTGCTCGAGAGCCTCGTTATCGATACCGACAGCGACCACAATACGCAGGACACGGCGCGCCGGGTGGCCAAGATGTATCTCAGCGAGGTGTTCCGCGGCCGCTATGTCGAGGCGCCCTCGATCACCGAGTTTCCGAATGCCGAGGCGCTCAACGAGCTGATGATGGTCGGCCCGATCAAGGTGCGCAGCGCCTGCAGCCACCACTTCTGTCCGATCATGGGGCGCTTGTGGATCGGCATCATGCCGAACGAGCATTCGAACCTCATCGGGCTGTCCAAGTACTCGCGGCTGGCGGAGTGGGTCATGTCCCGCCCGCAGATCCAGGAGGAAGCCATAACGCAGATGGCCGAGGTCCTGATGAAGAAGGTCCGGCCCGACGGGCTTGCCGTCGTCATGGAGGCCGATCATTTCTGCATGCACTGGCGTGGGGTGAAGGATGATGCCACCATGATGGTCAACAGTGTGATGCGGGGCTCGTTCCTGAAGGACCATATCCTGCGCAGCGAGTTCCTTGCCCTTCTGAACCACAGATCCTGAGGTCGCCATGCTTGTGCGCTGCCTTTATGCCAGCCGTCCCGTCGAGCCCCTGACGAGCGCGTTCGTCGACACGATCCTTGCGCAGTCCCGCCGGAACAATCCGGACATCGGGGTCACGGGGTTGCTCTGTGTGTCGGATGACCTGTTCATCCAGGTGCTCGAGGGCGGGCGCGACGAGGTGTGCGACCTGTTCAACGCCATCGTGCGCGATGCGCGGCACCAGCAGGTGCGGCTGCTGGTCTTCGAGGAAATCGACGAGCGGCAGTTCGGCAACTGGACCATGGCGCAGGTCAACATGACCAAGCTGAACCCGTCGCTGCTGCTGAAGTACTTCAAGCGGGCCAAGCTCGATCCGTTCGATTGCTCGGGCAAGGCGACGCTTGCGCTGCTGACGGACCTGGTCGCGTCGGGGGCGCTGGTGGGGCATCGTGACTAAGCGGATGTGATTTGGCCGCTGCCGGGCCCTGCACTTCGAGGTGCATGGCCAGAGAAGTGGCGTCCCCACGGGGAATCGAACCCCGGTTTTCGCCGTGAAAGGGCGACGTCCTGACCGCTAGACGATGGGGACAGCGGCGAGGGGAAGGCTATAAGCGAGGGGGGCGCGCCGATCAAGATGCGTGCCCGCATTTGCCGCACTCTTTTCGCGTGTCATTCCGGCGGCTTGGCCCGGCCCTAGGGTTTTTCGGGCGTGCGGTTGAAGCGGATGCGGTTGAGTATCCGCGAGGAGGCGGGGTCTATCAGCAGGAGCTGGTCGGCGGCGGGCGATGTGATGCGCACGACCAGCGTGCCGTTCTCGAGGCGGGCGTCTGCCACGGCCTCGCCGGGGGCGAGGTTGATGTTGAGCTCGATTGCCTCTCCCGGACGTGCAGGCTGGGCAGGGGCCGCCACGGGTGCGGGGACGGCTGCGGCCGACGGTAGCGGCTGGGGATCCATCGTGGCGCGCCTGATGGCCAGCCCGATCATCGCGGCCACCACGATCAGGATTGCGATGCCGAGGCCGATTACCAGCATCCAGAGGCCGCGGTTGGCGGGCGGCGGGGTTTCGGGTACGACGTCGGTCATGGCAAATTCCTCTGCGGATGACGAGCGTCGTACACTGACTGTCAGCGAGAGCCAAGCGGGTGACCGCCTGGACCGTGTGCTTGCGGCGTCGTGGCCGGAAATCTCGCGATCGCGGCTTAAACAGTTAATCGAAGCCGGAGCCCTTTCCGTCGACGGGCGGCCCGCCGGGGACCCGGCGGCGAAGACCCGGCTGGGCCAGCAGGTCGAGCTGGTGGTGCCTGCGCCTGCGCCCGCGACGCCGCAGGGCGAGGACATTCCGCTCGATATCGTGTTCGAGGACAAGCACGTCATCGTGATTGACAAGCAGGCGGGGCTTGTCGTGCATCCGGCGGCCGGCAATCGCGAGGGGACGCTGGTGAATGCGCTGATCGCGCATTGTGGCAACACGCTGCCGGGCATTGGCGGGGAACTGAGGCCGGGCATCGTCCACCGCATCGACAAGGACACGACCGGGCTCATGGTGGTTGCCAAGACCGAGAAGGCGCATACGAGCCTCGGAAAGCAGTTCGCCGCCCATGCCGTCACGCGTGTCTACAAGGCGCTGGTGTGGGGCGTGCCGCGGCTGCTTGCGGGCACGATCGACGCGGACCTCGGGCGTAGCCCGCTGAACCGGCAGAAGGTTGCCGTGCTGCGGATCGGGGGCAAGGCTGCGCGCACGCACTACAAGGTGGTCGAAACCTTCGGTGCCACGGCGGCCCTGGTGGAGTGCCGGCTGGAGACCGGGCGGACCCATCAGGTGCGTGTTCACATGGCGCATCTGGGGCA
>DAISVV010000162.1:0-7383 GCA_036840015.1 Micropepsaceae bacterium
ATGATGCGGAACATCGGGATCAGGCCGCCCTCGAAGAAGAGGTAGAACAGCACGAGGTCAAGCGAGACGAAGACGCCGATCATAAGCGTCTCGAGCACGAGGAAGGCGACCATGTACTCCTTCACCCGCGTCTCGATGGATGTCCAGCTGGCGAGGATGCACAGCGGCATGAGGAACGCGGTCAGGATCACGAAGGGAAGCGAGATGCCGTCGCCGCCGAGGTGATAGTTGATGTTGCCGCCAAGCCATGGGTACTGCTCGCCGAACTGGAACCCGGGGGCAGACGGGTCGAACATGGACCAGAGCACGAGCGTCAGCACGAAGGTGATCGACGTGGTGAACAGCGAGATCTGGCGGGCCATTGTGTCGCCTGCCTTGCCGGCGGGCGTCATCAGCAGGATGAGCAGCACACCCAGCAGCGGCAGGAAGGTGGTGATCGACAGAAGGTTGTTCATTTGCCACCTCCGACGATGAACCAGCTGGCGAGCAAGGCCACGCCAACCAGCATCGCGAATGCGTAATGGTAGACATAACCGCTCTGGAACCGGACGGCCTGCTTCGTCCACTCGGCGATACCGGCGGCGACACCATCGGGACCGACGCCGTCGATCAGGCGCCCGTCACCCTGCTTCCAGAGGAAGTAACCGAGTGCCTTGGAAGACCGCACGAACAGGAAGTCGTAGATCTCGTCGAAGTACCACTTGTTGTACAGGAACAGGTAAAGCGGGCCGCGCTTCTCTGCCATGCGACGCGGGAGATCGGGGTAGTCCATGTAGAACACCCAGGCGACCGTGAAACCGATCAGCATGACGGCGGCGGGCGACAGGATGACCCAGGCAGGAACGTGGTGGCGTCCCTCGAGTGCTGTGTGCTCCTGGAGGTTCACGATGGCACCGCGCCAGAAGTCCGCGTTCTGGTAGCCGATGAACTGGTCGTAGAAGACGAAACCCGAGAACAGGGCGCCGATGGCCAGAATGAACAGCGGCACAAGCATCACGGGCGGCGACTCGTGGGCGTGGTCATAGGCTTCCTGATCGCCCCGGTACTTGCCGTGGAATGTCATGAAGATGAGGCGCCACGAATAGAATGAGGTCATGCCGGCAGCGACGATGCCGAGGGCGAATGCATAGTTGCCGACGCCCGTGTGCGCGGCAAAGGCGCTTTCGATGATGGCGTCCTTGGACCAGAAGCCGGCGAGGAAGGGGAAGCCGGTCAGGGCCAGCGTGCCGATCACCATCATCCAGTAGGTGACCGGGATCTTGTTGCGGACACCGCCCATCCGGCGCATGTCCTGCTCGTCGGACAGGGCGTGAATGACCGACCCTGCCCCAAGGAACAGCAGCGCCTTGAAGAAGGCATGCGTGAACAGGTGGAACATGGCCGCCTGGTAGGCGCCGACACCGGCGGCGAAGAACATGTAGCCCAGCTGCGAGCAGGTCGAATAGGCGACCACGCGCTTGATGTCGTTCTGGAAGAGGCCGACCGTCGCCGCAAAAAACGCCGTTGTGGCGCCGACGATGGTGACGACCTCAAGTGCCACGGGCGCGAGCTCGAACAGGGGCGAGCAGCGCACCACGAGGAACACGCCGGCGGTGACCATGGTGGCGGCGTGGATCAGTGCCGAGACGGGGGTCGGACCTTCCATGGCATCGGGAAGCCATGTGTGCAGGAAGAACTGGGCCGACTTGCCCATGGCCCCCATGAACAGCAGCAGGCAGGTCGTGGTCAGGATGTCGACCTCATAGCCCGCGAACTCGAAGGTCTTGCCGGCAAATTCCTGGGCCTGCTGGAAGACGCCAGGGGTTGCCGTGGTGCCGAAGTCCAGTGTCCCGAAGGTCAGGAAGACGGCAAAGATGCCCAGCGCGAAGCCGAAGTCGCCGACCCGGTTGACGATGAAGGCCTTCATGGCGGCGGCGTTGGCGGTGGGCTTGCGGAACCAGAAGCCGATCAGGAGATAGGAGGCAAGACCCACGCCTTCCCAGCCGAAAAACAGCTGGACGAAATTGTCGGCGGTCACAAGCATCAGCATGGCGAAAGTGAACAGCGACAGGTAGGCAAAGAAACGCGGACGGTGTTCGTCGTGGTGCATGTAGCCGATCGAATAGACATGCACGAGCGAAGACACGCCTGTCACGACGACCAGCATCACGGCGGTCAGGGCGTCGACGCGTATGGCCCAGTCGACCTGGAGGGCGCCGGAGTCGATGAACTGGAACAGCGTGATGATCCGCGGCTTGTCCATCCCGAGGTTCGGGAGGTCGAAGAAGAAGGCCGCAATGGACAGGATGGCCGTCGCGCAGAGCAGGATGGTGGCCGTGTACTCGGCTGCGTGTTCGCCAAGGCGCTTGCCCATGACGCCTGCGAGGATGGCGCCGATCAGCGGAAGGACGAGGATGGCCTGGTAGAGCAATTCCACTGTGGCTACCCTTTCATGATGTTGACGTCTTCAACGGCAATCGATCCACGATTGCGGAAGTAGACGACGAGGATGGCAAGGCCGATGGCCGCTTCTGCCGCGGCGACCGTCAGGACCAGCAGGGCGAAGATCTGCCCGGTCAGGTCGCCGAGGAAGGACGAGAAGGCGACCAGGTTGATGTTGACCGACAGGAGGATCAGTTCGATCGACATGAGGATGACGATCACGTTCTTGCGGTTGATGAAGATCCCGAGGATCCCGATGGTGAACAGGGCGGCCGCGACCGCCAGGTAATGGCCAAGTCCGATCTCCATGGTCACAGCCCCTCTCCCGGCCTTACCTTGCGCAACTCAACGGCTTCTTCACGCTTGCGACCGACCTGCGCCGACACATCCTGGCGCTTGACGCCCTCGCGATGGCGCAGCGTCAGCACGATGGCGCCGATCATGGCGACCAGGAGGACCATGCCGGCGCCCTGGAAGACGTGAACGAACTGCGTGTACATGATCAGGCCAATGGCCTCGGTATTCGTGGTGTCGGCCGGCGTCGGGTACTTTGCGGCGGTCTCGACCGCGGGTGAGAGCACCCAGCCAAACCCGACGGCCGCGAGTTCAAGGAAGAACACGGCGCACAGCAGGATCCCGAGGGGGGCGTATTGCAGGAAGCCCTGGCGCAACTCGGCAAAGTCGATGTCGAGCATCATGACGACAAACAGGAACAGCACCGCCACCGCGCCGACATAGACGACGACGAGGACCATGGCCAGGAACTCGGCCCCGAGCAGGATGAAGAGAGCGGCCGCATTGAAGAAGGCGAGGATCAGGAACAGGACCGAGTGGACCGGGTTGCGCGCGGAAACCACGAGCAGCGCCGATCCGATCAGCACGGTCGCGAATACGTAAAAGGCTATGGTCGCTGCCAGCACGTCTGTCGTTCCTTCCTGTGTCTGCGCCCGCGCCTAGCGGTAGGGCGCGTCCAGTTCGAGATTGCGGGCAATCTCGCGTTCCCAGCGGTCGCCGTTGGCGAGGAGCCTCGCCTTGTCGTAGAGGAGCTCTTCACGCGTTTCGGTCGCGAATTCGAAGTTCGGGCCTTCGACGATGGCATCCACCGGGCAGGCTTCCTGGCAGAAGCCGCAATAGATGCACTTGACCATGTCGATGTCGTAGCGGGTCGTGCGGCGGGAGCCGTCGTCGCGTGGCTCGGCCTCGATGGTGATGGCCTGCGCGGGGCAGATCGCCTCGCAGAGCTTGCAGGCGATGCAGCGTTCCTCGCCGTTCGGGTATCGGCGCAGCGCGTGCTCGCCCCGGAACCGCGGCGACAGCGGGCCCTTCTCGAAGGGATAGTTCAGGGTCTTCTTGGGCCGGGCCAGATACTTCAGCGCCAGCCAGAAGCCGGCGAGGAAGTCGACCATGAAGATGGTGCGCAGGAATTGCATGTGGATCAGCCCGGCAGCTTGTCGAAGGCCAGAAGGTAGCCTGCGGTCACGACGACCCAGAGAAGCGAAAGCGGCAGGAAGAACTTCCAACCGATGCGCATCAACTGGTCGTAGCGGTAGCGCGGAACGATTGCCTTGACCATCGCGAAGAGGAAGAAAATGAACCAGATCTTGAGGATGAACCAGAAGACGCCCGGCACCCAGTTCAGGGGCGCCACGTCGATGGGCGGGTGCCAGCCACCGAGGAAGAAGATTGTCATCAGCGCGCACATCAGCACGATGCTGACATATTCAGACAGCATGAACAGAAGATAGGGCGTCGACGAGTACTCGACCATGAAGCCCGCGACCAGCTCGGACTCGGCCTCGGGCAGATCGAAGGGCGGGCGGTTGGTTTCCGCAAGGGCCGAAATGAAGAACACCACGGCCATCGGCAGCAAGTGCGAGAACAGGTACCAGTTCTGGATCCCGCCTTCCTGGGCCGCCACGATCTGCGAAAGGTTGAGAGAGCCCGCGGTCAGCAGGACCGTGATGATCACGAGGCCGATCGAGACTTCGTAGGACACCATCTGCGCAGCCGCGCGCAGCGCGCCAAGGAAGGGATACTTCGAGTTCGAGGCCCATCCACCCATGATGATGCCGTAAACGCCCAGCGATGACACGGCGAAGATGTAGAGAACGCCGACATTGATGTCGGCAAACACCCAGCCTTCATTGACGGGCACGACGGCCCAGGCGCCGAGGGCCAGCGTGGTCGTGATCAGGGGGGCCAGCAGGAAGACGCCCTTGTTGGCGCCGGCGGGCATGACGAATTCCTTGAACACGAACTTGAACAGGTCGGCGAAGGACTGCAGCAGGCCGAAGGGACCCACCACGTTCGGACCGCGACGCATCTGGACGGCAGCCCAGACCTTGCGGTCGAAGAGAAGGATGAAGGCGATCATCACCAGCAGCGCGACGATGAACAGCAGCATCATTGCAGCCATGCCGGTCACGTCGAGCAATGTCTGGTTGGCCGCGTAGAACCCCTGCCACCACACCTGCCAGGCCTGAACGCTGAAGAAATCCATCGCCCTACTCCGCCGCCGCCGCTTTTGGCGGCTTTACGAATTGCGCGCTGCACTCGGCCATCACCTGGCTCGCGCGCGCGACAGGATTGGTCAGGTAGAAGTCCCGTATCGGGTACGAGAACGGTGTCGCCTCGATCGGGCCTGACGTTCCGATGGTCGCCCAGAGCGGGGCTTCGGCGCCCGGGCATGGCGGCGCCTGGTCAAGCGCGCTCCACGACGGCGCGTCATTCAGCATGTGCTGGCGCAGCGTGGCCAGGTCGTCATACGGGAGCTTGCGGCCAAGCACGTCAGAGAGAGCCCGGAGGATGGTCCAGTCCTCGCGCGCGTCGCCGGGCGGGAACGCGGCGCGGCGGGCGAGCTGCACGCGGCCTTCCGTGTTCACATAGGTGCCATGCTGTTCGGTATACGCGGCACCCGGCAGGATGACATCGGCGCGGTGAGCGCCGGCGTCGCCGTGCGAGCCCTGATATATGACAAAGGCATGGCCAAGCTTCTGGGTGTCTATCTCGTCGGCGCCGAGCAGATAGACGACATCAATCTCGCCCTTGGCCGCGCCCTCGAGGATGCCCTGCGTGTCCCTGCCGCCCTTGTGGGGCAGGAAGCCTACGTCAAGGGCACCGACGCGTGCGGCGGCGGTGTGAAGGACGTTGAAGCCGTTCCAGCCGCTTTCACCGCCCGGTCCGATCATGCCTGTGTCCCGCGCGATCTGCGCACACGCCGCGAGGATGGCGGCGCCATCCTTGCGGGACAGTGCGCCCTGCCCCACGATCAGCATCGGACGCTTGGCGTCCTTCAGCATCTGGAAGACAGCGTGACGGCCCGCTGCAATTTCGTTCAGCGTGGCGGCGTTGTTGCCGAGATCCTCGACTGCATAGGTCAGATCCTTCGCAGGGCCCAGGCGCGCAATCTTCAGGCCGCCGCGCAGCCATGTCTTGCGGATGCGGGCGTTGATGAGCGGCGCCTCCCAGCGGGGATCGGTGCCCACCAGAAGAAGCGCGTCAGCGCTTTCGATCCCGGCGATCGTGGTGTTGAAAAGGTAGCCTTGGCGCGGTCCAAGCCCGATCTTAGCGCCGTCCTGACGGCAGTCCAGATTGGCCACACCCAGCGACAGCATGAGATCCTTGAGTGCCTTGATGGCTTCCGTGCTCGGGAGGTCGCCGACGAGGGCAGCCATGCGCTCGGGCTTGGTCGCGCGCACGCGCTCGGCGATGGCTGCAAAGGCTTCCTGCCACGTTGCCGGCTGCAGCTTGCCGTTCCGGCGCACATAAGGACGATCAAGGCGCTGGCGGCGCAGTCCGTCCCAGACGAAGCGGGTCTTGTCGGAGATCCACTCCTCGTTGATGTCCTCGTTGACACGCGGAAGAATGCGCATGACCTCGCGACCACGCGTGTCGACACGAATGGCCGAACCAACGGCATCCATCACGTCGACGCTCTCGGTCTTGGTGAGTTCCCATGGCCGCGCGTTGAACTGGTAGGGCTTGGATGTCAGGGCACCGACCGGGCAGAGGTCGATGACATTGCCAGACATTTCCGACGAAACGGCGTGCTCGAGATAGGTCGTGATCTCCATGTCCTCGCCGCGACCCGTGGCGCCGATCTCGTCGACCCCCGCGACTTCAGCGGCAAAGCGGACACAGCGCGTGCAATGGATGCAACGCGTCATGATCGTGTTGACCAGCGGCCCCATGTTCTTGTCGGTGACAGCGCGCTTGTTCTCGTCATAGCGATTGAAACGTGCGTGGCCATAGGCCATCGCCTGATCCTGCAGGTCGCACTCGCCGCCCTGGTCGCAGATGGGACAGTCGAGCGGGTGATTGATGAGCAGGAACTCCATCACGCCTTCGCGGGCCTTCTTGACCAGCGGCGAGGCCGTCTTGACCTCGGGCGGCTCGCCGTTCGGGCCGGGACGGCAATCACGCACGCCCCAGGCGCAGGAGGCAACGGGCTTTGGCGAACCCTTCACTTCCACCAGGCACATGCGGCAGTTGCCTGCGATGGAAAGGCGCTCGTGGTAGCAGAAGCGCGGGATTTCGGCGCCGGCGGCCTCGCAGGCCTGCAGCAGCGTGAAGTCCGCGGGGACTTCGATTTCCTTGCCGTCGACAATGAGCTTGGTCATGGCTTCTACTCCGCCGCTACCGGGCTTGCCGGCTTGCCGGCACGGCGCGCGTTGATCCGGCGTTCAACTTCAGGCCGGAAATGGCGCAGCAGACCCTGGATCGGCCATGCGGCCGCATCGCCGAGCGCGCAGATCGTGTGCCCTTCGACCTGATAGGTGACTTCCAGCAGAAGGTCGACTTCCTTGGGGTCGGCATCACCGGTCACCAGACGCTCCATGACGCGCCACATCCACCCCGTGCCTTCACGGCAGGGCGTGCACTGGCCGCAGGATTCATGCTTGTAGAAGCGCGAGAGGCGCGCGATGGCCTTCACGACGTCGGCCGACTTGTCCATCACGATCA
>DAISVV010000163.1:0-7302 GCA_036840015.1 Micropepsaceae bacterium
CCAGCTGAGCTATAGCCCCATCCGAACAGGTGCCGCCTGGGCGCGGCCCCCGTTTTATACAAACGATCCCCCCCGACCGCAATGAGCAAGGCAGGGATCGAAGTCGCATTTACTCTTTGTCGAGGTCACCCTTGTCGATGATGCCACCCACATCGTCCTCGTCATCGACGTTCTCGATCAGGGTATCGTCTTCCTCGTCATCGCCATCTTCGTCATCCTCGATTTCCTCGAGGTCGACCTCATCACCGACAACCTCGGGCTTGTCGTCCGTGTCCTCGGCTTCCTCATCCTCGACCAGATCCGGATCGGCGATCGCCTCGTCGTCGAGAGCGACCTCCTTGATCTCTTCCTCGGCCTCTTCCTCTTCTTCCGAACCCTCGGCGCCCTCGGCCTCCTCGGTCTCGTCCGCGTCGTCACGCGCCTCCTTGACCCGGACAGCACCCTCGTCGGTATCCCGCAGGATCGACGCCGTCGACCGCGGGCGGCGCATCTTCACGATCGCTTCCGGCGTGAAGCTGTGTCCGCACTTCGGGCACACGATCGGCTTCTTGCTGAGATCGTAAAACTTGGCAGCGCAACTTGGGCAAATGCGCTTGGTTCCAATATCCGGAGCAGCCACCGCTGGGATTTCCTGGAGTTTGAGGGGGTAATTGAGGGGCGTCCCATTGCCATGAAGCGGGCCACCTGTCAAAGAGAAGTTGAAGCACGAACCGCCCGGCACAACCTTTAATCCAAGACGTCGCACCTTGAGCGCCACCGCCAATCCACAGCCACTGGCCGCCGGCAAGTCCCCGGGCCTGGCCGGAAACCCCCGGATTCCGGGCGACAAGTCGATCTCCCACCGGGCCCTGATCTTCGGCGCCCTCGCCGTTGGGGAAACGACGGTCAAAGGCCTGCTCGAGGCGGGCGATGTCCTCAACACCGCGTCGGTCATGCGCGAACTGGGCGCCGACATCACCCGCGATCCGCAGGGCACCTGGCACATCCATGGCGTGGGTGTCGGCGGCCTCGCCGAACCATCGAACGTGCTGGACCATGGCAACTCGGGAACGGGCGTGCGCCTCGTGATGGGCGCGATTGCGACCTGCCCGCTCAGCGCAACTTTCACCGGCGACGCATCGCTGCGCCGCAGGCCCATGGGCCGCGTTCTGGAACCATTGTCGCGCTTCGGCGCTGAGACCATGGGCCGGAAGGGGGGGCTTTTGCCCCTGACCCTGAAGGGAACGGCCAATCCGCTGCCCGTTACCTATGAATTGCCGGTGCCCTCGGCGCAGGTGAAGTCGGCCGTGCTGCTCGCCGGCCTCAACGCGCCCGGCCGCACGACCGTCATCGAGCCCGAGGCCACCCGCGACCACACCGAGCGCATGCTCCGCCACTTTGGTGCCACCGTCAGCATCACCGACGCCGGCCGGCAAGGCCGGGCGATCTCGCTCGACGGCCAGCCGATGCTCACGGGACGCGAGGTCGTGGTACCACCCGACCCGTCCTCGGCAGCCTTCCCCCTTGTGGCAGCGCTTCTCGTGCCAGGATCGAAGATTTCCCTCTCGCGTGTCATGCTGAACCCGACGCGCGCGGGCCTGCTGGCCGTGCTCACCCGGATGGGTGCGCGCATCAGCAAGTCGAACGAACGCATCGAAAGCGGCGAGACAGTAGCCGACCTCGAAGTCACGGCCAGCGCCCTGCGCGCGACGACGACCGAACCGGAAATTGCGCCCTCCATGATCGACGAGTTCCCCATACTCGCCGTGGCCGCGGCCTTCGCCGAAGGCACGACGCGCATGAACGGCCTCGCCGAGCTGCGCGTGAAGGAAAGCGACCGCCTCGCAGCCGTCGCCGCGGGCCTCGGCCAGATCGGCATCACCTGCCGCATGGGCGAGGACTGGCTCGAGGTCGACGGTCGCGGCACCGACGGCGTGCCGGGAGGCGGCCGCGTGACGACCCACATGGACCACCGCATCGCAATGTCGTTTCTCGTTGCAGGCCTCGCCGCACGCCAGGCCGTGACGGTCGACGACACCGCCTTCATCTCGACGAGCTTCCCCACCTTCATCCCGATGATGGAGGCCCTGGGCGCCGTGCTCAGGAGGCCGGCGGCTTGAAGCGCCTTCCGGTCATCGCGATCGACGGTCCCGCCGCATCGGGCAAGGGCACCATCGCCCGTCGCATCGCCGCCAGCCTCGGCTTCGACCATCTCGACACGGGCCTGCTCTACCGGGGCGTCGGGATGGCCGTGATCGCCGCCGGCAAGGACCCTGCCGACGCCGTGGCAGCAACAGCCGCCGCGCAGGGCTTCAATCCTGACTGGCTCGACGATCCGCTCCTGCGATCCGACGTGGCAGGACCGGCCGCATCCAAGGTTGCTGCCGTTCCGGCCGTCCGCGAGGCACTTCTGGCCTTCCAGCGCCGCTTTGCCCTCGCCCCGCCCGGCGGCCGCGGCGCGGTCCTCGACGGCCGCGACATCGGCACGATCATCTGCCCGGACGCCGACGTGAAGCTCTACGTCACCGCAACCGCGGAAATCCGCGCCCGGCGTCGTTACCTCGAGCTCGCCGCCCAGGGGTCGCCCCTGACCCAGGCCGATGTTCTGGCGGATATTGAAGCCCGCGACCGCCGCGACATGAGCCGCCCTGTCGCACCCCTGGGCCAGGCCCCCGACGCGCACTTGCTGGACACAAGCGATCTGGATATAGAAACGGCCGTCGCCCGGGCGTTTTCGATCGTCAGGGCGGCGATCGGCACTTGAACGGGTGCGCGCGCCTTGGGACCCCGGGGTTCCTGACGCGCTTTTTTTGTTCTTGAAACCGGGTTGGGCTGATGGGCCGGCGCACCAAGCGCAGTCCCCGTGCACGACCAAGTCCGCCGGCACCGGCCGGTAGGCATGCGCCTTGTTTGGAGACTACCATATGGCACGCCCTGGCTCGCGCACCGCGCAACAGCCAACCTACAACCCCTCGAAGGAAGATTTCGCAGCCCTCCTCGAGGAAAGCTTCGAGACGCACGGCCTTCAGGAAGGCAACGTCGTTTCCGGCCGCGTCATCGGCATTGAAAAGGAATTCGCGATCATCGACGTCGGTCTGAAGACCGAAGGCAAGATCGCACTCAAGGAATTTGCACTCGCCGGCCAGGCACCGAACATCAAGGTCGGTGACACGGTAGAAGTGTTCCTCGACCGCGTCGAGAATGCGATGGGTGAAGCCATCCTCTCACGCGACAAGGCCCGCCGCGAGGAATCCTGGACGCGTCTCGAGCGCGCCTACGAGGACAAGCTGCGCGTCACCGGCGTCATCTTCGGACGCGTCAAGGGCGGCTTCACTGTCGACCTCGACGGCGCCGTGGCCTTTCTGCCCGGCAGCCAGGTCGACATCCGCCCCGTGCGCGATGCCGGCCCTCTGATGAACAAGGTCGAGCCCTTCCACATCCTCAAGATGGACAAGCGCCGTGGCAACATCGTTGTCTCGCGCCGCGCCGTCCTCGAGGAAAGCCGCGCCGAGCAGCGCAACGAACTCGTGGCCAACCTCCGCGAGGGCCAGGTCATCGACGGCGTGGTCAAGAACATCACCGACTACGGTGCCTTCGTGGACCTCGGCGGCGTGGACGGCCTGCTGCACGTGACCGACATCGCGTGGCGCCGCGTCAACCACCCGAGCGAGGTGCTCTCGATCGGCCAGACCGTGAAGGTCCAGGTCGTGAAGGTGAACCCCGAAACCCAGCGCATCAGCCTTGGCATGAAGCAGCTCGAGGCCGATCCGTGGGAGGGCGTTGCCCAGAAATACCCGGTCAACGGCAAGTTCCGCGGCCGCGTCACCAACATCACCGACTACGGCGCCTTCGTCGAGCTCGAGCCGGGCGTCGAGGGTCTGGTGCACGTGTCGGAAATGTCCTGGGTCAAGAAGAACGTCCACCCGGGCAAGATCGTCTCGACCAGCCAGGAAGTCGAAGTCATGGTGCTCGAGGTGGATGCCACCAAGCGCCGCATCAGCCTCGGCCTGAAGCAGACCATGGACAATCCGTGGCATGCCTTCTCCGACCGTCAGCCGGTCGGCAGCCAGATCGAGGGCGAGATCAAGAACATCACCGAATTCGGTCTGTTCATCGGTCTCGACGGCGACATCGACGGCATGGCCCACCTCTCGGACCTCGACTGGAACGAGCCAGGCGAGGAAGCCATCAAGAAGTACAAGAAGGGTGACCGCGTGAAGGCCGTCGTTCTCGACATCGACGTCGAGAAGGAACGCATCGCGCTCGGCATCAAGCAGGTCTCCGGCGATCCGATGGAAAGCCTCGGCCCGGTGAAGAAGGGCGACATCGTGACCTGCTCGGTCATCGACGTGACCGACAGCGGCATCGAAGTGGCCGTGGGCGACCTCAAGTCGTTCATCCGCAAGAACGAGCTGTCGCGTGATCGCGCCGAGCAGCGCCCCGAGCGCTTCGCGGTTGGCGACAAGATCGATGTCCGCGTGACCAACGTCGACAAGGCCGCTCGCAAGATCAGCCTGTCGATCAAGGCCCGCGAGATCGCCGAGGAAAGGGAAGCCGTCGCACAGTACGGTTCTTCCGACTCCGGCGCCTCGCTCGGCGACATCCTCGGCGCTGCCCTGCGCAGGAAGGCCGAGAAGACGTACGAGTAATCCGGCCAACGCACTTGCAGCATCTCGATCGAAGGGGCGGCGAAAGCCGCCCCTTTTTGCTGGCGAGGAGGGGAAAAACACTTGTTTCATAAGAACTTGGCACGCGAAAACCTTGACGGTCCCACCGTCCCTTGGGAGACTCGACGCCATTGAGGCGGCAGCGCATCAAGGCGCCCTGCCAGGGAGATGACCTCGCGATGATCAAGTCGGAACTCGTCCAGAAGCTTGCCGAACAGAACCCGCATCTGTTCCAGCGCGACATCGAGAAGATCGTGGCGACCATCTTCGGCGAGATTGCAAAGGCGCTCTCCACGGGCGACCGTGTGGAACTGCGCGGCTTCGGCGCCTTTTCCGTCAAGTCACGCCCGGCCCGTTCGGGCCGCAACCCGCGCACGGGCGAAACCGTGTCCGTCGCTGCCAAGCACGTGCCCTTCTTCAAGACCGGCAAGGAACTGCGCGACAGGCTGAACCGGCAGAAGCCCGACAGCTCGTCGGGCGAATAGCTCCACGCACGCCAATGCACATTCAACGGAGGCCAGGATGACCAGCCTGTTCCGGACCTTCTTCTTCTGGACCCTCGCCCTCGCCGTCGCGGCGCTGGCCGTCGCCAACCGCGAGGCCACGCTCCTGTCCTTCGACCCCTTCAGCGCCAACAGGCCGGCCTTCGCGCTGGAACTGCCGCTGTTCTGGATCATCCTCGGCTCGGCCCTCATCGGCATCGTGCTGGGCGGCTGGTCGACATGGCTCGCCCAGGCACCGCTGCGCCGCTCGATACGCGACCGCGACGAGCGCATCCGCCGCCTCGAACGCGAACTCGAGGCCGCCCAGTCGATCATCGCGCGCCCGGCAGCGACGACCACAGCCATCGCGCGCCGCTGAACCGGGCGGGCGTTTGCGCCCCAGTTGCCAGCCCGGCCCGCCGCTGCCTATAAGCCACGCATGACCCCTGCATTCCGTTGCCCCGTTTATTGCGCCCTCGACACCACCGACCTTGGCAAGGCGATGGAGCTTGCCGTCGCGATCAAGCCGTGGGTCGGTGGCATCAAGCTCGGGCTCGAATTCTTCAATGCGAACGGCCCGCAAGGCATCGCAAGGCTCGCCGAGATCGGCCTGCCCGTCTTCGCCGACCTGAAGATGCACGACATCCCCAACACGGTGGCAGGCGGCATCCGCGCGGTACTGCCGCTCGGCATCTCGATCGTGAATGTGCATGCAGGCGGTGGCCGCGCCATGATGAAGGCCGCAGCCGAAGCTGCCGCAACCGCGGGCGCCCGCCGCCCCAAGGTCATCGCCGTGACCGTACTGACCAGCATGGACGTATCCGACCTGAACGAGACCGGCGTGCACGGCGCACCCGCCGACCAGGTCATCCGTCTGGCAACACTCGCGCGCGACGCCGGCATGGACGGCGTCGTCTGCAGCGCACACGAGATCGAACCGCTGCGCAAGGCGCTGGGTCCCGGCTTCATGCTCGTGGTTCCCGGCATCCGCCCCGCCGGTGCAGACACCGGGGACCAGAAGCGCATCATGACGCCGGCTGAGGCCCTGAAGCACGGTGCGGACTGGCTTGTGATTGGCCGCCCCATAACGGGAGCAGCCGACCCGGCGTCAGCCGCGCGCGCCATCCATGACGAACTCCTGCGCGCGACCGCATGAGAAACGCGATCAAGATCTGCGGGATCACGACGCCCGACAGCTTCGATTGCGCTGCACGGGCAGGCGCGTCCCACGCAGGCTTCGTGTTCTTCGAAAGGAGCCCCCGCAATATAGCGCCTGCGCAGGCCGCAGTCCTCGCGTCTCGCTCCAGTGCAGTATCGAGCGTGGCCCTGACCGTCGACGCAAACGACGAGACGCTGGCCGCCATCCTCTCGGCCGTCCACCCTGCCCTGATCCAGTTGCACGGCCACGAGACGCCCTCCCGCGTGCTGGAAGTCAGAGCACGGTTCGGCATTCCCGTAATGAAAGCCATTCCGCTCGCAGGCCCCGCTGACCTTGCCGTTGCCCGCAACTATGAGGAGGCGGCCGACATCCTTCTCTTTGACGCTGCACCAAAGGACCTGCCCGGCGGCAACGGCGTCACCTTCGACTGGTCGCTTCTGGCAGGCACCATATGGCGCAGGCCCTGGTTCCTGTCCGGCGGCCTGACGCCCGAAAATGTGGCAGATGCGATTTACCAAACAAGGCCGGGTGGCGTTGACGTATCGTCAGGTGTGGAGCACGCGCGCGGCATCAAGGACAATGCAAGCATCGAAGCATTTATCGCAAGCGCACGGCACGCATTCAGTGCTATCGCTGCACCCTAACCTCTGGCACAGCGCATGAACACGTCTCAAAGGCCCAACTCCTTCCGGACAGGTCCGGACGAACACGGACACTTCGGCATCTTCGGCGGCCGCTATGTCGCCGAGACGCTGATGCCACTGATCCTCGACCTGGAAAAGGCATACAATGCCGCCAAGGCCGATCCCTCCTTCCAGGCCGAGCTTGATGACTTCCTGGAGCATTATGTCGGTCGCCCCTCGCCGCTCTACTTCGCCGAGCGCCTGACCGCTTATTGGGGCGGACCGAAGATCTGGTTCAAGCGCGACGAGCTGAACCACACCGGCGCCCACAAGATCAACAACTGCATGGGCCAGATCCTGCTCGCCCGCCGCATGGGCAAGAAGCGCATCAT
>DAISVV010000164.1:0-7281 GCA_036840015.1 Micropepsaceae bacterium
GGGGCGTCTAAGCTGATGACCGGAGCGCCGCCTTGCCGGCCGGCGCTATAATCGCGGTTGCCATCGACATCATCCCGGGTCCGCGCTTCAGCCTCGCAGACATCACCATCAGGGCAGGACAAGGCCTTGAGCCGGGCCTGCCAGGGCAAGTGACGCCGCCATCCATCGGGCTCACGACAGGCGCTCCGGCACGGTCAGCGGACATCGTGGCCTCCCAAGCGCGTGCCATCGACCTCATGCGGGAGGCAGGTCATCCACTTGCGCGGCTCGAGCAGCGAAAGGCCACCGCCAATCATGAAACCGCGACGCTGGACGTCGAGCTCGAATTCGACCCCGGTCCGAAAGCCACGTTTGGCACCGTATCGGTCACGGGAACGCAGCGCATGGATCCGGAATTTGTGTCAGGGCTTGCCCCCTTCAAGTCTGGAGATGCGTTCCAGACCAGCCTGCTGAAGGATTTCAGGGACAGCGTGGAGCGTCTTGGCGTGTTCGATGCCGTGCAGATCGACGAGGCAGGCCAACTGGATGCGCAGGGCGGTTTGCCCCTCACGGTGAACGTGGGTGAGCGGCCCTTGCGCGCCATCGGTGTGGCTGCCAACTGGTCGACCCTCGAGGGTGCAGCGCTGACATCGTACTGGGAACATCGCAACCTTTTCGGACACGCCGAGAAATTGCGCATCGAGGCATCGGCCGCACGTCTGTTCCTCAACGCGTTGCAGGACTACGAGTTCGCCCTCCAGGGTGTTCTCACCCTGCCGGCCTGGCCTGACAGGCGCGATGACGTGTTTGTCAGTGCCGCGGCAAGGAAGGAGCGGCCCGATGCCTACGCCCGTGATGCCCTGGAGCTCGGGCTCGGCTGGACCCGAAGATTCGACCGGGCTCTGGCAGTCGAGGCCGGCGTCGCACTGTCGCGTGCGAACGAGGAAGATGCGTTCGGGTCCCGCAATCTCACGACCATCACGTTGCCCACAGCGGTCCTCTATGACACACGCAATGATCCGCTTGAGCCGGTCCGCGGCCTGCGGGCGAGCGTCGAACTCCGGCCCCTGGTGAACGTCGAAGACACCGAGAATGCCGCCACCCGCATGCTTGCACAGGCTGCTGCCTACGTGAGCATCGATGAAGACGCGCGCACGGTCGTCGCCGGTCGGGTCGCAGCCGGCCTGTCGGTCGGTGCAGGCATTGCCGACTTGCCTGCCGACCTTCGGTTCTTTGCCGGCGGCGGTGGATCCGTGCGCGGCTATGCCTTCCAGGGCCTGGGTCCGCGTGATGCAGCCGACCGGATCATCGGTGGCGCCAGCTTGGCCGAGGCATCGGTTGAAGTGCGACATTGGCTGTTCGAGGACATCGGCGTGGCACTTTTTGCAGATGCCGGCGGCGCCTTCGTGTCGGATGTTCCCGACTTCAGCGACATGGGCACGGGCGTGGGTGCCGGTGCACGCTACCGCACGCCCGTGGGCCCGCTGCGCCTCGACATCGCCATTCCGCTTGACCCGCGGGCGTCCGACCCCGACTTTTCGGTCTATGTCGGCCTCGGCCAGGCATTCTAGGCGGTGAAGATGCGCAAATGGCTTCGCATCATGGGGTGGACGGCGGCAGGTCTGATCATCCTGACGGTCTTGGGTTGGGCTGCGATGCAGACTTCGCTGGCCCGCAACATGCTGGCCGAAGCCATGGGCGACGCCCTGTCATCACCGCAAACGAGGGTCGAGGTCCGCGGCATCTCGTGTTGGCTGCCATCGGCCCCCCGGATCAGTCGCATCACGGTGGCTGACGAGGAGGGTATCTGGCTCGAGCTGGACGGCATAACCGTCGATTGGCACCCCTTGAGCCTCGTCTGGGGCGCGATCGATGTGGATACGCTGTCGATATCGCAGATCCGCTGGACGCGCCAGCCAGGGGGACCGGCCCGGGCGGACAGCCGCGAAACGTCGCTTCCGGCATTCAAACTGTCCCTGTTTCAAGTCAAGTCCATTCGCGTGGATGCCGCAGTGGCGGGGCGCGAGGCCCGCCTCAGTCTCGACGGGCACGCTGACCTTCGCGAGCCTGCAAGCCGCGCCGCCGTGGCGCTCAACCTTCGCCAGGCCGACGGCCCGGCTCGGATTCACGGTGACATCGACTGGAACCCGGGCGCGAACATGTTCCGGTTGGCGGTGAAGGCCAACGACTCAGCCGGCGGCATCCTCCCGGCACTGGCGGGCCTTCCGCCTGACGCGCCCCTTGCCGTCGATCTCGCCTCGACGGGAACGCTGGATGATTGGACATCAAGCCTAAAGGCCAGCGTGGGCGATGCAGCACGGGCGACAGGCACGGCGAGGATCCGCAAGGACCGCCAGTGGCATCGGCTCGAAGCGGCAATCGACGCGCGCGTCGACGCGATCGGGCCACCCTCATCGCAGGCGTGGCTGAAGGGCGACTGGAACCTCGCGCTTGTGGCCGCGCGCAGCATTGAGGGCGCCCTGCGCCTCGACAGCCTGAACCTGAAGTCGCCGGCCGCAGTTGTGACGGCGAGGCTCGAGGGAGAGGGGATCAAAGCTCCCCTGCGGCTTGAAGCAGCCTCCAGCACGCTGCCGATAGGTAACGTGACACTCGAGTTGAGCGCAGTGCCGGAGCGCGCCTGGTCGGACACGACCGGTGCTTTCCGGTTTGATGGCAAGGCCACACGTCACGAGGCGACCGCGCGCTTCAAGGGCACGCTCCATCCTGATGCCCTGAAGCTTGACGTGTCGCTTGATCCGGCCGGGCTTGCGGATGTCGGCATCCCGCAGGGTCGGCTTGCGCTGGAAGCAAGCCTCGGCCTTGCTCGCCCATCGGGTGCCTTCTCGGCAACGGGCCGGGGAAAGATCGACCAGCTGGTGCTCGGTGACGCGATGGCAGACGGCCTGATGGGAGGTCGCATGGACATCTCCTTTGCCGTGGACAGCGATGCCGCGGGCGCATTGAAGACCGCAAACCTTTCGCTGACAGCCGCCCGTGCCAGCATCGAGGCGAAACTGTCAGGCACGCTGGAGAAACCCGAATTGTCGGCCACCGGACAGATCGCTGGCAAGCCCGTCACAATTGCGGCAACGATGACGCGCAACGACAGTGGCGAGGCAGTAATCCGCAACGCCACCATATCGGTAGGTCGGGTGAACCTCGCGGGTGACCTTCGCCATTCAGGCGCTGGGCTGTCAGGCACACTGCGTCTGGAGGCCACCAACCTAGCGGATATCTCCCCGTTCGTGGACGCCGATCTCGAAGGCCCGGCATCGGGAACCATCGTCCTGCCCGGCAAGGGGGCTGACGTCCTCGCAAGGATCGAACTGGCCAGCCCGCGCACACGGGTTGACACTGTCTGGTTCGATGCGATCAGGCTTGTCGGCCGGATCCGCAATCCGCCTGGGGCCCTGGGGCTTGAACTTGAGGCCACCGCGACCAGGGCCGACGCTGATGGTTTCGTGGTCGAGGACCTTGCTGCGACGGGCAAGGGCGCGCTCTCGGCGCTGGATGTGACAATGACAGGCCTGCACAAAGCAGGGCAGCTGCGGGCCGCAGGTCGCCTCAAGGTCGATCGTTCACCAACCAGGATTACACTTGAGGCGATGACATTGCAGCGAGATGGGCGCGAGCTGCGCCTCGCCGCACCAGCCACGTTGACCGTCGACGGCGGTCGCGTCGACATTCCATCGGTCAGGATCGATGCGGGCAACGGAAGCGTTCGGATTGACGGAAAGGCAGGCCGTGAAATGGCGCTGCTCGTCGAGCCACGCGCCCTCCCGCTCTGGGCGATTGGACTGCTGGCAGAACCCCTGCCCGTGGCCGGTAATCTGTCGGGGCGCATCATGCTGAAAGGCCGCGCGCGCGACCGCCTGTCGGACTTCGACCTGATGCTCACCAGTCTCGCGGCAGGGGATGAACAGGCACCCCCCCTTCGTGATCTGACGCTCGCCGCCCGCGGTACGACCGATCGGGGCGGCGCGACCCTCAGGGCACAACTCGCCGGACCGCGCGGCGCACGGCTCGACATTTCGGGCAAGGTTCCCTTCAGCGATGCTGCCGCGCTTGCGCTCGATCTAAACGGGCAGGTGGACCTTGCGGCCGCGAACGCATGGCTGGGCGCTACGGGTGAACGTGCCGCAGGTCGCCTTGCCTTGTCAGGCCGTGTTTCCGGAAGGCTGTCATCGCCCGCAGTGAAGGGCACGGGCAGGCTTGCCGGCGGTTCGTTCCGGAGCGCAGCTGCAGGATTTGAATTGCGGGACATCGAGGCAAGCCTCGAGGGTTCCGAACAGCGCATCCTTCTCTCCCGGCTGACCGGTACCACCCCCAATGGCGGAACGGTAGAGGCGGACGGCACGCTCACGCTTGATCGCACCAATGGCTATCCCGTGAGCTTCACGGCAAGGGCCAAAGACGCGCGCCTCGTTTCGACATCGCTCACGACCCTGACCGCTGACGCGAACGCGCGCATGACCGGCGCCTTGCTGGGCGCGCCGCTCATCAGCGGAGACGTGTCCATCTCGCGCTGGGACATCCGCGTGCCCGAGCGACTTGCAAGGCCCCTGACCCCGATCAAGGTAACCCATCGCAACGCCCCCGCAGGCCTCGTGACGGATGACGACGAGGGAGGCGCCCCGTCAGGCAGTGCACTGCCGTTCCGCCTTGATGTCGCTGTCCGTGCGCCACGTGAAGTCTTTGTACGCGGGCAGGGCATCGACGCGGAATTTGGCGGCGAGGCCCGCCTCGCCGGAAGCCTCGATGAACCGGCCGTCCGCGGGCGCTTTGACCTGCGCCGCGGCGCTGTCACCCTGCTGAGCCAGCGCGTCGTCCTCTCCCGCGGCAGTGTCCAGTTTGTTGGGGACACCGAACCGATGCTCGACATCGCCGGCAGCGTCTCGAAGAATGGCGTCGCCGCAACGGTCAGCGTGAAGGGAAGGGCGGGAGACCCGCAGATCGCGCTGTCATCCGTGCCGTCCCTGCCGCAGGACGAAATCCTCTCCCGCCTGCTTTTCTCCAAGCGCACGACGCAGCTCTCGCCCTTCGAGGCCGCGCAGCTGGCGCAAGTCATCGGCCGCTGGAGCGGTCTCGACACCGGACCCGACCTCCTCGAACGGTTGCGCACGGTGCTCGGCATCGACGCCCTCACCGCCACCACGGACGAGACAGGAACGACCTCGGTCGCGGCCGGGAGTTACCTTGGTCGCGGGGTTTACGTAGGCGTGAGCGAGGCCGCAGGCGGAAGCGCCACCGTTGACGTCGACCTCTCCGACAACATCAAGCTGCGCGGTGAAGCGGGCGCCACGGGAACGAAAGTTGGCGTTGCAGCCGAGTGGGAATACTAGCCCACCAGTCGTTTGCGCAGTTCGAACTTGAGTACCTTGCCGGCCGGATTGCGCGGCATCGCCTCGATGACCTCGAGCCGCGACGGCAGCTTGTAGCGCGCCAGTCGCTCCGTGCCCCAGGCGCGCATTTCCTCAAGCGTAAGCTTTTGCCCCGTCTTGAGCACGACGACGGCAACAACAGCCTCGCCCCATTTCGGGTCGGGTTGGCCGATGATGGCGATCTCGGAAATGGCGGGATGCGCATAGAACACGGCCTCGACCTCGGCCGGATACACATTCTCACCGCCCGTGATGACCATGTCCTTGACCCGGTCGCAGATGTAAAGGAAGCCGTCGGCATCGAAATAGCCGACATCGCCCGTATGGAACCAGCCCGCCGCATCGATCGCGGCAGCCGTAGCCTCCGGTTTGTTCCAGTAGCCTTTCATCACATTGGGCCCGCGCGCCACGACTTCGCCGCGCGCCATTGGTTCCTTCAGGAACTTGCCATCCGCATCCATCAGCGCGACATCGACAAAGAACCCGGATCGGCCTGCCGACCCGAGCTTTGCCTCACCCCATTCGCTGGTCAGGAAGGTGACCATGGGCGCCGTCTCTGTCAGGCCGTAGCCCTGGTTGATGGGCAGGCCGCGCTTGGCATAGAGCTTGAGCAGCGGTTCGGGTACCGGCGCGCCACCGCAGATGATCATGCGCATGCAGGACAGGTCGCTGCTGGCAAAGGCAGGATGCTGGCTCACGGCCAGCAGCATGGCGGGCACCGCGAAGGCAGTGGTGACCTTGTACTTGACAACATCCTCGATCCAGCGGCCCGGATCAAAGCCCCGCTGCAGCACGACTTCGGCCCCCTTCATGAAGGCCGTCAGCGTGGTCACGTTGAGCCCGCCGATATGGAACAGCGGCGCCACAACGAGCGTCACGTCGCTTTCCAGCGTGTCGCTGGTCAGCAGCGTCATGCAGTTGTTCCACCACAGGTTCCCGTGGGTCAGCATGGCACCCTTCGGCCGCCCGGTGGTGCCCGAGGTGTACATGATGATGGCGACCTCGTCAGCGCCGACAGGCTCGGCCCCGGAAAGGGGCTCTTGCGCGCCAGTGAACGCAGCAAGCGACGTCCAGCCTTCCGCGTCGACATCGGCCGAAAGGTAACGACGGCACGGGAGCTTGGCCCGGATGCTGTCGATGACACCGCGGTGCGGGCTGTCGGCGACGATCGTGTGAACGCCGGCATCATTGATGATGTAGTCAAGCTCCGGCCCCGTCAGCCGGAAGTTCAGCGGTACGAAGATCGCCCCCACGCGCGAGGCCGCGAACAGCGTCTCGAAGAACGAGGGCTGGTTGAGCCCGATGAACGCCACCCGGTCACCCCGGCAAACCCCGCCAGCCTTGAACGCTGCAGCCAGCCGGTCAACCCGCTCCTGCAGCTGCCCATAAGTCCAGGTCTGCCCCTCGAACGTCAGCGCCCGCCGGTTCGGCGTCCTGAAGCTGCGCTGCCGCAGCCAGTTCCCAAGGCTGATGTCCGGTTGTGTCACGTTGTTCTCCTCCTGCAGTCTCGGGCCTGATGGACCAGCGGCCTTTTACAAGGTTACCGCCCGGCGCTCAATTCGGATCAGGCGGGCGGCACCGCGCCATCACATGGGGCAGCATGCACGGTTTACCTGAGGACCTCGCATGGGCTATCTACACCTCGGCAAGGTACAAGGGCCAGGCAGCAAGAGGCGGATCAACAAGGAAAATGGAAGACCTCCCCAAGATCCTTCTGACAGGCGGCGCCGGTTTCATCGGCTCGGCAGTGGTGCGCCAACTCGTGTCCCGCAACCTCGCCAGCGTGTGCGTGGTGGACAAGCTTACCTATGCTGCAAATTTGGCTTCGCTGAAGCCCGTGGCGTCCAGTCCGCTTTTGCGGTTCATTCAGGCCGACATCTGCGACGTTACGGCCATGCGGGATGCATTTGCAGGGTCCCGG
>DAISVV010000165.1:0-7260 GCA_036840015.1 Micropepsaceae bacterium
CTCTTCCAGCATGTCCTGGTAAAGCTCGATGCCCACCTCGCGCACCTCGCCAGACTGCTCCTCACCGAGCAGGTTTCCCGCACCGCGGATGTCGAGGTCATGGCTGGCCAGCGTGAAGCCTGCACCCAGTGAATCGAGTGACTGCAGAACCTTGAGCCGCCGGTCCGCATTGTCCGTGAGCTTCAGGTCCGGTGGCACCGTGAAATAGGCGAAGGCCCGCGCCTTGGAGCGCCCGATGCGCCCGCGCAGCTGGTAGAGCTGGGCAAGCCCGAACACATGCGCGCGGTAGACGATCAGCGTGTTCGCCGTCGGGATGTCGAGCCCGCTCTCCACGATCGGCGTCGAGATCAGCACGTCGAACTTGCCGTCATAGAACGACGACATGATGTCCTCGAGCCGCGTCGGCGCAAGCTGCCCGTTGGCCACCATGTATTTCACTTCCGGCACGGCCGTCTTCATGAACTCTTCGGCGTCTGCCAGGTCAGAGATGCGCGGACAGACGAAGAAGCTCTGCCCGCCGCGATAATGCTCGCGCAAGAGAGCCTCGCGCACCGTGACGGGATCGAACGGCGTCACGAACGTACGCACCGCCAGCCTGTCGACCGGCGGCGTGGCGATGATCGACATCTCCTTCACGCCCGACAGCGCCAGCTGCAGCGTGCGCGGGATGGGTGTCGCCGTCAGCGTCAACACGTGAACTTCCGAGCGCAACTGCTTCAGCCGCTCCTTGTGCGAGACGCCGAAATGCTGCTCCTCGTCGATGATGAGAAGCCCGAGGTCGCGGAACGAGATCGACTTGGCCAGCAACGCATGGGTACCCACGACGATGTCAACCTTGCCTTCGGCGATCGCCGTGCGCGTCTCGGCGGCTTCCTTGGTCGATACCATGCGCGACAGTTGCTGGATGCGCAGGGGGAACCCTGCAAAGCGGTTCACGAAGGTTCGGAAGTGCTGACGTGACAGCAAGGTGGTCGGGACGACGACAGCAACCTGGCGCCCCGTCATGGCCACCACGAAGGCTGCCCGCAGCGCAACTTCCGTCTTGCCAAAGCCGACATCGCCGCAAACAAGACGGTCCATCGGCAGGCCGCGCGTGAGGTCTTCCATGACATCGCCGATGGCCTTTTCCTGGTCCTCGGTCTCGCCATAGGGGAAGCGGGCGCAGAATTCCTCGTAGACACCATGCGGCGCATCGATGACGGGGCCCTGGCGCAGCTGCCGTTCGGCGGCCACCTTGATCAGCTGCTCGGCCATGTCGCGGATGCGGTTCTTCAGCTTGGCCTTGCGGCTCTGCCAGCCCGAGCCGCCAAGCCGGTCAAGCACCGCGCCCTCGTCATCCGAGCCATAGCGCGACAGAAGCTCGATATTCTCGACCGGCAGGAACAGCTTGCCGCCGTCATACTGGATCTCGAGGCAGTCATGAGGCGCGCCCGCGGCCTCGATCGTCTTCAGGCCCAGATAGCGCCCGATCCCGTGGTCGACATGCACGACGAGGTCGTTCAGCGACAGCGCTGCCGCCTCGACGATGAAATTCGCCGAGCGCCGCTTCTGGCCCTGTCGTCGAACCAGACGGTCGCCGAGGATGTCCTGCTCGGACATGACGGCGAGATCGGCTGTCTCAAAGCCTGCCTCGAGGCCCAGAACAACCACCGCAACCGCGGCCGGATGGAGCTTCTGAACCTCGGCCCACGACGCGGCCACCGTGATCGGCGAGACGCCATGGTCGGCCAGCACCCCGCCCATGCGATCGGCCGAGCCGGCTGTCCAGCAGGCAACCACCACACGCTTGTTCTGGCTGATCAGCCCCCGGATGGAGGCCGCGACACTGTCGAACACGTTCTTCGAGGCCGCGACGCGCTCGGGGGCGAAGTCACGCCCCTTCACGCCACCCGCATCGGTATGGCCCGACAACTCGACCGGCTTGAAGGGCGAGACCTGCTGCGTCTGCCGCCCGCCGAGAAGGTCGCGCCATTCACCCTCGGCCAGATAGAGGAGCCCGGGACTGAGCGGCTTGTAGGGCGAGGTCATGCCCTTGAGCGCGCCGCGCGCCGCATCGCGTGCCGCGACGCGCGCCTCATGATAATCGGCAATGAGCGCAAGGCGCGCCGTGACGGCCTCGTCCACCTGATGGTCCAGCGTCACGCCGGCGCCGGGGGCATAGTCGAACACCGTCTCCAGCCGCTCGTGGAACAGCGGCAGCCAATGCTCCATGCCCGGATGCTTGCGCTGCGCGCTCACCGCCTCGTAGAGCGGGTCTTCCTCGAGCACGGCGCCGAACGTCGCCACATAGCCCGCGCGGAACCGCTGCACGGAAGCCCGGTCGATCGGCACCTCGTTGAAGGGCGAGAGAACAAGCCCCGGCACCTCGCCGACCGAGGTCTGGCTTTCCGCCTCGAAGCGGCGGATCGATTCAACCACGTCGCCAAAGAAATCGAGCCTGACCGGCATCGACGCACCGGGCGGATAAACATCCACGATGCCGCCCCGCACGGCAAAGTCGCCGGGCTCGACCACGGCTCCCACGCGCGAGAAGCCATTGCGTGCAAGGAAGGACAGCAGGTCGTCGAGCCGCAGCGTACCGCCCTTGGCAAGCCTCAGGTGAGCATCCGCAATGGCCCCGCGCGGCGGCACGCGCTGCAGGCTCGCGCTGACCGTGGCAATCACGACGCACGGTCCCGTGACCCCGCCCGCGAGCGCCGAGAGCGTCGCCATGCGTTCGGCCACGATCTCGGGCTTGGGCGAGACGCGGTCATAGGGCAGGCAATCCCACCCGGGAAGCGTCAGCACCGGAAGTGTCGCGTCGAAGAACCGGATGGCCTCCGCGAGCGCCGCCAGGCGCGGCTCGTCGCGGGCAATGTGGAGGTGGATCGCGCCGGCCTTGCGGGCCCTCTGCGCGATCACCAGCGCATCAAGTCCCTCGGGGGCGCCGGCTAAAGTCGAATATCTGTTCATAGACCCTGTTACGGAGGCGTTCGGGCGGCTGGCTGCGTTCGCAGATCCAGTCATAGAGATCCTGGTCCGGGACGGCGAGAAGCGCCTCGAACTGGTCGAGTTCGACGTCGTCCATCTGCCCGACTCGTTCATCGGCAAAGGGCCCGAGGATCAGGTCGATCTCCTTGAAGCCCCGGTGCCAGGCCTGGAATTTGAGCCGTTTCCTGCGGTTTTCGGAATGTGTATCCATGAACTTTGTATAAGCATTCTCTTGAGGCCGGGCTAGGCATTACATATCTCTGCGCCGAAACGTCTCTGCCACCCTCCTAACGCCCGAAAACCCGACGGAATGGACACGCCCGCCCCTATCCCCCTCTCGCGCCCGCGGCCCGATGGCTCGCTCGCCCAGTCGATGCAGACCGTGACGCTGCCGGACGGCCGGAAACTCGGCTATGCCCAGTTCGGCCCACGTGGCGCGTTGCCCGTATTTTACTTCCACGGCTGGCCCGGCTCGCGACTTGAGGCGGGGTTCTTCAACATCCATGGGGTGCAGATGATCGGCGTCGACCGGCCGGGCTACGGACTGTCGGACCCCCACCACAACCGCACGCTCGCCGACTTCCCGCGCGACATCGAAGCCCTCGCCGACCACCTCGGTCTCGACCGCTTCGCCGTCGTGGGCATGTCAGGCGGCGGCCCCTATGCGGCTGCCTGCGCCTATCACTTCGGCGACCGCCTCCACCGCGTGGCCATCATCGCGGGCCTCGGCCCGCCGGACGCACCCGGCATGGCCTCCAACCGCGTGGGCTTCCTGCTCGACCTCGGGCAGAGCCCGCTGCGTTCGACCGTGCTGACGAACGTGATGCGCACGCTGATCCGCCTGCCCGCCACCGAGCGCCACTTCGAGCGCATCAAGCGCAACATGCCGCGCGCCTCGAAGGACCAGGAGGCCATGACACCCGAATTCCTGCGCATGCTGCTGGCAAGCTTCCGCGAGGGCCTGCGCGCGTCAGCCAAGGGGCCGGCGTCGGATGCCCGCATCTATGGCGACCCCTGGCACTTTGACCTGAAGGAGATCCGTGTCCCCGTATCCATATGGCACGGCACCCACGACGCCCAGGTCCCCGTCTCGATCGGCCGCCACTATGCCCAGAACATCCCTGGCGCACGGGCCATGTTCCCCGATCGCGAGGGCCATGTCTCGATCGTGACGAACTATCTTGAGGCGATCATCGGTGACCTGCGCGCCGGGCCATGAGACCGCAGGTCCTCTTTCCCCTCTTCGCCGACATCGCCTCGCTGCAGGGGATCGGTCCGCGCTTTGCCAAGCTCATTGGCCGCCTTGCCGGCACAAGGCTGGTCGACCTCATCTGGCACAGGCCCATCTCTCTGCATGACTGGAGCCACGAGGCCACCATTGCAACCGCCGCGGAAGGAACCAGTGTTACCCTGAAGGTCGTCATCGTCGAGCACAAGCCCGGCCGCACCCCGCGCCTGCCCTACAAGGTCATCGCCAGCGACAGCACCGGCTTCATGGACCTCGTCGTCTTCCGGGGCCACAAGTACTATCTGCAGGCACACCTGCCCGTGGGCCAGGTCCGCCACGTCAGCGGCAAGGTCGAGCGCTTCGACGGCCGCCTCCAGATGGTCCATCCCGACCGCATGCTCGACGAGGCCGCCTTCGCCGCCGCCCCCGCGATCGAACCTGTCTATGGGTCGACCGAGGGCCTGCCGCAGAAGACCCTCTCGCGCGCCGTTCACCAGGCACTCGATCGCTGCCCCGACCTGCCCGAATGGCAGGACCCGGCCTGGTTCCGCAAGCAGGGCTGGCCCGGCTTCCGCGCGGCGCTCCGCAAGCTGCACGCCCCGCAGGCCGCCGCCGATCTGGAGCCCACAACGCCCGAGCGCCAGCGCCTGGCCTTCGACGAGCTTCTCGCAAGCCAGCTCGCCCTCAGCCTCGCGCGGGCCCGCATGCGCCGGCAGCAGGGACGCAGCATCAGGGGCGACGGCGTGCTGCGGGCGCGCGCGCTTTCGGCCCTCGGCTTCAAGCTCACGCCATCGCAGGAACAGGCCCTCACCGAGATCTTCGCCGCCCAGGCATCCGGCCAGCGCATGCTGCGCATGCTCCAGGGCGACGTCGGCGCCGGCAAGACGCTGGTGGCCTTCTTTGCGATGCTCAACGCCATCGAATGCGGCGCGCAGGCAGCCCTGATGGCGCCGACCGAGGTGCTCGCCCGCCAGCACGCGCAATCCTTGCGCCCGCTTGCCGAGGCAGCCGGTGTGACGCTTGGCCTCCTGACCGGCCGCGAGCGCGGCAAGGAACGCGATGCGCTGCTCGAACGCCTTGCGTCCGGCGAACTGAAGATCCTGATCGGCACCCACGCCCTCATCACCGAGAGCGTGGTCTTCAGGGACCTCGGCCTTGTTGTTGTCGACGAACAGCATCGCTTCGGCGTGCACCAGCGCCTCGCGCTCTCGGGCAAGGGGCACGTTCCGGCCGACATCCTCGTCATGACGGCAACGCCCATCCCGCGCACGCTCCAGCTCACCGCCTATGGCGACCTCGACATGTCGCGCCTGCGTGAAAAGCCGGCAGGCCGCCAGCCCATCGTCACGCGCATGCGCCCGCTGGCCGACCTCGACGAGGTCATTGATCGCCTGAAGGGTGCGCTGGCCCAAGGGGCCCGTGCCTTCTGGGTCTGTCCGCTGGTCGAGGAGAACGAGGATCTCGACCTCACCGCCGCCGAAGAGCGCTTCGACGTGCTCAACCATCACTTGCCCGGACAGGTCCGCCTGATCCACGGCCGCATGAAGCCCGCCGAAAAGGACGCGGCCATTGCCGACTTCCGTGACGGCCGCGCCAGCGTGCTCGTGGCCACCACCGTCATCGAGGTCGGCGTCGACGTGCCCGATGCGACGATCATCATCATCGAGCACGCCGAACGCTTCGGGCTTGCCCAGCTGCACCAGCTGCGCGGCCGCGTGGGGCGGGGAACAAAACCCTCATCCTGCCTGCTGCTGTTCCAGGGCCCCTTGGGCGAGACGGCGCGCGCCCGCCTCGAATGCATCTGCGGTACCGAGGACGGGTTCCTCATCGCCGAGGAAGACCTCCGCCTGCGCGGCGCCGGCGAATTGCTGGGCGAGCGCCAGTCGGGCCTGCCGGGCTTTCGCATGGCCGATCTCGCCGTCCACGCCGAGCTTCTCAAGGCCGCCAGTGACGACGCGCGCCTCATCCTGTCGCGCGATCCGGAACTTCAGACCCCGCGCGGGGAGGCCCTGCGGCCGCTGCTGTACCTGTTCCAGCAGGACGATGCCGTCCGGACAATCCGCTCAGGTTGACCGGTTTCTCCGGCCCAAGGCCCGTATTCATGTTTCATAAAGCGTGGTTGGCTAGGGTCTCCACCTCACCACGAAGGCGCAAGCCATGCCACGTTTCTGGGCGATGATCCGCGGCGATCAGTTTCGCGTGACACGCGAGACCGGCGAGCAGGAAACCGGATTCTATGTCTGACGTATCACCGAGGCGGCTGCCCAGCAGGCCGCAGTGATACGGCTGCACGACGAAATCGCGCAGGAGCTGAAGACCCTCCCCTTCAAGGAGACCCCAGGCAGTCTCATCGAGATCGAGGAGATCGAGACGATCCCCACCGGCAACGAGGACTTCAAGGAAACCGGGTTCATCTTCTTCAACGACCAGGGCCTGCCGGATCAGAACTGACCATGCATCGGCACACCCTGAAGCGTTGACGCGGCCACGCCGCCCGCGGCAGTCTCGGCCCATGAGCACACCACCAGACCAGATCAAGTCCGCGCTCGAAGCCGCTTTGTCCGGGGTCTATCCCGGCGCAGCTGGCGTGACCGACTTGCGCCAGCTTTCGGGTGGCGCCAGTCAGGAGACGTGGGCCTTCGACCTTTCGACGGGTGATGGCCCCAAGGCGCTGATCCTGCGCCGGGCACCCGGCGGCATCGTGGCCAAACGCACGACCGCAGCCCCAGACCACGCCACCGAGGCCGCCATCCTCACCCTCGCCCACAAGGCCGGCGTTGCGGTCCCCGAGGTACCTTGCGTCCTCTCGGACGCAAACGGCATTGGTCCGGGCTACGTGATGACGCGCATCGAAGGCGAGACCATCGCCCGCAAGATCCTGCGCGACGCCGAGTACGCCGACGCCCGCAAGGTCCTGGCCTTCCAGTGCGGCGAGGCGCTGGCCCGCATCCACCGCATACCGCGTGCAAGCCTGCCACCGCTGAATGCGGTGACGCCGCGCGAGCAGCTCGCGCAGTACCTCGAAACGTATGCCAGCTACGACTACCCGCACCCCGTTTTTG
>DAISVV010000166.1:0-7256 GCA_036840015.1 Micropepsaceae bacterium
AGGTCTGCCTTCGGCCTGTCTTTCACCGGCAGGACAGTCGGCGAATTCGCCACGGTCGTGCGCCTCGCGCACCGCTCGGGAGACACCTATGCCGACATGTGTGACGCAAGGGCGCGGCCGATAAGCTTCTTCCGGATGTCACCACGTCTCGCCCTGAGGGGGATTTTCAACTTCCTCAGGAGCCTCATTCCGCAGGGTCGCCGGAGCTAGCCGCGGTCACCACCAAGCTGACATGATTAACAAAACCGTCACACGACGGCGAGCTGGCTTGCGGATTTACCGAAAATGGGGGTCGCAAGCCACCCACCCCTAGGACTATAAACCGCGCGCAGTCACCAGCCGTTTACCTCGACCGGTGGGCAATTGGCCCACTGGGAACCAATCCTTTGTTGTGGATGGTATAGGCTCCGATACGACTTGCACGCCGTCGGGGGGACGGAACTCGAACCATGACCTTGAGACAAATCCTGATCGCGCTCGCCGCCGCCATCTTGCTCGCCCTCGTGTCCTGGGCCTGGTTCGGATCAACCGGCGAGGGCAAGGATGGGCGTGGCGACCGCGGCCAGCAGCCCGTGCTTGTGACCTTGTCAAAGGTCGAGAGCCGCGCCTTCGTCGACGTGATCGAGGCTGTGGGCAGCGCACGCGCCAACGAGAGCGTGGAATTGACCGCCAAGGTTTCGGACACGGTGGCGCGCCTGAACTTCACCGATGGCCAGAGCGTCGACGCCGGCTATCTCGTCGCGGAGATGACACAGCGCGAACAGACAGCCGACCTCGCCGCGGCCGAGGCGAGCCTTCGCGAGCAGGAACAGGCGCTGGCGCGCGCGGAAAAGCTGCGGGCGCGCGGCTTTGTGTCCAACGCCAGCCTCGACGGCCTCAAGGCCGCACGCGACAGCGCATCCGCCCGTGTTGCGGCGACCCGGTCGCGCATGGCGGACCGCGCCCTGCGCACGCCCTTTGCCGGCAAGCTGGGCCTGCGACGCGTGAGTGCAGGCGCGCTCGTGCGTCCGGGCGATGTCATCACGACCCTCGATGACATTTCCAGGATCAAGATCGACTTCCCGGTTGCCGAAACAAAGCTCGGTGGCGTCAGCCGTGGCCAGACAGTGAAGGCGACAGCCGCCGCCTATCCCGGAGAGACCTTCACCGGAACCGTGGAGAGCATCGACACCCGGATCGACACCGCATCGCGGGCCGTGACGGTAAGGGCCGTGTTCCCGAACAAGGACGGGCTCCTCCTGCCAGGCATGCTGATGACCGTGGGCATCGAGACCAATCCCCGAACGGCACTGTCTGTGGCCGAACAGACGCTCGTGGCGGTGGAAACCCGCCAGTATGTCTTCGTGGTATCTGGTGACGGCAAGGCCGAACGCCGCGAGGTCCGGATCGGCGCGCGCGTACCCGGACATGTCGAGATCCTCGCCGGCGTCAAGGAGGGCGAAAGCATCGTGCGCGACGGAACGCTGAGGATGCGTCCTGGCGCGACGGTGAAGGTTGCCGACGAACCGGAGAAGCAGGCAGGTGCCCGGAAGGATGGCGGGGACCGCCGACCGTGAGCATCTACGAGCTCTGCATCAAGCGCCCTGTCTTTGCGATCGTGATCAGCCTGCTGATCTCGGCGTTCGGCATCATGGCCTACACCAACCTGCCGATGCGCGAGCTGCCCGATATCGATCCGCCGGTCGTTTCGATCCAGTCCGCCTACCCCGGCGCCGCAGCAAGCGTCGTGGAAACCCGCATCACCCAGCCTCTCGAGGATGCAGTCGCCGGCATCGAGGGGATCGATACCATCTCGTCAACCTCGCGCGATGGATCTGCCTCGGTCAACATCACCTTCCGCCTGACCCGCGACATCGAAGCCGCTGCAAACGACGTTCGCAACGCCATCGCACGGGTGGTTGACGACCTGCCGCAGGAAGCCGAACCTCCACAGGTCCAGAAGGCCTCGTCGGACGGTGCCCCGATCATGTTCCTGAACATGACGTCGGCAACCATGACGCGCATGCAGCTGACCGACTATGCCGAACGCTACATCGTCGACAGGCTGGCTACCGTCGACGGTGTCTCCCAGGCCAACGCCTTCGGCGAAACCCGCGCCCTGCGGATCTGGATCGACAGGAACGCCCTCGCCGCACGCGGCCTTGCCGTATCCGACATCGAAACGGCACTTAGGGCCGAAAACCTCGAGTTGCCGGCCGGCCGCATCGAATCCGACACCCGCAACCTCACCATCCGCGTGATGCGCGGCTACAATACCGCACAGGACTTCAGCCAGCTCGTGATACGCCGCACGCAAGCCGGGGCGCTGGTGCGCCTGGGTGACGTGGCAAAGGTCGAGATTGCCAACCGCGACCTCAGGACCGATTTCCGCGGCAACGGCCGCAGCCAGGTCGGCATGGCGATCGTCAAGCAGTCAAACGCCAATCAGCTCGCAGTCGCCCGCGACATCCGCAAGGAAGTCGAACTGATCCGCCCGAACCTGCCAGAAGGCACGGAACTGGAGATCGCGGTCGACTATTCTGTCTTCATCGAGCATTCCGTCGAGGAAGTCTTCATCACGCTCCTCATCACGGGCGTCCTCGTCTTCATCGTGATCTACCTGTTCCTCGGCGATTTCCGCGCGGCCGTCATCCCGGCGGTGACGGTACCCGTCTGCCTGCTCGGCGCGATGATCCTGCTGTCCCTGTTCGGCGCCTCGGTCAATCTTCTGACGCTTCTGGCGCTCGTTCTCGCGATCGGCCTGGTGGTCGACGATGCAATCGTCGTGTTGGAGAACGTCCAGCGCCGCATTGATGAAGGCGAACCGGCGCTTCTTGCGGCCCTGCGCGGCACACAGCAGGTCGCCTTTGCGGTGCTGGCAACGACTGCCGTCCTGATTGCAGTTTTCGTACCCATCGTCTTCCTCGAGGGAACGACAGGCCGGCTCTTCTCCGAGCTTGGCATCGCACTGGGTTCTGCCGTCGCCTTCTCGGCGCTGATCGCACTCACGCTCTGCGCGATGCTGTGCTCGAAGCTGCTTGTCCCGGTTGAGCGGGAGAGCACCCTCTCGAGGACGATACACGCCGGCACATCATGGCTGGCGAGCATCTATCGAAGGGCACTGGAAGCCTCGCTGCGCGCACCGGCCATCGTGATCGGCATGCTCATCGCCTCCACTGCGGGCGCCTATGCCCTCTTTCAGATCGTCCCGTCGGAGATCGCACCCGCCGAGGATCGGGGCATCTTCGACATCAACGTGTCGATGGCCGAGGGTACAGGCTACAAGGCCGCGCACGCACAGATGCTCGAGATCGAGAAAAAGCTGATGCCCCTTGTCGAGAGCGGCACCGCTTCACGCCTGATCATCCGCGTCCCGGGAAGCTTCGGCCCCTCGTCCGATTTCAACAGCGGCCGCGGCATCGTGATGCTCGCGCCATGGGGCCAGAGGCCCGACCAGGCCGAGGTCATGGACCAGGCCTCGCGCATCCTGCGGGAGTTCCCGGGCGTGCGCGCAACGGCAATCGCCCGGTCCAGCTTCGGACGCGGCGGCGGCAGCCAGACCCCGGTCCAGTTCGTCCTTGGAGGCAACAGCTTCGACGAATTGCTGGTATGGCGGGACAAGATGCTGGCAAGGGCCGAGCAATTCCCCGGCCTCACCAACGTGGACGCCGACTACAAGGAAACCAAGCCACAGCTCAACGTTTCGGTCGACAAGACACGTGCCGCAGAACTGGGCGTATCGACCCAAACCATCGGACGCACGCTCGAAACCCTTCTCGGACAGCGGCGCATCGGCACCATCGTCGATGACGGCGAGGAATATGACGTGATCGTCGAAAGCATCGATGAGGAACGCCGCCAACCCTCAGACGTGACCGACATCCTCGTGCGCGGGCGGGACGGCCAGTTAATCCCGCTGTCAAACCTTGTCACGTTGCGCGAGCAGGCTGGGGCGACCTCGCTGAGCCGCTTCAACCGCCTGCGCGCGATCACGATATCAGCCAATCTTGCGCCGGGCACGACACTTGGCGAGGGCCTCGCGTTCCTCGAGGAAACCGCCCGCACCGAACTGCCGCCCTATGCGCAGATCGACTATAGGGGCCAGTCTCTGGAATACAAGGAGTCAAGCTCGCAGCTCGCGTTCACCTTCGGTCTTGCCCTGCTCATCGTCTTCCTTGTCCTGGCTGCCCAGTTCGAGAGCTTCATCCACCCCTTCATCATCATCCTGACAGTGCCGCTCGCGGTTGCCGGCGCGATGTTCGGATTGTGGGCGTCGGGCTCCACGCTCAACATCTACAGCCAGATCGGCATCGTGATGCTGGTCGGCCTTGCCGCCAAGAACGGAATCCTCATCGTGGAGTTCGCCAACCAGCTGCGTGACGCAGGCAGGTCCGTGCAGGACGCCCTTGTCGAATCCTGCGTGACGCGTTTCCGCCCGATCGTGATGACGTCGCTGGCCACATCAATCGGCGCGGTACCACTCATACTCTGGCAGGGCGCGGGCTCGCAGAGCCGGTTTGCCATCGGGATCGTGATCTTCGCAGGCGTCGTGTTCTCGACGCTGCTCACGCTGTTTGTCGTGCCGGCGTTCTACAACCTGCTCGCACGGTTTACGCAGTCCCCCAACGCCGTGGCGCGCAAGATCGAGGAACTCGAGGCCACGACCGCACGCCACGAATAGCCGCGAGCTTCAGGCGCGTGCCTTGAAACGCTCGGGGTAGACAAGCGTTTCGTCACGCGCGGTTGCCTCTTCGGGCTGCACGAACGGCAACTGCAGGCTCACGGTAGTGCCGTCGCCCAGCGCACTTGCAATGTCCATGCGCCCGCCATGCAATTCGGTCAGGGCCTTGACGAGCGAGAGCCCGAGGCCCGTTCCCTTGTGCAACCCCTTCGTACCGGCCACCTGCTCGAAGGGCTTTCCAATGCGGCTTATCTCGTCGGCAGGAATGCCGACGCCTGTATCCGAAACAGCCACGGTGACCCCGTGGCTGTCGGCTGTGGCACCAAGCGTGACCACGCCCTCGCTGGGGGTGAACTTGATGGCATTGGACAGCAGGTTGACCACAGCCTGCTTGATCGCGCGACGGTCTGCCTGCAGATAGATGCCGCGCCCCGCCTCGCAGCGCAGACTGACGCCCGCAGCCTGCGCTACCCCGGACACCATGCCGATGCATTCCTCCAGGAGCGGTGCAATTTCGACCCGCTGGCGCTCGATGGTGAACTTTCCGGCCTCGATCTTCGACATGTCGAGCAGGTCCGACACGAGGTCGACGAGGTGCAGCCCCGAGTCCCGGATGTGCTCGGCATATTCCCGGTACTTTGCGTGGCCCAGCGGACCGAACACCTCGTTGTCCATCATGTCCGAAAACCCGATGATCGCATTCAGCGGGGTACGCAGCTCATGGGCGACCGACGCCAGGAACCGCAGGCGCGCCTCGGAAGATTGCTCTGCCCTGTCCCGGGCGATGACCAGGTCGGCAATACGCGCATTGCGTCCCGACACGTCACGAGACGTGGCGACGATCTCTCCCCGGATGGCAACGGTCTTCATCTCGAGGGCCACGTAGGATCCATCGCGCCTGCGGAAGCGGCACTCGATGGTCTGCGGGCCTTCTGACAGGGTGCGCTGGAAGCCAAGCTCGAAAGCCTTCAGGTCCTGGATATGGACGAACATCGCCGGGCTGAGCCCCTCGAACGAGGCAGCCTGCACGCCCAGCAGCGGCTTGACCGCCTGAGAGCAGAACAGAACAGAGCCGTCAGCGGCATGGCGCGTCAGCAGGTCGGGCGATCCCGCCGCGGTCGAGCGCATGAAATCGGCCTGCTGCAGGTAGTCAGCCCGGTCCATGTCGGTCCGGCGCTGGAAGGCTCGAAGCGCAAGCAGCGCAATGAGCAGGGCTGCAAACACAGATGCGGCAGCAACGGGGCCCGCGAGCGTCTCAGGCAGGCGTGAAACCGGAAGCCATCCCACCAGCCCCAGCATCGCAACGCCCAGGAAGGCGACGATCGCGAGACCCGCAGCCCTCAGGAGTGCCGGACGGTGCCCGGAAAGCGAGGCTTCAAGGGGGACCAGCAGCAGCCAGGGCATCGCCGGCGACGCAACGCCACCCGTCATGATGGCAACGACGGTAACAAAACCGCAAAGACAGAAGGCCGAGGCTGCCTGCCCCTCCTCGAGCGACCAGCCAAGCCGGACGGCAAGCCCGATGAACAGCGGTGCCCACAGGAACAGGAAAGCGCACGTCATGGCGAAGTCGACGGGCCCCAGGACCGCCCAGTGAAGGGGCCACGCCAGGAGCCCGATCGCGCCCGCGAACATGTTTGCACTGACAAAGCTCGCCTTGCGGGCCTCAGCCCCCTGCCCCTCGCTGCCGAGGACCCCGTCGAAGGCATCCAGCAGGAATTTCACGGCAGAACTGGCGACGCCAGCCTTCATTGCGGACGACATTCGACTCGCTCCCCATTCGTTAACGTGAGGCTGGGCGCCAAAGGTTAACGAAATCTAAACGGCGAACACTCTCAGGCCCGGCAGAGCGTCAATGCATGCAAGAATGGCTGCAGCGGCTGCGTGCAGAAACCGACGTCTAAAACTTTCAGGAAATGCGATTCAACTGAGCTTCGAATTGGAACAGCAATTGAGGCAATTCCTCTCGCGCATGGCGACCGCTCTGTTCAGCTTATCGCGAACAAGCCGCCCGCCGATCCGTCATTTGCTTCAATTTGTCGGATGTTTTTGAGCACATTCGAACAGCTCGAGGGCAAGATCTCGCGCGTAAACCGGGGAACCCCATGGGCTTCATCTTCAGGACTATCTTCTGGTTGTCGGCTGCAAGCGTGATCATTCCGCACGGCTCACGCCTCGGCGGCGAAGAGGTTGCCGACTTCCGCAGCGTCGACATCGAGCATGAACTGCGGGCAGCCGCGGTAACCGCCTGGTCGCTCGCCAACTCGGCTGCCGGCGCATGTGCCAAAAACCGTGAGCTCTGCGACGCGGCCGGCAGGCTGTGGGAGACAACCCTCGATACGGCCGGCGCCATTGTCAGCAACTCCTCGAAAGTCGAGGCTGACGCAGCGCAACCCATGGAAACAGCGTCCAATTCCCGCAAACCAGACAGGGAAAATTGAGCCCCCGAACACGGATTTCCGCGTGACTTGCCTTGCCACGCTACCTATCCTCCGGCGCCGTTGAAGGGCCTCTCCCGGACAAGTGCGGGCTGGGCGGCTGGAGCTAGATCAGACCAATGTCTGCGTCCGTGGCCGAAGCGCCAGCAATTGCCGAT
>DAISVV010000167.1:0-7151 GCA_036840015.1 Micropepsaceae bacterium
CTCCAGTATCGCGAAGGTCGGATGTTGCGATACGTCAAGGGAGAATGACCATGAGCGAGCTTGTGCTGGTGACGGGTGGATCCGGGTTCATCGGGGCACATACCATCGTGCAATTGATCAAGTCAGGCGCGCGGGTACGCGCTACTCTCCGTACGCCATCGCGCGAGGGCGAAGTGCGGGAGATGATTGCCAAGGGCGGTGTGCAGGCCGGCGACCGCTTGAGCTTTGCGAGGGCCGACCTGATGTCGGATGACGGCTGGTCTGACGCGGCCAAGGGTTGCGATTACGTGCTGCATGTTGCGTCCCCCTTTCCTGCTGCGGTCCCAAAGAACGAGGATGACCTGATTGTGCCCGCGCGTGAGGGCACGCTCCGGGCCCTCAAGGCTGCAAAGTCTGCCGGCGTGAAGCGCGCGGTGGTGACCTCCTCGCTCGCGGCGATTGCCTATGGCGAACGCACCAACCCTGAGCAACCCTTCACCGAGGCGGAGTGGACGGACCCGAAGAGTCCGCGCGCAAGCCCCTATGTGAGGTCAAAGACGATTGCCGAAAGGGCCGCGTGGGAGTTTGCAAACAAGGAGGGGCTCGAGCTTTCCGTCGTCAATCCTGTTGCCGTGCTGGGGCCGCTGCTTGGCAAGGATTTCTCGACGTCGCTTGAACTCGTGAAGATCCTGCTTGAAGGCAAGATGCCGGGATGCCCGAAGATCGGCTTTCCGCTGGTTGATGTGCGCGACGTTGCGAGCCTCCACCTGCTGGCGATGCGCCATCCCGCCGCTGCCGGCCAGCGCTTCATCGCGACAAATGAAGGCTTCACGTGGCTCATCGAAATTGCCCGGGTGCTGAGAGCCGAGATGGGTGCAGAGGCGCGCAAGGTAGCAACGCGCGAGTTGCCGAACTGGCTCGTGCGCCTGTTCGGCAAGTTCGACCCGCTGGTTGCGCAGATTGTTCCTGAGCTTGGCCGCTATTTGCCGGCCACGAGCGCGAAAGCCGTCGGCACGCTTGGCTGGACCCGGATCAGCAACGCCGACGCCATCGTGGCGTCGGCGCGAAGCCTGATCGATGAGGGGGTCGTCAAGGTGTGACGCCCCGGATCAGTCCATCAGCTTGCGGCTGAGATAGGTAAACTCGAGCGAGATGCGCTTGGCGCGCTCTCGCTGGTTTGCCGCGGCGGCGTGTCCGCCGTCGATATTCTCGTAGTAGAGGAACGGCAGGCCCATCTTCTCCATGAGTGCTGCCATCTTGCGGGCGTGACCCGGATGGACCCTGTCGTCCTTGGAGGACGTCACGAAGAAGGGCTCGGGATAGGTCGTGCCGGCCTTCAGGTTGTGGTAGGGCGAAATCCGGCGCAGGAACGCGCCCTCGACCGCATCATCCGGATCGCCGTATTCGCCCACCCATGAAGCGCCTGCCAGCAGCTTGTGATAGCGCAGCATGTCGAGCAGCGGGACCTGGATCACGACTGCGTTCCAGAGTTCGGGGCGCTGGGTCAGCTGCACGCCCATGAGAAGGCCGCCATTTGAGCCTCCCATGATGCCGAGGCGCCGGGGCGTTGTGATCTTGCGGCTGATCAGGTCGTTGGCCACGGCCACGAAATCGTCGAAGATCACCTGACGGTTGGTCTTCAGGCCGGCCTGGTGCCAGGCGGGCCCGAACTCGCCGCCGCCGCGGATATTTGCCAGAACGTAGACACCGCCGCGCTCGAGCCACAGCTTTCCCATCGTGCCCGAGTAACTTGGTGTCATCGAGACCTGGAAGCCACCATAGGCATAGAGCAGCGTCGGGTTCGACCCGTCGAGCTTCAGGCCCTTCTTGTGGACGAGGAAGTATGGAACCTTCGTGCCGTCGGGAGATGTCGCCTCATGCTGCACCACGGTGATGTTGGAGCCGTCGAAGCGCGGCGGCAGCGACTTGACCCGCGCAAAGTCGTTCTTGAGAACGTCACCATAGTATAGGGCATCGGGATCGATGAAGCCGGCGACCGTCACGAAGACCTTGTCATCCTCGTCACGCGTGCTGACCACGCCAATCGAGGCATTTTCGGGCAGTTTCAACTTCTGCCGGCTCCACGCCTTGCCATTGAAATCAAAGGCGTAGAGGCCACCCTTCACGTTCTCGTAGACAGCGACCAGAAGACGGTTGCGCGTGCTGGAGACCTGTTCGATCGACTCGCGAGGACCGGGCGCAAAGACGAGAGTTGCCTTCGCATTTGCCGGGTCCGCCTTGAGCGCTTCAAGGCTGAACGACAGAAGGGAGCCCTTGGCGTAGGTCTTGCCCTGCCAGGTCCAGTCATCCTCCACGGTGATGACGACCTGCTTCTTTACAAGCCCTTGCAGGCTCGATTTGAGCGGGAATGGAAGGCGCTTCGGACCGCCTTGCGCCTCGATGTAGTACTCGGCCTCGAAGAAGGATGGCGAACGCGTGAACAGCACGGCCTGCACCTTGCCCTCTTCATCGCGCAACATGCCTGCGCCGGCTGCCACGTCGGTTGCGGTGCCACGATAGACCTCGACGGCCTGCTCGACGGGTGCGCCGCGCTTCCACTTCTTCACGACGAAGGGATAGCCGGACTCGGTCAACGTGCCTGGGCCCCAGTCACGAGCCACATAGAGCGTGTCGGCATCGAGCCAGTCAGCGCTCTGCTTGCCGTCGGACAGACGGAAGCCACCCTGGACGAAGCTCTTCGAGCGGGCGTCGAATTCGCGGATCTCGACGGCGTCCTTGCCGCCATTCGAGAGGCTCACGAGGCACAGCGTTTCAGCCGGCGGCAGGCAGTTCGATCCCCTGAATACCCAATTGGCATTCTCGGCCTTGGTCAGGGCGTCGATGTCGAGGACCGTTTCCCACTGCGGGTTGTCCGTCAGGTAGGACTCGACGCTGGTGCGACGCACGACGCCGCGTACGCTCTGCTGGTCCTGCCAAAAGTTGGAGATCTGGCCCGCGCGGAATGATGGCGACGCGATGCGGTCCTTGGCCTCGAGGATGGCCAGCGCCTTTGCCTCGAGATCGGCGTAGCGCGGATCGGCCTGCAGGAGTTTCAGGGAACGCTCGTTCTGGGACTTCACCCATCCAAGAGCCTTCTCGCTCTCCACTTCTTCTAGCCACAGGAAGGGGTCATCGGCATTGGCCATTGCTGCACCTGTCACGACAAAGGCGGCTGCCATCGCGGCGGCCAGTAAAATGTTCTTCATGATCATCTATCTCCGGATGCTAGAGGGCGTAGGCAAGGCCCGTGGCGGACAGGACCTTGCGCTCCTGCGCGATCGAGGCGGCAAACCCCGGTCGTGCGAGGGTTTCCTTCAGGAAGCGCAGCAGGTTCGGGTACTTCCCCGCGTCGGGGGCGAACCCGGCATGCGCCACGTTCACGAAGGGTGAGGCCACGGCAATGTCGGCAATGGTCAGCCTGTCGCCGACGAAGAAGCGGCGTCCCGCGAGGTGGTTTTCATAGTAGTCGAGGAAGCGCGGCACCTTGGTCTCCCAGACGTCACGTGCGGTCGCAAGATCAGGGGACTTGCCCGTGAGTGCGTTCAGCACGACCGGCCGGAACATGCCGAGGCCGGTCGTCGCTACAAACTCGCTGTCTGCATACTCCTCGAACCACAGGGCCTGGCCGTAGGCGAATGGCTCTGACGGATAGATGGCGGGTTCGGGATGCTTCTTCTCGAGGTAGGCACAGATGGCCGACGAGTCCGCGATCGTGGCATCGGGTCCCACGCTGTCGTCGCGAAGGACCGGGATGCGCTTCAACGGCGAGATCTTCTCGAAGCCTGGCGGCGGCGCGAAGGGCGAAACGGGATCAAGCTTGTAGTCGAGGTTCTTCTCGGCGAGGACGACCCTCACCTTGCGCACGAATGGAGACAGCGGCGCGCCGATGACCGTCAGTGTCATTCAACTCTCCCATGGATGGACCCTGTTTGGCCGCTATTTCGTCCATGGTGCCCCCCGAATGCAATGGGGTAGATGCCCCTGCTGACATTGCGGGTTCGCGGCGCAGCAGTATTTCGAGTGCGTCGCTTGCCCAGTGAATGTCGAAGCGGAACCCGAGGGCCATTGCCCTTTGCGGGACCACGCGCTGGGAGGCAAGGAAGATCGACGCCATCTCGCCAAGGCCCAGCCTGAGCGCCCATCCGGGGGCATGCAGGAACAGGGGGCGGTGCAAGACCCGCGCCATCGCGCGCTGGAATTCCACGTGGCGTGCGGGTTCCGGCGCCACCGCGTTCACGGCGCCATGCCATGCCTCGTTGTCGATGGCGGTAATGATCATGCGCACAAGATCGCTGCGCGTGATCCATGCCATCCATTGCCGCCCGGTGCCCAGGATCGCACCAAGGCCGAACCGGGCCGGAAGGGCCATCAGCGGCAAGGCTCCGCCGGACTGGTCGAGCACCAGTCCGATCCTGAGGCACACGACACGCATGCCGAGTGCCTTGGCTTTCAAAGCCTCTGATTCCCAGTCACGGCACAGGGTGGCGCCGAAGTCAGTACCGGGCCGGGACTGCTCATCGAGGACTGCCTCACCAGCGTCACCGTAGTAGCCGATGGCAGAGGCGCTCACAAGGACGCGGGGCCTTGCTTCAAGACAGGACAGGCGTTCAACAATTTGTGAAGTCAAGGCGATGCGGGAGTTGCGGATGGCCCGCCTCCGGGCGCGCGTCCATGGCAGGCCGATGATCGGCGCGCCGGCCAGGTTCACGACGGCGTCGATGCGCGTCTCGGCAGGCAGTTCGCGCAGGTCCGACACATGCTGCACATCCTCGCCCAGCAGCATGCGCGCCTGGCGCGGATCGCGCGAGAGCGCGATGACGCGGTCACCCCGCGCGCGCAGGCGCTCCACCAGCAGCCGGCCGACGAAGCCCGTGCCCCCCGTGACGAGGACCGAGCGTCCACTCGGTGCCGCGGCCCCTGCCGCCGGCTTCATGCGCCCAAGGGCACGCACCGCCAGCGCATTGCGGATCGCAAAACCGAGCACACCCACGCTCGCGACTGTGAGGAACCATGAGAACAGGCCGTGGTCCACCCACATAAAGCCCGTGGGTGCAGCCGCCTGCGCGACGAGCCACGGCACGGCGAGCAACAGGAAGGCGCCGTAGGAGATGGCAAGCACGGTGTGCAGGATGCGCTCGAACGGCGGGAGTTTGCGGGTCCGGTCTTCCTCGAGGAAGTCGGCCAGCGTGATGACTACCTCCACCACAAGCAGCCCCATCACAGCCATTGCAGCGAGGCCGCCCGGCTCAATCCATGCGAAGAGCAGGAAGAGGATGCCATAGATCGCCTCCCGCCCGCTGTGCAGCGCAAGCTCGCGGCGGGCGGAGGGCCTTTCGGGCAGGCGCTCGGTGATTTCGTGATGAAGGATGTTGTCGAGGGCGCCGAAGAGTATCTGGAACGTCAGCAGCCAGAGCATGGCGAGCGTCATTGCGGGATCTCCTGCGGATCGTGAAAGATTCCGTCCTGCCAGACGGTCCGGCCGAACCAGGGGTGGTCGAAGGACAGCGTGAAGCGGAAGGCGCCGGCGCCCAGCTCGGTGTGACGCACCTCGGCAATGCCCGGTGTCATCCAGATGGGCAGCGGGATGCTGACACCTCCCCGGCGCCAGAAGAAACTGCGCGCGCGGAAGACAAGGCTGCCTTGGTCGGCGAAGACGTCCAGCAGCATCGTCCAGCCGCCCGCGCAGCACTCGAACAGGCGTCCGTCTTGCGACAGGCGCTTGATCGAGCGGACGTGGAAGGAAAAACCGGCGGGCCCGCGATAGGTGCGTGCCCATGACATGCCGCCGTCCTTCACCCCCACATGGACAATCGTCTTGCGCCGCCCCGCCAGCACCGGCATGGGGCCGCCGAAGGGCAACAGGGCCCAGGCAAAGATGCGGCCCACGATGCTCAGCCGTGTTTCAGCCTCGCCTACATAGGTGGCAGGGCTCACACGCTCGAAGCGGGTGCGCACGGGTTCTGGCAGCGACAGCCATGCGCGGGCCCCGATGATGCGCATGATGGTGTCGTTGCGGCCGTGGTCGAAATTTTCGGCGATGGCCTGCGGACCTTTCCAGTACCAGCGCGGGATGACCCTTGCCATGGCTAGCTCGCCTTCTTGCTGACGAACCTCACGACGCCAGCGCCCAGCCGGATCAGCCTCTGGAGGGTGGGGCGTGGCACCCGTCGCATCTGTTCGTACCAGCCCGTCATGCGCTCGATGAAGCCGAGGATCTCTTCCAGCCGCGCGCGGACTTCCGCGGGGGTCGTCGCATCGCCTTCCGCCATGGCTTTCGCATCCTTCAGCACGGACAGGGTCGGATCAATCTCGCGCTTCTTGCGCTCATCGACGATCGCCTGCACCACGTCCCAGGTATCGCCCTTCACTTCGTAGTAGTTGCGACGGTCACCGATCACGTGGACGAGGGTCACGAGCCGGTAGGACTGCAGCTCTTCAAGCGAGTTCGAGGCGTTCGAGCGGGCGATGCCCAGGGTTTCCGAGATTTCCTCGGCCGTCATGGCGCGCCCGGTCAGCCAGAGCAACGCATGGATCTGCGCGACGGAGCGGTTGACGCCCCAGCGGGCCCCCATCTCGCCCCAGTGCAGGACAACCTTCTCGAGGACCGGCGGCATTGGCATGGCATCACCAGACAGTTATTTCTGTCATTACAGAAATTACTGATTGCCATAGACGACTACAAGGGATAGCTCCGCGGCCTGCTGCCGCAGGGCAACAAAAAGGCGCCAGCCCCCGCGGGGCCAGCGCCTTCGAAAGGCTGGCTTGCCTTCTGGTGTCAGCCGACGACTTCGGTGTCGGCGAAGAAGAAGCGGATCTCGTTGGCGGCGTTCTCGGCGCTGTCGGAGCCGTGAACCGAGTTCGCCTCGATGGATTCGGCGAAATCCTTGCGGATCGTTCCGGCGGCAGCCTTGGAGGGGGCGGGCGCACCCATGACTTCGCGGTTCTTGGCGACGGCGTTGTCGCCTTCGAGGACCTGAACGACGACCGGGCCGGAAATCATGAACTTGACCAGGTCATTGTAGAAGGGACGGGCCTTGTGGACGGCATAGAAGGCTTCGGCCTGCTTCTGGGACAGCCAGAGGCGCTTCTGGGCGACGACCCGCCGGCCTGCCGTTTCGAAGCGGTCGATGATCATGCCGGTCAGGTTGCGGCGGGTGGCGTCGGGCTTGATG
>DAISVV010000168.1:0-7128 GCA_036840015.1 Micropepsaceae bacterium
GCAGATAAACGGCAGGCAGAGGTCAAAATCGCGAAACGCTGTCGACGGATCATCCCCGCCAAACTCCTTGGTGGCTGTGATGCGCGGGATACGCGGTCCCGGATAAGGTGATCGAACGGGGTGCGATGTGATCGCCTGGTAGACTTTGCCTGCCTCCCCGTCAGTCCGCAGGAAGGGCGTGCGCTCAAGCGGCCGCAGGTCACGGTGCCGCGGACACGAGGCCGGATCACCGGGAATGGGGCGGTCCTGCGCATCGACGCATACATCCTGGATGAGGAAGTCGAGAGCTTCATGCGCCGGCGAGGACGCGCCGGCGCGGGAAGGCGCCAGCACAAGGGCTGCCACGCAAGCGAGCACCACGATCAGCCATCGCGCGGTGCCCGGTTCTTCAGCTAACGCGCGCAGACGAGCTGGCCATCGTTGTTGCCGATGTCGCCCTTGCAGTCGCGGACATTCGGAAGCCGCGCGTCGACAAACCGGCCAGAGCGTGTCTGGCAGCTTGCGATCAAGTCGACCATGCGACCAGCGCCCTGCTCCAGGCGCGCATCACGGCAACTGCTGCGATAAGAGCCCGCTGGCGGTTCGCCGAGGCTGGGCCGCATCTGGCAGACCAGGCGACCATTGTCATTGCCGATGTCGCCACTGCAGGCGCGAACGTTTGGAAGCGTCGCATCAACGAAGCGCCCGTTGCGCGTCTGGCACGTGGCGATCAGGTCGATGGTCCCACCAGGGCCGCGCACCAGTTGGTCGTCGCGGCAGGTACTACGATACGATCCCCGGGGCGTTTGGCCCAAGTTCTCGCTCGGGGCCGCGACGCACTCCAATCGTCCGTCATTATTGCCGATGTCGCCGCGACACGACTGGTAGTCGGGAAGGACGGCGTCCACCAGGCGGCCGCGCCGGGTCTGGCATCGGGCGTTGAGTGTCAAGGTGCGGTCACGACCCGGCGTGACATAGATCTGGTCGCAGGTCGCACGGTAGGAGCCCCGCGGCGGCGATGGACCATAGCCCGGCCCATAACCCGGCGGCGGCCCATAGCCCGGGCCATATCCAGTTCCTGGTGGCGGCGCATACGGGTCAGGACCTTGAGCGTAGCTGCAGGCGAGGCTGCCATTGCTGTTGATGACGGACGATCCATCGCACGCAGCAAGCACGAGTTGCGATTGCGCTGCCAGTCGTCCATTCGCGGTGCGGCAACGGGCATAGAGGGTCTCGGATCCCGGAACCCCATTGGCAATGATGATGTTTTCGCAACTCTGAAGATAGCGCCCTCGAGGCAGCGGCACAGACGGCAGGCCGTCGCAGCGCAACACGCCATCCACACTCTGGATCGGGCCGCGGCAGCGCTGGAAGTGATAGAGCACACTGCCGATCTCGCGGCCGGACCGGGTCCGGCAGACAGCATATAGATAATCGCGGTCCTTGCCCGCAAACCGGGTCCGGTCGATCGAGATCTCGCTGCAATCGCGCTGATAGGGCCCATAGGGCTGGGCATGCGCGGCAGGCATCAGCGCCAAAACCGCCAGGACAAAAGCGACCATACGGATCATCGCGACTTCACCTTTCACCGGTTTCCCGGGACGAAACCTGTTCACCACGGGAAGGGTGTTGGACAATCCCGCGGCGGTCAAGATGAATCGCAGCCAGTCGCGCGCAGGACGCACGGCACCAGTTAACCAGACGCAGACGCGGCCTGAGCGCACCAGCGGGCTAGAGCGTCACCTGAGCACTCAGCGAGCCAACGTGGAAATGGTGCGCGCCGCTCTCAAGCTTCCATGTGTGCGTTGCGGGATCGCGCCACATCAGCTCCTTCAGCGGCACAAGCCGGCGGATCGTCTTCGTCTCACCGGGCGCCAGGCTGACACGTTCGAACGACTTGAGCAGGCGGCGCGGCCGATCAGCATCGCGACCCGGAAAGCTTGAGAAGACCAGAACCACCTCGTCGGCCGCCATCGCACCCTCGTTGCACACGCTGACCGCCACCTCAACGCCATCCACTGTCCGGCGCAACTTCAGCGCGCGATAGCTGAAGCGCGCATAGCCAAGTCCATGGCCGAACGCAAAGCGCGGAGCCTTTCCCTCACGCTCGAACAGCGTGTAGCCATGGTAATAGCCATAGGTGATGCTATCGGCGTTCTTGTCGAAGAAGGGATAGTCATCGGCCGAACGCGCAACAGTGAACGGCAGGCGCCCCGACGGAGACACCTCGCCGAACAGCAATCGCACCAGCGCCGTGCCCCCTTCCATCCCGCTGTAGAATGTCTGCAGGATCGCATTCGCCCCGCCAAGCCAGCTTTCGACCAGCACGGCCGATCCCGCGATGATCACGACGATCACCGGCTTGCCGCTGCGCGCGGCCGCTTCGATGAGTGCGACCTGTGGCTGAGGCAGGTCAAGCCGGTCGCGATCGCCACCGATGGGGTGGGGCTTGCCATCCCGGGTGCCGCCGCCCTCCTGACCGAGCGAGATGTCGCCCGGCACGTATTCGCCTTCTTCCCGGGCGGTGTAGCCAACCACGACCACCACGGCATCGGCGCTGCGCGCGATAGCCTCGGCGGCCTCAAGGTCACTCTCGTCCGCCGTCACGATGGCAGCCTCGCCGAGATGGCGCCTGAGCCCCTCGAGCGGCGTGACGACATAGGGCGGGCGAACCCGCGACGACCCGAAATCGCCCGTGTTCTCGATGCCGGCCAGCCGCCCGAGCACGGCAAGTTTGCGTACCTTCTCGCGGCTGAGGGGCAGGGCGCCATTATTCACGAGCAGCACCGCCGACTTCTCCGCCGCCTCAAGCGCAAGCGCCCGGTGACGCTCGGACGCGACCAGGTCTGGCGTATAGGCGGGCAGCGGATCCTCCGCGCAGGCATTTCGAGAGGTCACGTTCTGGATTCGCCGTCAGGCCGGGTCGAGCACCTTGGGCTCGAGCGCACCCGACCGGACGGCGGCAACCAGCTTCTCGCCAAAGACAAGCGGTTCAGGGTTCTCGACATCAAGCCCGGCAGCGGCGGCGTATTGCTTGTGTACGCCAAAGACCCAGTCCGAGTGGACGAACCCGTCAAAGCCCCATTCGCTGCGCAGGATGTCGGTCAGGAGTGCGCGGTTCTCGCCGCAATACGCGCCATTGACCTTGTTGTACGCGCTCATGACCGAAGCACAGCCTGCCTCAATCGCGCGTCGGAAATGGGGCAGGTACACCTCGTGCAGCGTGCGTTCGTCAGCGATGACGTCGACCTTGAAGCGCGCATTCTCCATCGAGTTCAGCGCAAAGTGCTTCACGGTGGCGACCACGTTGTGCGTCTGGATGCCCTGCGCAAGTGCGGCTCCCATCTCACCCAGATGGTGCGGATCCTCGCCATAGGTCTCCTGCGCGCGGCCCCACGCCGGATGCCGCAGAAGGTTCATGCAAACCGCGCCCGACAAGGTGCAGCCCTGCGCGCGGGCCTCGATGCCCATCACCTCGCCGATGCGACGCTCGAGGTCGACGTCGAAACTGGCCCCGCGGGCCATGGAGCAGGGAAAGCAAGTCGACTGCCCGCGCGCAACACCGCGCGGGCCATCGGTGAAGTAGAGCGCCGGCACGCCGAGCCGCTCAAGCCCGCCACCCGCCCGATAGGGATGCGCCCCGTAGCGCTTCCCGCTCTCGGTGAACTGCTTGAAGAAGCCGCGACCCGACATCATCGCGACCTTCTCCTCGAGGGTCGCCTCTAGGAGGATGGCGTCAACCGCGGCGGCAATCTCCGCCTCGGTCATGCCCTTGCGCGGGGCAAAGCTGGACTGTGTCATGCCGCCTAGAGACCACGGCCCACGGCGCCGTTCAAGCCGTGGGCCAGGGGCGGGCTAGCGCGCCAGCGCCGGGCGAACCGTGTCCGGCACTGCCCCCCTCGACACCTCGCCGAGCCCCAGCAGATGCAGCATCAGCGGATGGACATCGACATTGTCGAAAGCCGGAAGGCTGCCGCCCCGCCGGAACGACGGTCCATGGGCAACGAACAGCCCGTCCATGTCGGGATGCGCCGGGTCATAGCCATGGGCCCCGCCCGTCAGCGGATAGCGCTCGGGCCGCGACGACGAGGTGAACACCCAGCCATTGTCCGCGAGGCAGAAAATGGCCGGCACACGCGGATGCTTGCCGAACTTCAAGCGGGCGGGAATGTTCTCTTTCTTCCAGCATTCGAAGCGTTCGTGCCGCTTGAGAAGCCGGGCGGCTTGCGCGTCAGTGAACGCTGGTGATGGCTCCAGCGCCACGTAGGGGCGCGACATCCAGGCCACACGCGCCGACGTCCGGTCGACAAACGTGTCAAGGTCGATCGCCCGCGTGTCCGAGGTCGCCGCCATCCCGTGGTCCGACACGATGATCAGGTCGATCCGCGTGTCGAGCTTGCGCGCCGCAAGGCCCCCGACAAGCTGCCCCAGCGCCGCATCGACATCGCCGAGCGCCTTGTTCACCGCCGGGCTATCGGGCCCACCATTGTGGCCCTCGGTATCGACGGACTCGAAATAGAGCGTGATGAAGCGCGGTTGCTGGCCTTGCGGCCGGTCCAGCCAGCCAAGCACGGTATCGACGCGCTTGGCATAGGGCATCTCCTCGTCGTAGGGCAGCCACGTACCCGGGCGATGTCCCCGGATTTCGACCTCGCTGCCGGGCCAGAACAGGGTCGCCGTCGGCAGGCCTGCCTTCGCCGCCGTCACCCAGATCGGTTCGCCACCATTCCACCAGCGCGGATCGGCCAGCACCTTGCGGTCGCTGAGCCGGAAGACGTCGCCCGGGATCGCCGGATCGATCATCGTGTTGTTGATGATCCCGTGCTCATCGGGCCTCAGCCCCGTAACAAGCGTGTAGTGGTTCGGGAATGTCACCGTTGGAAAGGACGGCCGCATCGCCTTCGCGCGCACGCCCTCGGACGCCAGCTTCGAAAGCACGGGTGTGATCCCGCGGTCGATATAGTCCGCCCTGAACCCGTCAATGGAAACCAGCAATACCGTCCGCTCCGCCGGCGCTCCGTCCTGTGGCGCCGGAACCGTGGCACACGCGGCCAGCATGAGGGTCAGAAACAGGGAGATCAGAAGTCTGGGCATGGCATCGCAACCTCGGCAAGGGACCACGATCAGTATGACCTTGTCCGGAAATTGCAACAGAGGCTTTAGGGTCACGCCGCGCCCCCAAACAACGGCCCCAGTTGCTCAATTCCTTCATTCCGTCATGGCCGGAGGCGCAGCAGTGCAACGCGGCCACCCCCGGGGGGCATCCATGAACCCTGCAACCACCCGACGTCCGTTGTTAGCCAAGGCGCTGCCCGCCGACATGCCCGGCACGAAGCCCGACGGGGCGGTTTCGATCAGCAGTTGCGCCCCCAGTCCGACAGACAGGAAGCGGCCGCGCCCCCCCCCACCCCCCGCATGGGGTGCAGCAGCCAGATTCATCTGGACTGCTGCCGCGGGTGGCAGTTAAAGCAGTTGGGGACAGGCGGCCGATACGCATCCCGCCGCAGAATGAGGGGACAGCATGAACATCAGGACAATCAGCCTGTTTATTGGCGCCCTGCTTGTCGGAGCGGGCGTGACGTGGATCCTGCTCCATCGTCCCGAGATCGGCACGCAGGTCTTGACCAACGCACAGGCGCCCTTCAGCAAGAGTGATGAAGCATCGGACGCCGACAGCCGCGGCCTGACCGCGCAGGACACATCCGCCAAGCCCCCCGCGCCCCCCGCGACAACCTCCGCCGCAAAGCCCGCACCGCGACCCAAGGTCTGCAAGCGCGACCCCGCTGAAGCCGGCAGCCGCGTCATCGGCGGCGCTGATGCGCTGATCGACAACTGGCCAGGCCTGGTGGCGCTGCGCACCACGAAGACAGCCTCCGACGGCAAGCAGGTCTCGACCTATTTCTGCGGCGGCATCCTGATCCACCCGGAATGGGTTGCGACCGCCGGCCACTGCATCCAGGAGCGCATGTCAGGCGCAACCAAGTTCAAGATCGCGCGCAACAGTGCATCAGGCCGCTGGGAGAGCAATTCCGGCGCGTCGTTTGGCGGCGTGTTCGAGATCGTCACGGGCCGGCATGACCTTCGCAAGGTGACGGCTGATGACGTGCGCGAAGTCATCGACGTGCGCATGCCCCAGAAATGGCAGACGAACCCGGAAGTGGTCTCGGGCGAAGACATCGCGCTGCTGCGCCTGAAGGTGCCGGCCCGCGGCCCCGTGGCACGCTTCTCAGCGGCAGCGAAGGCCGACCCGACGACGGAGGCGGGCAGCCTGATCGTCGCGGGATTTGGCCTGACCGACAACGAGGGCGGCCTTACGCCCTTCGAAACGGCTGACGGCGGACGTGGCCGTGCCGCGACGCCGATCCTGCAGGAAGTGCGCCAGCCGCTGATCGATGCCGCCGCCTGTCGCACGTCGCTGGGCCCCATCGCGCCGGGCCTTGCCAGCCAGATCTGCGCTGGCGCCACCAAGGGACAGGATAGCTGTTCGGGCGACTCCGGTGGCCCCATCGCACGACAGGACGCCGATGGCTGCCCGGTGGCCGTGGGCCTCGTGAGCTATGGCGACCGCACCTGCGCCAAGCAGGGCGTGCCCGGCGTCTACACCCGCCTGTCATCTTTCGCTGCTTGGATCAAGAAGGAACTGCCCGCGGGCACCGAACTCGACATCGCCACCGACGGCGGCGACATCGTGCCGACGGAAGTGGTCTCCGATGCCATCATGGCGATGGCCAACCCGCCTGCCGCCGCGGGCCGGTCGCTCGATGACAGCACGCTCGAGATCAAGCTGCTGCCGCCGGGCGTGGTCCGCTTTGGCGATGAACGCCGCGTCCAGGTCACGAGCACAGGCGCCGAGGGCTATGTCATCCTGTTCGACATCGACAGCGCCGGCTCCATCGCGTTCCTCGCGCCCAACGCTGACGTGAAACTCGACGGTACCTACATCAAGCCGGGAGAAACCAAGGAGTTCGGTGCAGGCAGGATCCGCTTCAAGGCCGGCCCACCCGCGGGTCCCGGAAAGGTTGTGGCGATCGTCAGCAAGGACCGCACGCTGTGGGAGCGGCTCTCGGCCAAGCTCAAGCAGCGCGACCCCGGTGGCGCCTCGCGCGGCTTCAATGCCGTGGACAGCAGCCAATCCGACGTCGCCGCGCC
>DAISVV010000169.1:0-7082 GCA_036840015.1 Micropepsaceae bacterium
GCTTCTATTTTCCCCCCCCCCCCCCAACCCAACCCCCTATCTCACCCGCTCCCCCCCTTTTATACTGCGCCCGGGGCCCCTGCGCCCCCTCCGGAATGCCGACGCGGGGCAAGAGCTCGCCTAGGAGCGACTGCTGAAGCGCGCTGAGCGGCCGCCCCTTGCGCCGCCCGTGCAGCTCGCTGCGCCGCCTTGCGTGATCCGTCAGGCGAGAAGGCTCTTCAGCTGCGCAACAAGGTCCGTGCGCTCCCACGAGAAACCGCCATCGGCTTCCGCCGCCCGGCCGAAATGGCCATAGGCAGAAGTGCGCGCGTAGATCGGACGATTGAGCTTGAGGTGCTCGCGGATGCCGCGCGGCTTCAGGCTGACCATCTCGGGCAGCGCCTTTTCCAGCTTCGCCTCGTCCACACGCCCGGTACCGTGCAGGTCGACATAGAACGACATCGGGTCCGCAACACCGATCGCATAGGAAATCTGGATCGTGCAGCGTTCGGCAAGGCCTGCCGCAACCACGTTCTTCGCCAGATAGCGCGCAACATACGCGGCCGACCGGTCAACCTTCGTCGGGTCCTTTCCAGAGAACGCGCCGCCACCGTGCGGAGCGGCGCCGCCATACGTGTCCACGATGATCTTGCGGCCGGTCAGACCGGTATCGCCATCCGGTCCGCCAATCACGAAACGCCCCGTCGGATTGACGAAGAGGCCATCGTCCGGGCACATCCAGCCTTGCGGCATTGTGGCCTCGATATAGGGCTTCACGATCGCACGGACGTCCTTCTGGTCAAGCCCTTCGATATGCTGCGTCGAGACGACGATCTTCGTCGCGCGAACGGGCTTGCCGTTTTCATACTGCAGCGTCACCTGGCTCTTGGCGTCTGGCAGCAACTCCTTCGCCTTGCCCGAGCGGCGCGCATCCGACAGCGCCTTCAGGATGCGATGGGAATAATGGATCGGCGCCGGCATGAGTTCGTCCGTCTCGCGGCACGCATAGCCGAACATGATGCCCTGGTCGCCGGCACCCTCGTCCTTGTTGCCGGCCGCATCGACGCCCTGCGCGATGTCGGCGGACTGGGCGTGGACCAGGCACTCGATCCGGGCCTTGCGCCAGTCGAAGCCTTCCTGGTCGTAGCCGATGTCCTTGATCGCCATGCGGGCGGTCTCGATCATCTGTTCATGGCCGGCCGCATCCGGGCCGCGCACTTCGCCGGCCAGCACGACGCGGTTCGTCGTCGCCAGCGTTTCGAGCGCCACCCGCGCCTCGGGCATGTGCTTGAGGAACAGGTCAACGATCGAATCCGAAATCCGGTCGCACACCTTGTCCGGATGGCCCTCGGAGACCGACTCGCTGGTGAACAGGTAGTTTTTGCGGGATGACATGTCTTTGCTGCCGGGAAAAATGAAAAAGCCGCGCTGATCGCGAACGCGAAAAGCGCGGCTTTCTCTCAGTAATGGCCGGTTACGTCAAGCGCGTTGCGCTTCACGCAGCTCGACAACGCGGAAATCCGGGAATGCGGCCTCTTCGTCGCCCGTGAGGGACTTGACGAGGTCCAGCATGCGCTTGCGCACCCGCGGATCCGTGATTTTCGTGAAGGCACGCACCAGCTGGAAGCCTTCCGCACTGGAAAGGAATTCCATCATGTACGGGCCCGCTTCGATATCCACAGCCGGGGCCTGCCCGTTTGTGCGGCGGACACCCTGGTCTGCCGAGATGTCATCGAAGAAATAGGACACCGGGACACCGAGGATGGTCGCGATATCGTAGAGGCGGCTCGCACCGATGCGGTTCGCGCCCTTCTCGTACTTCTGGACTTGCTGGAACGTAAGGCCCAGCAGTTCGCCGAGCTTTTCCTGGCTCATGCCAATGAGCATGCGGCGCAGGCGAACGCGGCTACCAACGTGGGCGTCAACAGATGAGGGTTGCTTCTTGGCCAAGGGGGGACTCCTTTGTACGACACGACGCCCGCCTGAAGCCACCAGCAGCCCTGACAGAACGCCAACGATTGAACGTCGTTTTCGGCAGCCACCTATGACTGGTGGCCTTGCCCCCGCTATGGTTGAGTCCTGGCGAACGCAACGCCAGAAAGGATACTTCGGGGATCATGCCCGCTGCGCCCCACGCAAGCGGTCTTGGAAACCAAGCGACCCCCAGTAGTCATCCGGTCTCAATACACGCGAGATAAAGGGATGCACTCGCGATGGTCAACTGCCTTTAAGGGGTAGCACGCGAAAAAACAGCTCCAGCAAAGGCAAAAATGATCAGCAGCAGGAAAAAAATCGCGTCTCTGGCGAAGGAATAAATCGTGGGCTCAATCGCACCGGGTAATGAAGCATCCACAACACCTGACTTGCCGAGGCCGAGTGAAGAGATGATTCGCCCATAGGGGTCGATCACCGCCGAAACCCCTGTATTTGCTGCACGGGCGACCGCCAACCCCTCCTCCACCGCGCGCACGCGCGCGATATCGAGATGCTGGTAGGGACCGGCCCACGGGCCAAACCACGAGTCATCGGTCATGTTGACGAGCCATTGCGGCCGCGCCCCTGCCTCGACCACGGCGCCCGGAAAGATGATCTCGTAGCAGATCAGCACGCCAAGCGAAGGCAGGCCGGGCACCCGGATCGTCCGCACGCCCTCGCCCTGCGTGAAGCCGCCTCGCATGCCGGTCAGCTGCGTGATGCCGAGGGGCTCAAGCAAGCCATAGAACGGCAGGTATTCGCCAAAGGGCACAAGGTGCGACTTGTCATAGGTGGCACGCACCGCACCCGTGCCGTCGACCGCCACCATGCTGTTGAAGTAGCGGCTGGTGTCACCGCGCTCGACGCGCTGCGTTCCCGTCAGGAGCACGGCACTGTCAGGCAGCAGTGACGCAACAACTTCAAGCGCACCTTCCGTGGTCAGGAGCATGAACGGCGGTGCAGCCTCCGGCCATACCACGACGCTGTCCTGCGCGAGACCCGGTGCCGCCGTGAGCTGCACGAGGCGCTCCCAGTTGCGAATGGTCAGCTCGGGCTTCCACTTCTCGTGCTGCGGCACATTGGGCTGGACCAGCCGAAGCCGCACGTTCTCGACCTCCGCCACCGCCCCCGCCGGCAGGCGCAGGCTCCCGAAGACAAAGAGCCCGGCAACGATGCCGACCCCGCCCAGCGCAAGCCACCCGCCGCGGGCGCGGCGCGATCCGTCGGAATTCAGCGCAAGCAGCGGCGCCAGTGCCGCAAGCAAGGTGACAAGGCTGAGCCCATAGGCCCCGTAGAGGGACGCCGACTGGATCATCGCGTCTGAACCCGTCCAGACATAGCCTGAGAGGTTCCACGGCAAGCCGGTCAGCACATGCCCTCTCAGCCACTCCGCCGCGCCCAGCAGGGCCGCAAGGGCAAGGACACGCCCGGGACCCTCGAGCCGCATCATCCGCGCGGCAAGCGCTGCAAGGCCCCAGAAGATGGCAAGGCCTGCCGGAAACAGAGCCACGACAAAGGGAAGCATCCACGCATGCCGGTCCGTGTCGACCACAAACGGATAACCGATCCAGTGCATGCCCACGAGGAACTGGCCAAAGCCGAACGCCCACCCCGCGACAAACGCCCGGTACGGCCGCTCATTTCTAAGCCCGTCGAGGAACAGGGCGAACACGGGGAGGGCAAGGAACCAGAGCGGCCAGAGGTGCAGCGGTGCAAATCCGAGGGCTGAAGCGCCACCAGCCGCCGCCAGGAAGATGAGGCGCCGCCAGCCACCCAGGCCCTGGACGAACTGGACCAGCGACAAAAGCCGCGGCAGAAATCCCGACAAGCTAGCCATCGGCCTCGGCCGGCACGCGCACCGCGCCGGTATCTGCCGGTGACGCCTGTGCCGCCCCCGATGGCTTGACCACGCGTACGCGTAGCCTGCGCAGCCGGCGCGGATCGGCCTCGAGGACCTCGAACTCGACGCCCGCCGGATGCTGCACGATCTCGCCGCGCTGCGGCACGCGGCTCACCAGCGAGAAGACAAGGCCTGCAAGCGTGTCGATCTCCTCTGCCTTGTCCTCGTCGGCAAGGCTGAAGCCGACAAGCTTCTCCAGTTCCTCAAGGTCGGTGCGCGCACTCGCATCGAACTCGCCCGGACCCCGCGGGACGATGGTCTGCGCCTCATCCGTGTCATGTTCGTCCTCGATGTCGCCGACGATCTGCTCAACGATGTCCTCAATCGAGACAAGGCCGTCGGTCCCGCCGTACTCGTCGATGACAAGCGCCAGGTGGACCCGGGTGGACTGCATCTTGACCAGCAGGTTGACGACCGGCATCGACGGCGGCACGAACAGCACGTCACGCCTGATGTCCTGGATCGTCTTGGGATGAGGAGCGCCCTCGCTTTCGGGAACGGCAAGCCCGATCAGGTCCTTGATGTGGACCATGCCGAGCGGATGGTCGAGCGACTCCCGGTAGACCGGCAGGCGCGAATGCTGAGCATCACGGAAGATGCGCGCCAGCGCATCGAGCGGGGTGCTGGCCTCGACCCCGATGATGTCCGCCCGCGGCACCATGATGTCGGCAACAGTCAATTCCCCGAATTGGAGAATGTTGAGCATCATCGATCGCTCTTCGCGGGCAAGCGGACGATCTTCCGCCTCGCTCTGCTCGATGACCTCCTCGAGGCTTTCACGCAACTGCGCCGACTCGTCCCGTCGGCGCAGCAGCCGGTTGACGAGCGTGACAAGCGCTGAAGGCCAGGACGTGGTGCGAATGTGTTCGGTTGGCTTTGTGCCGGGCAACGGCCCCGCCGATGGGTCAGGCACGGGGACGACCCTTGGCTTGGTAGGGATCAGGAATGCTCATGGACGCAAGGATGGCGGTTTCGAGGCCCTCCATCAAGCGGGCGTCGCGAGCCCGCTGGTGATCATGACCCAGCAAATGAAGAAAACCATGCAAAATCATATGCTTGGAATGGTTAATGAGTGGTTTTCCCTGTTCGCGGGCCTCACGCTTGATGGTCTCGAGCGACAGGGCAATGCCGCCAAAGGGGGCCTCGGCATCAGGAAAGGACAGCACATTCGTGGGCTTGTCCTTCCCCCGGAACCGCTTGTTCAGGTCGTGCAGACGCCGGTCATCGGCGAGCACGACGACGAACTGTCCACCGCCCTCGCACCCTGAGAACGCCTCGGACGCAGCCAGCGCCTTGGCAAGGGCCCGGATGTCCATGCGCAATCGCGGCCAGGCCGTCTTCCACGCCGCAGCCTCGATGAGGATCTCGGTCTTGATCCCGCCGCGCGCCATTGCCTCAGCCTGGCTGGCGCCGGGCGCCCGGCGACGCGGCCTTCAGCCGGTCATGCGCCGCATAGGCGCGCACGATCCGCCGGACCATGGGATGACGCACAACATCCTCTTCCTGGAGCTCGACCGTCGCCACCCCTTCGACACCCGCCAGCACGTCCCGCGCTTCTGCGAGGCCCGACATCTGTCCGGGCGAAAGGTCAGTCTGTGTCGGATCGCCCGTCACGGCCATCCGCGATCCCTCGCCGAGCCGCGTCAGGAACATCTTCATCTGCTGCGGCGTCGTGTTCTGCGCCTCGTCAAGGATCACGTAGCAATGCGAAAGCGTGCGCCCGCGCATGAACGCAAGCGGCGCAACCTCAATCACGCCCTCGTCCAGCCGGCGCTGGATCTGGTCGCCGGGCAGCATGTCGTGCAGCGCGTCATAGAGCGGGCGCAGGTAGGGATCGACCTTCTCTTTCATGTCGCCCGGCAGGAAGCCGAGCCGCTCCCCCGCCTCGACGGCAGGCCGCGAGAGGATCAACCGGTCGACAGCCCCGCGTGACAGCAGCGCCACGCCGGCAGCAACAGCCAGGTAGGTCTTGCCGCTGCCGGCAGGTCCAAGCCCGAAGACCAGGTCATGGTGGGTCAGCGCCTCGATGTAACGCGCCTGCCCAGGCGTGCGGGCCGAGATGACGCGCTTGGGCGTGGCGAAGACGCCGGACTTCGCCGCCACCGACTCCGACCCGAGGCCAAGGTTGATCGCGCGTTCGACGTCGCTCGATGAAATGTCATGTCCGGCAAGCGCGTAGGCATACAGGTCGCGCAGCACCTGCGCGCCATGGGCCCTCGATGTGGACGGCCCCTGCAGCACAAGCCGGTTGCCCCGATGGGCAATCGAGATCTCGAGCCGCCGCTCGATCTCCGACAGGTGCAGGTTGTGCGGACCGACAATGCGGGCAAGCACGGAATTGTCGTCAAACTCGACCTGTGTCGCCTGTCCGCTGTGGATCTGTCGCTTCGATTTGAATGTCAATTTCTTCCAACCTGCCTTGAACCACCGCGACCCGCCAGCTCGCCCTTCAGGCTGTTGGGCAGGGCGGCGACGATATCGACCGTCACGAAATCTCCGATGCGCGCATCGGGCGCAAGGACATTGACGCTCTGGAGATAGGGACTGCGGCCGATCATCTGCCCGGGATGGCGACCGGGCTTCTCCAGCAGGATGTCGAACCGGCGGCCGACACAATCCTCGAAGAAGCGGCGCATCTGCGCCGTCAATTCGGCCTGCAGGATCTCGAGCCGCCGGGCCTTGGTCTCCTCCGGCACCTGCTTGCGCTCGGCCGAGGCCGGGGTGCCGGGTCGCGGCGAATACTTGAAGGAAAAGGACTGCGCGAACCCCACAGTCCGGATCAGGTCCATGGTCTGCGCGAAATCCTCGTCGGTTTCGCCCGGATAGCCGACGATGAAGTCCGAGGACAAGGCAATGTCCGGCCGGGCCGCCCGGATGCGGGCCACCAGCTCGACATACATCTCTCGCGTATGGCCACGGTTCATGGCGGCAAGGATGCGGTCCGATCCCGACTGGACTGGCAGATGCAGGAACGGCATCAGCTTGTCGTTCACGCGATGGGCATGGATGAGCGCATCATCCATGTCGCGCGGGTGGCTGGTGGTGTAGCGGATCCGCTCTAGCCCCTCGACCTGCGAAAGAACCTCGACAAGCTGCCCGAGCCCGCACTCCCCGCCATTCCCGTCATCGCCATGATAGGCATTGACGTTCTGGCCACGCCGCGTGATCTCGCGCACGCCCCGCATCACAAGATTGCGCGCCTCGGCCTCGAACTGCCTCACCGGGCGCG
>DAISVV010000170.1:0-7065 GCA_036840015.1 Micropepsaceae bacterium
CGGTGAGCGCGATTTCGGGCAGGAGTATGAGCGCCTGCCGACCGCGCATGAGGGCGGCTGCGATGGCTTCAAAATAGGTCTCGGTCTTGCCTGATCCGGTGACACCATCAAGGAGGATGGCCTCGAAGGTGGACGCGTTCACGGCCCGGATCATGTGGGCGGCGGCGGCAGACTGGGCCGTGGACAGGGTCGGGCCTGCAAAGGACGGGTCAGGTGTGCGGGCTGCCGGCTCGGGCGGGAGCGTCACTTCCTCGAGCGCCCGCATACGGACGAGGCCGCGGACCACTTCGGTCGTGACACCTGCCTCGGCGCAGAGCTCGCTGCTGCGCCGGGCGAGGCCATCGGCGGCAATCGCCATCACGCGGGCTCGGGCATCGGTCAGCCGGTCGGGCGCGTGCGGGCCGAGGCGCAGGGCCTTGCGCGCGGGCTCGGGTTCGAGCGCATCAGGGGCACGCAGGACGAGTTTGGCGATCTCGCCCGTCGAAACCATGACATAGGCGGCCACCCTGTCGATGAAGCGCAGGATGTTCTCCTTCAGCGGGGCAGCGTCGAAGCGGCGCGCGACGGGCTTCAGGCGTTCGGGCGGCAATTTCCCTTCCGCTGGGCCCCACACGATGCCCAGCGCGGCCCCCGAGCGGCCGAGGGGCACCTCGACAATGTCGCCGCGCGCGAGTTGCATGCCGGCTGGCACGCGGTAGTCGAGCGGCCCCTTCAGCGGGCGTGGCACGATGACGCCCACCGTCGTGCCGTCCACAGGCGCGGGATCGGGAGGCTGTCCGAAATCAGCGGTCATGAGGTAAGGTCCATCGTACCGCACAGCAAAGGTCAAGCGTCATGAAGTTCTTCATTGATTCTGCAGATGTCGGCGAGATCCGGGAGCTGTCCCAGACGGGGCTGATCGACGGGGTAACGACAAATCCGACGCTGATCGCCAAGTCGGGCCGCAAGTTCACGGATGCGATCGCCGAAATCTGCGACCTGGTCGATGGACCGGTGAGCGCCGAGGTTACGGCCACCGATGCCGAGGGCATGATCGCCGAGGGCCGGGCGCTGGCCAAGATTGCGGAAAACATCGCCGTCAAGGTCCCGCTGACCTGGGCGGGGCTGCGTGCGTGCCGGACGCTGACGGACGAGGAGACGATGGTCAATGTCACGCTGTGCTTCAGCGCGAACCAGGCGCTCCTGGCGGCGAAGGCCGGAGCGACGTTCGTGTCGCCGTTCATCGGCCGGCTGGATGACATCGGCGAGGACGGGATGCAGCTCATTCGCGACATCCGGAAGATCTATGACAACTACATGGGGCTCGACACGGAGATCCTTGCGGCATCGATCCGCACGCCGGTGCATGTGACCGAGGCGGCGAAGGCCGGCGCGGACGTGGGAACACTGCCGCCCGGCGTCTTCCGCCAACTGGTCGAGCATGCGCTGACCGACAAGGGGCTGGCTGCGTTCCTTGCGGACTGGGAGAAGACCGGGCAGACCGTGCCGCGCAAATGACGCCATGAACGCCGAGGCGGCTTTCCAGGCCTGGCGTGCACAGATGACCCATGTGCGCCGCCTGTCGCCCAAGACGGTCGATGCCTATACGCACGACGTGGGCGGCTTCCTTGCTTTCCTGCAACAGCACCTGGGCGCGGAGGTCGACCTTGCAGCGCTCGCGCAAGCCAGTGCTGGCGACGTTCGCGGGTGGCTTGCGCTGAGGCGGGAGGACGGGCTTGGTCCCCGTGGCGTGGCGCGCGCCGTTTCTGCCTTGCGTACCTTCTTCGTGTTTCTCGAGAAACAGGGCTGGGTCGAGAACATCGCCATCCGGCGTGTCCGGCCACCGAAGCTGCCGCCATCGGTGCCCAAGCCTGTTTCGGTAGCGGGTGCCGAGGCGCTCATCGACGAGGCAGAGATCATCGGCCGCGAGCCATGGGTGGCGGCGCGCAATGTTGCGATCCTGACCCTGCTCTACGGCGCGGGCTTGCGCATCTCGGAGGCGCTGGGGCTGAACCGGGCCGTGTTGCCGCTTGGCGAGGCGCTCGTGATCACGGGCAAGGGCAACAAGCAGCGCGTGGTGCCGATCCTGCCGCAGGCGCGCGATGCCATCGATGCGTATCTGCGGCAGTGCCCCTTCGGCGCCCTGCCTGAGGATCCGCTTTTCCACGGGGCGCGGGGCAAGCGGCTCAATCCGCGTATCGTGCAAGGCCTCATGATGAACCTGCGGCGTGGGCTGGGCCTGCCGGAAACCGCGACACCCCATGCGCTGCGGCATGCGTTTGCAACGCATCTCCTGGCCGCAGGAGGCGACCTGCGCGCGATCCAGGAGTTGCTGGGGCATGCGTCCCTGTCGACGACGCAAAGGTACACGAGCGTCGACGAGAGCCATCTCATGCAAGTCTATGCCCGGGCGCACCCGCGGGCGAAATCGGGCGCCTAGAACCCTCAGAGGCGGTTCAGCTTCCAGACCCAGTAGTTCGTTGCGAGGATCGCCACCCACCAGGCGACGGGCGAGCCCATCCACATCGTGGCGTAGTCGAGGCCGATCCAGTCGAATCTGGCGTCGTATTCGAAGGGGTGCGTCAGGAAGTAGACGAACATCTGGGGCAGCCAGACCGCGAGTTTGGGCAGGAAGCCGCAACTCCATGACCCAAGGCCATGGAGGGCGCAGGATTCGCCGAACAGGCCGGCGCGGATCATGTCCTCGTGCATGAAGTAGATCGCCATGGCTGCGGCCGCGATCCAGCCCATGGCCACGCCAACGCCCCTTGGTTCCCACATGATCCCTGCCTCCCCTTCGGGTGACAAACTGAAAAAACCGCCGTGCTGTGAAGCACGACGGTCTCATCTCACATCACAAATTTGCCCGAATTGAGGCAGAGGCGGTCCGCGCCTTCCGTCAGGACTGCATCGTCCAGCCGCCTACGGCCATGGCCGCCTGGCGAATGGCTCCGCTGAGCGTCGGGTTGGCGTGGCAGGGGCGGGCGATGTCCTCGGCGGCCATCTGGAACTCGATGGCAAGCGCCGCCTCGGCGATCATGTTACCGACCTCGGGGCCGATCATGTGGACGCCGAGGATCCGGTCGGTTGTCGCGTCCGCGAGGATCTTCACGAAGCCCTCGGTCGAGCCATTGGCGCGCGCGCGGGAGTTGGCGGCGAACATGAACTTGCCGGACTTGTAGGCGATGCCTGCGGCCTTCAGTTCTTCCTCGGTCTTGCCGACTGCGGCGACTTCCGGGTGGGTGTAGACCACGGAGGGAATGGCCTCATAGTTCACGTGTCCGGCCTGGCCTGCGATGATCTCGGCGACGGCAACACCCTCGTCCTCGGCCTTGTGGGCGAGCATGGGGCCTTCGATCACGTCACCAATGGCGTAAACGCCTTTCACGGATGTCTCGTAGTGGCCATTGACGGGGATGCGCCCGCGTGCGTCGGGGGTGAGGCCCACTTTCTCGAGCCCGAGACCGCCCGTGAACGGACGGCGGCCGATCGAAGACAACACGATGTCGGTTTCGATCACCTCGCGTGCACCGCCGGCGGCGGGTTCGACCGAGACATGCAGTGCGCCAGCCTTGCGCTCCACGCCGACCACTTTCATGCCAAGGCGGAAGGTCATGCCCTGCTTTGAGAGGATCCGCTGGAATTGCTTGCCGACCTCGCCGTCGAGGCCGGGCGTGATGCGATCGAGATACTCGACCACCGTGACCTGGCTGCCGAGGCGACGCCAGACGGATCCCATCTCGAGGCCGATATAGCCCCCGCCAATGACGAGCAGGCGCCTGGGCACTTCCTTTAGCGTGAGGGCGCCGGTCGAGGAGACGACATCCTTCTCGTTGATCTCGACGCCCGGTAACGGCGTTGGCTCCGAGCCGGTTGCGATGATGATGGCCGCGGCTTCCACGGTGCGCGTCGAGCCGTCATTGCCGCGGATCTCGACCTTGCGGCCGCCCGCGAAGGTGCCGGTGCCGACGGCGTATTCGACCTTGTTCTTCTTGAACAGGAACTCGATGCCCTTGGTCAGGCCATCTACCGTCTTGTCCTTGTGCCCCATCATGGCTGGCAGGTCGTAGCTGACCTCGCCCGTGCGGATACCGAGGGCACCGTAATGGCTCTTCGTCTCGTCGAAAAGAGCCGAGACCTGCAGGAGGGCCTTCGAAGGGATGCAGCCCACGTTCAGGCAGGTGCCGCCCAGCGTGCCGCGCTTCTCGACACACAGGGTGCGCTTGCCCAGCTGGCCCAGGCGAATGGCGGCATTGTAGCCACCGGGACCGCCGCCAATGACGACGACGTCATATTGATCGCTCATTCAGACTTCCAAAATCATGCGTTCAGGTGCTTCGAGGCATTCCTTGACGCGAACGAGGAAGGTGACTGCTTCCTTGCCGTCGACGAGGCGGTGATCATAGGACAGCGCAAGATACATCATGGGACGGATCTCGACCTTGCCATCGATGGCGACCGGGCGCTGCTCGATCTTGTGCATCCCGAGGATGCCGGACTGCGGCGCATTCAGGATCGGGGTCGACATGAGCGAGCCGTAGACGCCACCGTTCGAGATGGTGAAGGTGCCGCCCTGCAGTTCCTCGAGCTTCAGCTTGTTGTCCCGCGCGCGCAGGCCAAAATCGTTGATCCGCTTCTCGATCCCGGCCAACGTCAGCTGGTCCGCATCGCGGACGACCGGAACGACAAGGCCACGCTCGGTGCCGACGGCCACGCCGATGTCGTAGTAGTTCTTGTAGACGATATCGTCGCCTTCGATCTCGGCGTTGACCGTCGGGATTTCCTTCAGTGCGACGATGCAAGCCTTCACGAAGAAGCTCATGAAGCCCAGGCGGACGCCGTGGCGCTTCTCGAATGTGTCCTTGTGCGCCGAACGCAGGTGCATCACGGCTGACATGTCGACCTCGTTGAAGGTCGTGAGCATGGCGGCGGTGTGCTGGGCTTCCTTCAGGCGCAGCGCAATGGTCTTGCGCAGGCGCGACATCGTCACGCGCTCCTCGCGGACAGCCTGGGGACGCGGCCCGGCGGGGGTGACCTGAACCGCGCGCGGCTCTGCAGCCCTCGCCTCGATTGCAGCGAGGACATCGCCCTTCATGACCCGACCATCGCGGCCGGAGCCTGCGACGGCGGCGGGCTGGATGCGGTTTTCCTCGGCGAGCTTGCGTGCCGAGGGGCTGAGCACGGGGGCCGCGGCTGCAGGCTTGGCGGGCGCCGCGGGTGCCCTGGCAGGCTGCGCGGGGGGAGCTGCCTTCGGCGAAGCGGCGGCGGCGCCACTGCCCTCGCCGATCAGGCCGAGGATTGCGCCAACGGCGATGGTCGCGCCCGGTGCCGCAACGATTTCGGACAGCACGCCGTTGCCCGGGGCTGGCACCTCTACGGTGACCTTGTCGGTCTCGAGTTCAACAATCGGCTCGTCCGCACGCACGGCGTCGCCCTTGTTCTTGAGCCACTTGGCGACGGTTGCTTCCGTCACGGACTCGCCCAGGGTTGGAACGCGAATTTCAGTCGTCATGTTCCTGTTCTCTTGTCCTCAGGAGGAAAAGGCATCGTCGAGCAGGGCTTTCAGCTCTGCCTGGTGACGGCTCATCTGGCCTGCAGCCGGCGATGCGGCGGCAGGACGTCCCACGTAACGGGCGCGTGCGGACTTTGCGCCCACGCGTCCAAGCACCCATTCGATGTTCGGTTCAATGAAGCTCCACGCGCCCATGTTCTTGGGCTCTTCCTGGGCCCAGACCATGTCCGCATTCCTGAAGCGCGTCAGTTCGGTGACGAGCGAACGCGCGGGGAAGGGATAGAACTGCTCGATGCGCAGAAGATAGACATCGTCCATGCCGCGCTTCTCACGCTCTTCGAGAAGGTCGTAGTAGACCTTGCCGGAGCACATGATCAGGCGGCGGATCTTTCCGTCTTCCTTCAGCGCGATCGTCGAGCCCGGCAGGGTCTGAGCGTCATCGTGCAGGAGGCGATGGAACGATGTTCCCGGCCCGAATTCCGACAGCTTCGAGACGCAGCGCTTGTGGCGCAGGAGCGACTTCGGCGTCATCAGGATCAGGGGCTTGCGGAAGTTGCGATGGATCTGCCGGCGCAGGGCATGAAAATAGTTGGCTGGCGTCGAGATATTGCCCACCTGCACGTTGTCTTCCGCGCAGAGCTGCAGGAAGCGCTCGAGGCGGGCTGATGAATGCTCGGGTCCCTGCCCCTCGTAGCCGTGGGGCAGAAGCATCACAAGGCCGTTCATGCGCAGCCACTTGCGCTCACCGGAGGTGATGAACTGGTCGATGATGGCCTGGGCGCCGTTGGCAAAGTCGCCGAACTGCGCTTCCCAGATGACAAGCGCCCTGGGCTCGGCCAGCGCGTAGCCATACTCGAAGCCGAGGGCTGCCTCTTCGGAAAGGAGCGAGTCGATGACCTCGAAATCGCCCTGCCCCTCGCGAACATTCAGCAGCGGGTAGTAGCGTTCCTCGGTCGACTGGTCGACCAGGGCAGCATGGCGCTGGCTGAAGGTGCCGCGGCCCGCGTCCTGGCCCTCGAGGCGGACGTGATAGCCCTCGTCGAGGAGCGTGCCGAAGGCGAGTGCCTCGGCCGTTGCCCAGTCGATGCCTTCGCCCGTCTCGAGCATCTGCGCCTTCTGCTGAAGGAGGCGCTGGACGGTCTTGTGTGCGTTGAACGTCGACGGCACGGAGGTCAGTGCGGCACCCACGCGCTTCAGCGTGTCGACGGGAACAGCCGTGTTGCCGCGGCGCTCGTCGCCTTCGGCGGGGCTCATGCCGGCCCAGGCGCCATCGAGCCAGTCGGCACGGTTCGGCTTGAAGGAGGACGCACCTTCGAACGCCTCGTTGAGGCGCTTCTCGAAGGCCTGCTTCATCGCCTCGTATTCATCGGCCGACACCGAGCCCTCTTCGACCAGGCGCCGGCTGTAGAGCGAGAGCGTCGATGGGTGCGACTTGATCTGCCGGTACATCAGCGGCTGGGTGAACGCCGGCTCGTCGGTCTCGTTGTGGCCGAAGCGGCGGTAGCAGAAGATGTCGACAACGACGTCCTTGTGGAAGCGCTGGCGGAATTCAGTCGCCACGCGGGCACAGTAGA
>DAISVV010000171.1:0-7050 GCA_036840015.1 Micropepsaceae bacterium
ATGCCGGCGTTCATGTATTGTTCCAATCCATCATTCACCCGCCCGCGAAGCCCCCGACCCCGTCTTCGCCGCAGGCCCATCCCCGAAAAAAGGACCCCGATGAACACCCCAAGGCTCGCTATCGTGTCACCCGCCCCGCAGCCTTGCACAAACACTGTGCAAGACATTGATCCCGCTGACAGATCAGCGAAGGAAGCCCTCTTTCTCCACCTCCTGTCCGAAGGCGTCAGCGTCTGTGAGGCCTGCGCGCGCGCCAGCCTGGCGCGCCGCTCGGTCTATGCAAGGCGCCGCGAGGACAAGGACTTCGCCACCCTCTGGGACGAGGCGCTGGCCATGGCTGCCGACACGCTCGAGGCCGAGGCCGACCGCCGCGGCCGCGATGGCTGGAGCGAGGACGTCTATTATCGGGGACAGGTTGTCGGCCAGCGCCGGCGCTACTCCGACCGCATGCTCATCTTCCGCCTCAGGGCACTCCGGCCCGAGCTTTACAAGGACATACGCTGACCGGAAAGGCGCCTCAGCCCGCAAGCTCCGCCATCGCCACCGACCGCTTCTCGCGCGCCGAGATCTCCGCCGCCATGCCCATGAGCACAGCCTCGTAGCCGTCCTCGGCCGTGACATCCACCGGGCCCTGGCCCGTCACCGCGCGCAGGAACGCCTGGTGCTGGTAATAGCTCGCCCCGTGATGCGTGCCGGCCTTGAGCGCCGTCTCGTCAACCGCGACATGCTCGCTCACCGGCCCGCGGGGCGTACGCGGGCTGAAGACCAGGTTCCCGTCCGGAATGAAGACCTCGAGCTTTCCCGTGTCACCGACCGCCGCGATCTCTTCCTGGTTCTTCGAGCCCTCGGCGAACATGCAAAGGTCAAGCATCGCCCGCACGCCATTGTCGAAGTCCACGATCGTGTAGGAATTATCGATGATGTCGGGAACCCGCCCGCCATAGCGTTCGTCGAGGTGGTTCACATCCATCGCCCCGGAACAGAACACGCGCACCGGCTTTGCCCGGACGATGAGCCGCATCAGGTCGAAGAAATGGCAGCACTTCTCCACCATCGTGCCCCCGGTATTCTCCGCGAAGCGATTCCAGTCGCCGACCTTCTTGAGGAACGGGAAGCGGTGCTCGCGGATGGCCAGCATCTGCAGCCTGCCGATGCGCCCGGCGTGCACGTCGGCGATGAAGCGCGCGGCTGGCGGCATGTAGCGGTACTCCATGCCGACCCAGAACACGCCTTTGTGTCCCCGCGCACGCGCGCGGATGTCGCGCACGTCGTCCAGTGTGGTGGCGAGCGGCTTCTCGCACAGCACATGCTTGTCGGTCTTCAGCACGTCACGCAGGATCGCCGCATGCGTGAAGTTGGGCGACGAGATCAGGACGGCGTCGATCGAAGGATCAGCCAGCATCGCCTGCCGGTCGGGATAGACCTTCACGCTCTCCCGCAGGCCGTCACCCAGGAATGCCTGCGCCATCAGGATCGAGTTCGGCTCCGGGTCGGTGATCCCCGCGATCTCGGCCTCGGGCATGAGCTTCAGGTTGTTGATGTGCTCATAGCCCATCATCCCCGTGCCGATCAGGCCATAACGAATTTTCCTCAAGTCCCATCCTCCGCAAGGGGCCATCCCGCCCTTGTCTGCCGCATGCTTTCCGCGTCAAATACATGACACGCACAAGAACGGAAAGCATGAGCACGCACGCAAGCCTCCGCCCCCTCGGCCAGTCCGGCCTGAAGGTGGGCCCCATCGCCTATGGCCTCTGGCGCTTCGTGGGCAATGACGTGCCCGCCGCCCGCGCCCGCATCGAGGCAGCCCTTGCCGCCGGCATGAACCTGATCGACGTGGCCGCGGTCTACGGCCTCGACTGGGGCGGGCAGGCCTTCGGCGAATCGGAGGACCTGCTCGGCCGCGTCCTCAGCCAGACCCCGGGCCTGCGCGGGCGCATGGTGCTCGCGACCAAGTTCGGCATCATCCCGGGCATCCCCTATGACTCGGGCGCTGAGGCCGTGATCCGTTCGTGCGAGGCCTCGCTGAAGCGCATGCGCACCGGCGTGCTCGACCTCTTCCAGGTCCACCGCCCCTACGTGCTGACGCTCGCGGAGGAGCTGGCCGGCGCGCTCACCCGCCTGCGCGAGGCATGCTAGATCCGCGAGGCCGGCGTCTCCAACTACACGACCGGTCAGACGCGCCTCCTGCAGCGCCATCTCGGCTTCCCGCTGGCAACCCTGCAGCCCGAGTTCTCGGCCCTGGCGGTCGAGCCCGCCTTCGACGGCGTGCTGGACCTCGCGATGGAGGCCCGCATGACCCCGCTCGCCTGGTCGCCGCTGGGTGGCGGCAAGCTCGCCGACGGCGTCGACGCAGCCGACCCGGCAACCCGCCGGGTCAATGCAAGGCTCGACGAGCTGGCAGCCTCCCACGGCACGACGCGCAGCGCCGTGGCGCTTGCCTTCGTGCTGCGCCACCCCGCGCGCCCCATCCCCATTCTGGGGACACAGAACCCCCAGCGCATCGCGGCGGCAACCGACGCCCTGAAGATCAACCTGTCCCGCGCCGAGTGGTATTCCCTCGTCGTCGCCGCAAGGGGAGTGCCCATGCCATGAAGCCCTGCGAAGTCTCCTGGTTCTCGGCCCTCTGCGACGATGACTACGAGTTCCTCGGTGTCCCCGATCCCAGCCTGCGCGCCAGCTACGAGCACTGCCGCAACATCGTGCTCACCGCCGAGAAGGGCGGCTTCGACAACATCCTCTTGCCCTCGGGCTACACGCTCGGCATCGACACGGTCGCCTTCGCGGCCGCCATCGCCCCGCAGCTCAAACGCATGCGCCTGCTCGTCGCCGTGCGCTGCGGCGAGGTCTGGCCCCCGCAGCTCGCCCGCCAGCTTGCCACCCTCGACCGCATGCTCGAGGGCAGGCTGACCATCAACATCATCTCGAGCGAGATGCCCGGCGAGGTGCTCGCCTCCGCCCCGCGCTATGGCCGCACCGTCGAGATCATGAAGCTCCTCATGGCCTCGCTGAACGGCGAGCGCCTGAAGCTCGAGGGCCAGCACTACCGCTTCGACCTCGACCCGCCCGGCATCCGCACCGTCTCCGGCCGCTGCCCGCCACTCTATTTCGGCGGCCTGTCCGAAGACGCGCGCGAGGCCGCCGCCGAGGCCGCCGACGTCTACCTGATGTGGCCCGACCGCATGGACGAGGTGAAGTCCATCATCGCCGACATGACCGCCCGCGCAGCCCGGCGCGGCCGCACGCTGAAATTCGGTTATCGTGTCCACGTGATCGTCCGCGAGACCGAGGCCGAGGCCCGCGCCGCCGCCCGTCGGCTCCTGTCCCGCCTCGATGACGGGGCAGGCGAGGCCATCCGAAAGCGCTCGCTCGACCACGCCTCCGTCGGCGTGCGCCGCCAGGCCGAAATCCGCGAGGCCGCCGACGACGAAGGCTTTGCCGAGGAGAACCTCTGGACCGGCATCGGCCGCGCGCGGTCCGGCTGCGGTGCGGCCATCGTCGGCGACCCGGACCAGGTGCTGAAGAAGCTCAACGCCTACCGCGCGCTCGGCATCGAGGCCTTCATCCTCTCGGGCTACCCGCACGCGGCAGAATGCGATCTCTTCGCCCGCCACGTGTTGCCCCGCCTCAACCACGGCCCACTGGACGTATCCGCCTAGCGCTGCTCGATGAGCGCCCGCACCGTGTCGATCTCCTTCGTCCGCGCGGCATCGTCCGCAGGGGGAGGCAGGAAGACATCCGGCAGCACACCCACCGCATCCACCGGCAGGTGCGGCAGCCGTTTGGACCGCGACGTCGCATAGAGGATCAGGCGCTTGCCCGAAGGCAGCTTGTGCGGCCGCAGGTTCGAATAGTCGAGCGCGCCCGTCGTGCGCCGGCCAAACAGCTTGACGTTCCAGGCCTGCTTCATCGCCAGCAGGAACTGCTCGCACGAGCTGCCGCACGCCCGGTCGGTCAGCACGGCGACGCGCGCCGGGCGCTTGCGGCGGGGTTCATCGGGATCGATCCTGGTCACGGTGTCCCCGAGGCTCGGATGCGGCGCGTAGGTACCCGGCGGCACCGCGCGCATGGCCGTGACAAGGCGCTCGAGGGCCGCGATGCAGTTCTTGTCGCCCGGCGCATAGAAGTCGCAAAGGCCTGCCGTGGCTTCGATATTGGCAGGCGTCGAAAGGAATTCCACGCCGGCGATGAAGTACGGGTTGCCGATCACCGCATCCGTGATGGGCGCATAGGTGCCATCGTCGCCCCCGTTGTTGTCGCGCACGTCGATGATCCAGTTCGGCGTGCGCTCGAGCCTCTTGCGGTTGTCGGCCATCATCTTCACGATGTCCTCGGCCGCCGAGGCAAAGAAGGTGGGGAAGGACAGCAGCACCGTCTTCTCCGACAGCCACTCGATGCGGGCCTTCGGCGTCGCCGGTGCCGGTGCATCACCCTTGGGCGCCTCCGCCGCCTGCTTGGCAGGCGACCAGTCCCCCGGGACAACGGCGAGGTGGCCGTCGCGCCAGGCCCCGAGATAGGCCTGGATGATGACACGGCACGCTTCCTCGCTTGTTGCCGCGGAAGCCTCGCGCATCGCCTTGTCTTGGGCTGCGGCAATCGCCGCCTCGCCGCGGACCCGTCGGTTGTCGGCAGCCCCGGTGTCGTTGGCGATCAGGAAGTCCGGAAGATAGGCGAGGTCGCGCTTGCAGTTCTCGGCAACGCTGGCCGCCGCGGCCAACGAAGGTGACGGCGCAACGATGGCCCCGAAGCCGGTCAAAAGCAGCAGGGAGAGAAAGGTGGACCGACGCATGGACAAACCCCAGGTAAAGCGCGTGAAAGTCCGGGATCCTATCATTCAACAAGGCAGGATTGCGACGGAAGGTTTGGGGCCAGGGCATACAGTATTTGGAAAACGCCGGACCTGCGTGTTAGTCACGCAATCGTGAAGGCGCCCGTGGAACGCGGGCCAGCGCGAGAAGGAAGGTCCATGTCGCTCCCCCTTGAAGGCGTCCGCATCGTCGATCTCTCGGCGATCATCTCGGGCCCGATGGCCACCCAGATCCTCGCCGACCAGGGTGCTGACGTGATCAAGGTCGAGGGACCCGGTCCCGGCGACCTCGTGCGCTATCTAGGCCCCCAGCGAAACGGCACGAATGCGATGTTCACGGCCGTCAACCGCAACAAGCGCGCGATCGTCCTCAACCTCAAGTCGCCCGAGGGCAAGGCGGTCCTGCTCGACCTCGTGCGCCAGGCCGATGTCTTCGTCGAGAATTTCCGCCCCGGTGCGATCGAGAGGCTCGGCCTCGGCCACGACGCCCTGCGCGCCATCAACCCGGGCCTCGTCTATGTCTCGATGTCAGGTTTCGGGGACACGGGCCCCTATGCCCCGCGCCGGGTCTACGACCCGGTGATCCAGGCGGTCTCGGGCTTCTGCGATACCCAGAAGAGCGGCACCACCGGCGAGCCGCAGCTCCTGCAGTCGATCGTCTGCGACAAGGTCTCGGCCATCACGGCCGCGCAGTCCATTACTGCCGCCCTCTACGCCAAGGCGCGTGGTCGGGGAGGCTGCCTGATCGAGCTGAACATGCTTGACAGCGCCCTCGCGTTCCTCTGGCCCGACGCCTTCTACAATCACGCCTTCGAGGGAGACTTCCAGAGGTCGCCCGACTTTGCGAGCTTCTACTCCATCCGCCCCACCAGGGACGGCTTCATCACGATGATCGCAATATCAAACGACGAGTTCCGCGCCTCCTGCCGCGCGATCGGTCGCCCCGACCTCGCCGACGACCCGCGCCTGCAGCCCCCGCTCGACCGCATGCAGAATGCAACCATGATGATCGGCGAGATCAGCGAGGCCGTCAGCCGCTTTGCCACCGAAGAGATCGCAGCCCGCCTCGAGGCCGAGGACGTGCCCCATGCGGTGGTGCTGAAGCGCGAAGAGGTGCTCACCAACCCGCAGGTCCTCGCCAACGGCAGCATCGGCACGCTCGACGACCCGCGCGCCGGCCGCATGCGCATGGCGCATGCCGCAGGCCGCTTCGACGGCAAGCCCATGCCCTTCCGCCGCCCGGCACCGGCCCTGGGCGAGCACACGAGCGAGATCCTCGCCGAGCTCGGCCGCAGCCAAAGCGACATCGACGCCCTGCGCAAGGCCGGCGCCGTCGGCTGAACGGAAAGGTCTTGGCAGGATCAGCCCGGCATCGGTCCCGGCACCACGATCCTGTCGATGAGGCCTTCGACGGCCTTGCGGTCGACCTGCCCGTCGAGGATCAGCATCGCGAGGCCATGTACCAGCGACCAGGACCGCAACGCCTGGACAAAGATCTCGTCCTTGTGCGCTCCGGGACCGAGTATGCGCGCTATGTTTTCCTCCAGAAAGCGGAAAGGCGAGTCCTCGGGTACGTCGCCATCAGGGCTGATCATGTTCGGCGTGTGGATGAAGATCAGCCGGAAGAGATTGGGGTGCGCCAGCGCAAAGCGGACATAGGCGCGTCCCGTCTGCGCAAAGGCGTCGTTCCCGCGGGCACGCATCCCGGCCTTGCGCTGCTGCGCGCCCAGGAGGTCGAGCCCATGATCTGCCAGCGCCTGGAGCAGGTCGTCCTTGCTCGGGAAATGGCGATAGACCGCAGTCGCGCTGACCCCGACATTGCGCGCAACCTCGCGCAGGCTCAGCGCCTGCAGGCTGTCTTTTTCCAGCAGCCTCAGCGCCTCCGCGACCAGCGCGGCACGCAGGTCACCATGATGATAGCTCTGGCGGCTCATTTTGATGTTGACACCGTTATCATTGCGCTTTATGTTAGCAATGTAAACATTAGCATGAGGTTTCTAGGCTGAGGAGAAAGACATGGCAAGTCCCGTTGAAGCGATCGTGCGTGCAGGCGTGACCCGGGCGATCGGCACAGTCGCCGCCGTCCGGCGCAGCCTGATGAGCAACAATGCCGTCAACCCTTTCCTCACCGGCGTGCATACGCCGATGCAGGCGGAAAAGACGCTGACCGCCCTCAAGGTCACAGGCACGATCCCGGCCGAACTCGACGGCACCTATGTGCGCATCGGACCCAACCCGATCAAGCC
>DAISVV010000172.1:0-6895 GCA_036840015.1 Micropepsaceae bacterium
CTTGTGACGCAAGAGACACGACGGGTGCCCGGGTCCAAGTTTGGAAGGGCAAAGGCGCATTTCTACATGCAAGAACATGAATAGAACATTTGCGTATCCGGCAATGAGCCATGCCGCCGCACGAGCCCTTCCGGCAAGACGGATCCTCGTCGGGGGCGGTTGGCCATGCTGGAGGTTACCCTCTGGCTTCTGTCGGGCACGGACATGCCGTCCAAATGCCGCCACCTGTAAGGGGGGGCTGAAGCCGGGGGCTCTGCTTAGGCGGGAGGCTTGCGCCGGAAAGCAGGTTTCCGAACTGTTGGAAACAGCTATACATCGCTGCAGTATCGCGCGGGATAGGTGCTGCTTTGTTTGACCTGTTTAAGACCGTGGCCCTGATGTTGGCTGGAGTAGCCTTTTTCGCAATAGCAGCACACTATGCTCTCGAAGCAATCGCGTGTTACCGGGTTATTCGGACGCGCCGGCCAATCGTCCGTGAAACCGAGTTCGACGAGTGGCTGCTTGTGTTTGGCTTGGTACTCGCCAGCCCGTTCGTGATCTTCAGTCTGGTCCAAGGCGCATTCCTCCTTGCAACCGACCTGTACAGAGGACTTGTGCCTTTATCGGTGGGGCTTCTGGCTTTGGGCCAGTTGGTCATTTTTGGGCGTCGGAGGTGGTTGCAGACCCCGAGTTTGATCCTCTACGGGTTTTCGGGAAGTGCCGTCGGGAAGCACATTGAAGATGGAATGGCACTCGAATGGGCAGTCAATCGTCAGATGAACGACGACGGCAGCAGGACAGCCCGGAAGGTGACGGCGGAGTTTCCGGGACTGCGCATTCAGGACGGAGGTGCGCTCGGGCTGACAATCATTCGCGGCAAGGGCAATTGGCGCGGACTCAGCAACCTCTAGAGCGCACTTCTGAAGCGTGCCATACAGACAAATCTGTTGTGCAGCCAAACGTTGAAAGCAGACTTCGTGGGTCTTTGGGTAACAGCGATGTTCTCGATAGCCTGCGCAATCGTCATGATGTTCGGGTTCGCCTGGTTCGTCTACTTCTTCGCCCTCCAGCCGCGTTGACGAACTTGAAGGGCTGCCCCTGGTTTCGTTGGCAAATTCATCTGCACACGCATCCACACGCCGCAAGAGGCGACAAAGCTCTGTGAGTATCCCTCGTTTGCACGTCGCCTTGACAGAGCAAGCAGTCCTGCGTCACCCTTGTCTTCACTTGATGTCGGGTGATGCCAATGGTTTCGGGTGCAGTAGCGATATTGCTGGCGATGGGGATGGGGGCAGGCAGCCCAGCTGAAACCCGGTCATGGGGGGCAAAGCCTGCACCGATGAAGTGTGAGACCGGTCCTGTGAAGCGGACCTTCGGTGGCACGGAATGGATTGTCTACAGCTGTGAAGATCAGGCGTCCATGGTGGTGGTATCTGCGAAAGGCAATCCTGCCATGCCATTTTTCTTCTTCCTGAAATCGGAGGGCGGCAACTACAGGATCAGTGGTGAAGGAAATGGCGACAAGAAAGCAAGTAACGCCGCCTTCCAAGAGCTAGCCGGCATGAAGCCAGCAGAATTCGCCGCGCTTCTGGAGGCGACAAAGAAAGCCGCGTAGGCACAGGTTGCATGCTGGTTTCCGGAGACACTGCACCCCACCTGCGCACCAACCCTTCACCGATCTGAAGCATCGACCCCGCGAAGGTGCCCGGCTATCCCGACATCTCCGGCGTGAAAGCGAACGGCAAGTTCGCCGACGTGTTCGATCACGACACAAGCGAGGTCTGGCGCGATATCCCCGGGGACCTCAACCGCGGCTACGACCGCAAATCGCTGCAGATGCAGTTGACGCAAATGAAGATGGCAGCTGGCGGTCAGCCGAAGCAGCTCTGACCCGCGCGCGCAACCGCGCAGCCCTCAGAACCGGTAGCTCAGGAACAGGCCCGCCGTGAACTGCGTCTCCGAGCCATGGGTCGCCACGATCGGGCTGTCCTCGGCGTCACCGGTCAGCCGGTTGACATTGGCGATGGCGGCGATGCCCCAGGGGCCGCTGATCGGGGACACGATCGACAGGCCAAGGCCATAGGACTTCACGCCCGAGGCCGCTGCATAGGGTGCAAGGCCCAGCGTCGAGGCCGCAGCCTGCGCCGGAGTGATGCCGAAATAGGTCTGCATGTGGTCGTCATCGCCCCAGGCCAGCTGCGGGCCGACGGAGATGCGCGCGGGCCCCACGCGGGTTTCATAGCGGGCGCTGGCGGTTCCAACGAGGCCCGTGTCGTCCGACAGGCCCTGGCGCAGTTCGGCCGACAGCTTCAGCCAGTGCGCGCGGTACTCGACGAATCCGCCCAGTTCGGCCGAGCCGTCCACGTCGCCCCAGCCGGCAAGCGCGATATTGTCCTTCGCCTCGCGGTCAAAGCGGTAACCGGCAAGGACGCCAGCCCGGAAACCCTTCTCGTTGATCAGGGACACCTTGAGCCCCTCGGGCACGGCAAAGCTCAGCCAGTCCTCGTACCGAACGCTGAGATAGGGCAGGGCGCGGAACTCGTAATCGTCAGATCCCTCATAGTCAGGCGACCAGAGACCGCCGCCGCCCACCGTCACCGACCAGCCGGCGCGCGCCGGCGGACCGCCGGCGCCCTGCGGGCTACCGCCATCGGCCAGCGCCACGGGCACAAGGGCAGAGCCCGCCAGCGCGGCAGCAACACCCGGTTTCAACCAGAAGCGACGCATGAAAAACCCCCAGAAGGATGATACGCAAACTGACCAGACAGCACATTGCCTGCCCGCGCCCCGCGGTCAAGGCACAAACCGCCCCTCAGGGAACGTAGGGGCATGCAGGTTGCCGCCGCGCCCACCATGGCTCATTGACCCCGCAGGAACCCACCCCTATGTTCCGCCCGCTTTCCTGAACCGCCCGCAGACCCGGCGCCAGGTGGGGCCCATAGCTCAGTGGTAGAGCATCTGACTTTTAATCAGAGGGTCGTTGGTTCGAACCCAACTGGGCTCACCAATAAAATCAATGGCTTAAGAAGTTAAAAACTTCCAATAGCTGTAAATTAAGCCTCGCTGGCTAGCACCGGGCTAGCACCGGCGGGGCAAAAGGCACCGGGCGCGCCTTCAGACCGGGTCGAAGCCGTATTTGACCTGCAGCCTCTCTAGGAACCCGAGCAGGTCCCTGCTGTCCTTCTGGGACTGGTAGTTCAGGCGGTGGGCAGCGCGGCTGGCGAACGCTCTTCCACCCGGCGGCAGGCAGATGCAGCGGACCAGTTTTCGTTCGCCCTGGCGCTCGAACAGCGGGCAAACGAACCACCAGCGTCGACCACCAGATCGCGGAACCGTCGTGACCAGCTGGATGCGCTGGGACTGCTCTGTGCCATTGAGGGCATAGCGAAGCCAGAGCTCGGCGTGGTCGGGCGTGCCCGGGTAGAGCGTGTAACCCACCGACCCGGCAGGCACGCCGCCTGAAGTCCAGTTCAGTGACCCCTGCCGAAAGCTGTCCCCGCTCACGATGGCCTTAACATGCGGTGCGGCGAGGTCGATGCGCAACGACGCCTCGAAGGCAGGCCTCAGGCTCGGTCGTCCACTACCAAAGCCGCCCACGACGCCCTCTACATTTTCCGAGATCGACAGGCAAATAGATGAAGCGTGGCATGCAGTAGGCTCTCGATGCTGCAACAACATCCATCATGTGATCGCATCTGTATCATATCACGAGATTTTTTCAGCTTTCGGTCACCCATGACGTGCGCGCTCACTGCGCCTTCCGATGTCGCCATGTGTGGGTGAGGGGCGCTGCCTGCCAAGGTTGCTAAAACTGCTAAAGTTGTCTTGCTAATGTTGATGACAGTCTTTGTCGCTGGTGAGCTGCGATCTGTTGTTGCGCTGTCCTTCGAGCCGCCAACTGTCGCCGAGACGCCGTTACAAGCTTCAAGGTCGATAGCCCAGGAAGGTGCACATGCCCAAGCCAACAAAGCCCAAGGCGCCTGGCCTGTCCACGGCTTCTAAGATCAAGCAATAATTGAGAGACTGGCCCTGCCGACGTGAGGCATGGATGCGGAAGGCGGAATTCAAAGGACGAGTAGATTGTGGCGATGCCGCGGGAGACAGCTCGCGACCGGTTGATGGCGTAAGTGCCCGCCGCCAACCAACACGCCAACCCGCCGGTTGGGATCAAGACAAAAAACGTACCACAAGCTCCGCCAACGTTCGCTCGTTGCCAGTCGCTTCCAGCGTACCCTCAGCCTTGAATTCAGGGGCAAATCTGCAACACGCAATCGTCTCGCGTGGTCGCCCTCTTGAGGCTGACGATCCACCTTAACCTTTTGTCTCGTCTTCGGGGACCTGCTCTGAGATCAACCTCGTGGGACTACCCCGAGGCTGTCATCGGGCCGGAGGCGGACTTGATGGTTCCACGCTACGCCTTGGCTGATCCGCATTGACCGAGGTCGTGCCTTGCGATAGCGGTCGATTGTTGAGAATTTGTCGATCCCTGCCCGGAACGTCATCGCGTGGTCCATCAAGCGCATGAGCTGCCGCCGCCGCCCCGCGCGAGACTGTCGCTTGGCGTCACGGGACATCGCGCAACTCATGCAGCGTGGGTGACCAGTTGTCCGCGCATCGAGCAGTGTCTCGCCCGGATCCTTGATATCGTTCAGGATGCTGTCGCCAGATGCGGGACACCATTCGGGCGTGCGGTCGAGCGAACGCGCCTGCACACGGTCCTTGCTGATGGCGTGGACCAGCTTGCCGCACGCGAGGCCTTGCAGCGTGGGTGGGAGCTGGTGGTTCCGCTGCCTTTCGGCCGTGCCCTCAACCGGGCACTGAATGCCCGCCCCGCGACCTTCGAAGATGCCCGTGCCCTGCTTGCGGGAGAACCTAGCCACGACCCGCAGGCTGCTGCACGGGCCGCCGCCATTGATGAGCTCTGTGCCCGTGCGCGGGTCCTCGAACTGGTGGACCAGGACGCCACGATGGAACCGGCGTTTCTTGCCTCCCTCGCCTCGCCCGATGACCGCTCCCTTGTGGACGCTTTCAACGCAGACGTGTCGCAGCGTGTTGCGCTGGCAAGCCGTGTCCTGGTGGAACAGGCCGACATCATCATCGCTGTCTGGGACGGCGCACGCACCTCGTTTGCCGGTGGCACAGGCCACACGGTTGCGGCAGCACTCGAGCATGGCACAAACGTGATCTGGATCGATGCGCTCGAACCGGAAGCGTGGCGCATCCTCGTGTCACCGGAATCGCTCGCCAGCGCGCGAACGCTGCCGCATGATCCCGACCGCGAGGAGCGGCTGCGCCAGATGGTCCACGCGGCGCTCGTGCCAACTGGCCCTGCGTCTGCCGATGCGGGTGTGGACCGGATGCGGGTTGGTGCGGCGGCCCTCGATGGGTCCCACTGGCGCCAGACCAGCCGTTCGCTCTGGCATGTCTACCGTTTCATCGAGGCTGCCTTCGGCGGTGCAAGCGTGGGGCGCCTCTTCCGCACCTTTCGGGTGACCTTCGAGCCGCCCGCAAGCATCGGGACCGGTTCCGGCGCGCAACTCCTGTCCGCGATGCGATCCCTGCCGGGCATGGGCCATGACTATGCACAGGCCATCGAGACCCATGTGCTGCGCCGGTTTGCGCTCGCAGATGGCATCGCCGCGCACCTGTCGGAGCGATACCGCGGTGGCATGAGCAGCAGCTTCATTCTTTCGGCGCTGGCGATCGTGGGTGGGCTCGCGTACCTGCCGTTCTTCGATTATCCGTTGAAGTGGCCGTTTGCCGTGTTGGAACTTGCACTCCTCGCCGGCATCGTTGCGATCACGGTCGTGGGGCAACGTCGGAACTGGCATGGCCGCTGGTTCGAGACACGCCGGGCCGCCGAATACCTGCGCCATGCACCCCTGCTGCTCGCCCTCGGCGCCACGCGCGCGCCCGGGCGCTGGCCTCGTGGGGCGGGATCCTCGTGGCCGGAGCTCTATGCCCGCCACGCCATTCGTGAGGTCGGCCTGCCCGCCGTGCAGGTCACGACTCCCTATTTGAAAATGGTGCTGCAGACGCTGCTCGACCTGCATGTCATCCCGCAGCGGGACTATCATCACGCCAAGGCCCGCAGGCTGGCCCTGGTTCATCACAACCTCGACCGGATTTCCGAGTGGCTGTTCCTGCTCGCGATCTTCAGCGTCTCTGCCTATCTCCTGTTCGAGGTTTCACTCCTCATGGGGCTCCAGGCGGAGCCCATGCACAAGGGTCTCTCGAAGACGGCGACCTTTCTGGGCGTGATGCTTCCGACCTTTGGCGCGGCGGTGGCCGGCATCCGTTACTTCGCCGACTTCGAGCGCTTTGCCGCGATCTCGGAGATCACGGCAACCCGGCTGTCCAGCATTCATGACAGGATCATGATTCTGCTGGCAGCAGCGGACGAGGCCATCGATTACGGGGCTGTCTGCGAGCTTGTTCACGATTGTGACGAGGTAGTCGTCAGCGAAATCGAAAACTGGCAATCGGTCTTTGGCGGAAAGCACATGACCATCCCCGTGTGATCCCTTGCCCGGATTTTCGGCAGGATTTTCGGCTGTTTTTCGTCGCACACCTGCCATAATCTGCAGGTCTCAAGATCTGGCGGAGATATTCATGGGTGCCATGACCCAGGTTCAATCCGGACTGGCTTCGGACGCCAGCGTCCCGGGGCGCGGCGTATGACCACTGCCCCCGACATCTTCCTTTCTTACTCCCGCGAGGACCATGCGCGGGCGGAGATGTTTGCGTCTGCCTTCAAGGCCGCGGGGCTTGATGTCTGGTGGGACATGGGGCTTCGCGCGGGCGAGGCCTATGACGAGGTGACCGAGGCGGCGCTGCGCAATGCGAAGGCGGTGGTGGTGCTGTGGTCGAAGCGCTCGGTCATGTCGCGCTGGGTGCGCGCCGAGGCGACGCTGGC
>DAISVV010000173.1:0-6854 GCA_036840015.1 Micropepsaceae bacterium
AAGTTCCCCTGCTCAGCAAACACTCCGCCATGCCCGCGCTCGCGAGCGCGGTGCGCGAGGCGCTGAGCGAGGTGGGTTGGCTGCGATGCGCCAGGCCGGAGCCTTTTCCACGATCGAACTCAGCGTCGACGATATCGCGCAGATCTATGAATCGCTCGATCCCTACCCGTTCCACGAGCGCGACCTCGATCGCGATGCCGAGGACTACATTGTCGGCTGGGCGCGCGAGCTGCCCCATGACCATGATTTCCGGATTCTTGTGCGGATGCCCGCGGCGGCACTGTCGACTCCTGGTGCGCGCGACCTCGGACGCAGCATGAACCGCTTCTTTGCCCTGCGCGCCGAGGTCAGCAGCCGGGACCTGCGCGAGCTGTTCCGCATCGGCCGCATGTCGCTCCTGATCGGAATGCTGGTGCTGGCAGCCTGCGTCGCCGGTGCACAATACGTCCATCTGCTCCTCGGCGAGGGCCCGATCGCCACCATTACCCGCGAGAGCCTGATCATCATGGGCTGGGTGGCGAACTGGCGACCGCTCGAGATCTTTCTCTATGAATGGTGGCCAGTCGCCCGGCGGCGCAATCTCTATCGCAGGCTCAGCACGGCGAAGGTGGAGCTGGGCCCGTCGAGCCCTGAAAAGGCTGTGGCCTGAAACGCCGGAGAAACGGGATGTCCGCCGGGGGCCTCAGGCGCGTCGAACCTCGGCCGCGAAGACGTAACCTACGCCGCGAACGGTCTTGATCAGGCGCGGGTGCTCTGTGTCGCCCTCGATCTTCTTGCGCAGCCTTGCGACAAGCGTGTCAATCGACCTGTCAAACGCCGACCATTCATTGCCCTTGAGCCTGTCCATGATATGGTCACGCGACATCACGCGTGCAGGGTTCGAGACGAACAGGTCAAGCAAGTTGAATTCGGCGGCCGTCAGCTCGACGACGCGCCCGCTTTGGTCGATCAGCTCCCGGCGCGAACGCGACATGGTGAAACCCTCAAAGACAAGCGCGTCATTACCCGCTTGTGCCGGGGTGACCTGGGGCGAGGCGTCGTCATGCTGGTACCGGCGCAGGACGGCGCGAACGCGGGCGAGCACTTCCCGCAGATGGAAGGGCTTGGTGATGAAATCGTCAGCGCCGAGTTCAAGCGCCACGACCGTGTCGACCGGGTCCTGCTTGCCGGAGATCATCACAATGGGAACGTTGCGCGTGGCGCGGACTTCCCTTGCGAGGGCAAAGCCGTCCTGCCCGGGCAGGTTGATGTCGAGGGTCACCAGCGTCACGGGGTGGCGCGCGAGATGGGCGCGCATCTCGACGCCATCGCGCGCCTCGTTCACGCGATAACCCTCGAGCTCGAAGAACTCGCGCAGGATCGTGCGCACGTCGGGCTCGTCATCGACAATCAGGATGTTGACCGGGTCGTGTGGGGCCATCGCAATATCTCGTGTCCGGTGGGGCCGCGGTCGCCCCCGTCGGCTTCCGTAACGGAACACTTCCCTGACATTTGTTACATTTCGTCACGAGTGTGACAAGCGCCGTTGGCAAAGCCCTGCTCTGCTTCGCTCCAGGCATTCACCGATGCAGCGAAGGAGAAGACCATGTTAACCAGCCCCCCCCATGCAGATCGCGTTACCCTGACCGGCCACCGCGCACCCGTCGTGGCGGCCACGGTCAACCGGCTGGACGTCTGTTTTGCAGACGCGCCCATCCGCCAGCTGAAGTCCAACACACCCTTGTTCGCCGACGGCGATCTGAAGGCGCATGCCTACAGGATCGAGAGCGGCGTGGTGCTCGTGTACAAGATCCTCAACGACGGTGAGCGCCAGATCGTCACCCTCGCGTTCCCCGGCGACTTCATCGGCCTCGAGGCAGAGGAGGCCCACTGCTATGAAGCGCAGACCCTGTCGCCCACGCGGATCCGCTCGGTGCCGACGTCAACACTCTGGCGCCGGGCGAGCGAGGATCCAGCCCTTGGGCGCGACCTTTATGGTGTCCTGTCGCGCGAGGTGGCCGAGGCGCGCACGCACCTGCTGATGATCGGCAGGCTTTCCGCCACGGGCCGCGTGGCGACGTTTGTCCATTCGCTCGTCCAACGCAATGCGCGACGCGGGTTCGATACGTCAAACATCCTGCTGCCGGTGCGTCGCAGCGACATCGCGGACTATCTCTGCCTGTCGGTGGAAACCGTAAGCCGGTCGCTGACCGAACTGAAGGCCGCCGGTGCGATCAGCCTGCGGGGCTGGCGCCAGGTGCGCATCCTGGATGCCGCCTTGCTCGAGGCGCTGGCCGAAGGCGAGGATGGCGGCGGCAGCAATGGTTTCGCACGGGTTGCCTGAGGCGGGCCGCCCCGGGTTGCTATCGTGAGGTTGCGCGGGCCTTGATGTCACCGCGCAACTCACGCGCTGTGTCCTGGAGGCGCCTGCGCGCCTGTGCGAAGGCCTTCCTCAGACTTGCGCGCAGGTGCTCCCGTTCGGGCTGGTCGCCGGCGGGCCTGCTGATCACGATCTCATCGCATGCGGGAACACGCAGCACGACGTGCACGTCATAATGGCCACCGCTCGCATGGCGACTGCCCGGGTTTGTCACCGACACCCTGCATGATGTGATGCGACCGTGGAAGCGCTCGAGCACCGCAGCAGCCTCGCGCACCTGCGCGCGGACTTCGTCGGGCTTCGGCACGTTTATCAGGACAATGCGCAAGAGTACTTGCATTGAAGATTTTCTCCTGTTCTCCGGTGTTTCCGGGCTGGCTGTCTTCATGACTGGTGCTCTTCCTCGGGCAATGGAACCGAGACACCAAGCTCGGCAAGCCCCTCCTCGATCAGGTCACCGAGCATGGGCGTGCCCGCGAGATACCGCACGATGCGCGTGTTCCTTGCTTCGCGTGCGGCCTTTACGGCCTCAAGCCATTCGCTGCGGCTGTAATCGCCGCGGCCGACCCAGAGCAACGCGAGCAGTTCGGTCAGCTGATCATCGTTGAGTGCACGCAGCACGGCGCGCAGCTCGGCCTCGGCAGGATTTTCGCGTGTGTCCTCCAACACGCCGACGTGGCGATCGTCGGCCGGGTTGGAACCGGGGCCTGGATCGTCGACGTCAACCTGGACATCGAATGCACGCGCCTTGCCGATGATGAAGGCTAATGTGTCGACCGGGAGGCTCATGGTCTGGTTCATGGGGGATACCGCGGACTTGATGGAGCGGGATGCTATGCGCGTACAACGCTTTCGGCCTTGACGGCCATCAAGATCGCGTCTGGCGCACTCTTGCGCTGACGCAAGGATGTTGGCCTGGGCCTGTGCCAGCGTCCCGGGTCACGTCCGGTCGACGATGCAGCCAGCACACGAGGTGAGCCATGAAGCAGCAAAAGACGCCTGCTTTCCGCGAGGCGGAGAAGGCAAAGACACCATTCGGGCCTGTTCCCGGCGCCACGTTCGCCGATGTCGTTGGACGGAGCGCCTCGGTCCTGGGCCGCAGCATCTCGTCGATGCAGCAGGAAAGCGTGCGGTTCATGAACCAGCGCCTTGAAGACAACATGAAGGCCGCCAGCGAGATCGGAAACTGCAAGAGCTTGCCCGACCTCATGGCCCTCCAGCAGAACTGGTTCGCCACGATGACACGCGCCTACGCCGAGGAATGGCATCGCTACAACACGCTTCTGGCCGACATCATGCGCGGTGATGGCGAGGTGCCGGACGCCGAAAGTTCAGCAGGCGCAACGCGGGCCCGGGATGATTAACGCCGCGGGTTCTGCCTGTTTCTCCTGATGCGGGAATAACCCGTCTCGCGTTCTCGCCTGTGGGGAAAAACGTGCCATCGCAGGCACGAAATGCGATACAGTTTTCCCTGCAAATGCGAAACGCATGGGAAGGTCCGGAGCTTGCGTGTAGGGAAGTTGCTCGCTGGCAAATCCGGCGGCTTCTACCCCTGCACGCATGGATCCTCTCATGAGCGCCCTGTTCGACGCCGTTGGCTTCTATCTTGATCATGTCGCAGTGATTGGTGGCGTGGCGTTGCTGCTGGTAGCCGTTCTTCTTGTAGCGATTGCAAAACGCTGGCTCGACGGGCGCCGGCTTGCGACCGCCAAGGCAGGTGTAACGCTTTCCGCGATACTGCCGCCGACAGGGACAGCTTCGCCCGCAGATCCCCAGGCGTTGCTGCGCAGCCTCGCACGCAGCCGCAAATCCCATGTCGTTGTACTGCCATGGATGGGTGAGACAAACCTGACTGCCGACCCCGCAGAACCGCCAGCAAGCCATACGCTTGTTCCGTTTGAGGGGTTCCTGCACCACTTCAGGGATATTCCTGTCGATCAACCGATCGACCTTCTCCTGTTGCACAACCGCATGGTGCCACCTTCGGATGCACGTCGTTTTGCAAAGATCCTGATGGCCCACAAGGGCCGCATCACGGCCATCATTCCCTACAGGGCCTATGGTGGATCCTGCCTGCTTGCACTTGCGGCCGACGAGATCGTCATGGCGAAAGATGCAGCCCTGGTATTCGATCCCTTCGACATCAAGCGTTTTGTCGTTGCAGCACAGATGAAGGGCCTGCGCCGCATGAGTGAAGCAGCGCTGATGCGGTATCACTTTGTCGTACAGCATGTTCGTGAGACGCTCTGGCTCGCCGGGATTCTCCTGAAGAAGAGGAACGTCCTGCGCTGGCGCAAGTTTGCGCGACTGATAAGCAACGGCTGCTACACCCATGGCGCGCCAGCCCGGGCAGAGGACCTCAGGTCCTGGGGACTGAACGTACGGACGCAGGATGTCATCGAGAACATAGAGGTGCCCGATGTCGAGCGGGCTGGCACGGTGCTCTTTTCAAAAAGCCAGGTGCAGGCCACCTCTGCTCACCGGATTGCACCAACATGTGCGGCCGCCTGCCCCGCCGGTGACGCCCGCGCGGCGATGCTGTCGCTACAGCAGCGCAGGAACACGAAGCTTGTATCCATCGTTCATGCACAGGGTACCAGCGAAGACCGCGTCGACGACCAGACCATCGCAGAGGCCCTGAAGGCCATTCGCTCCACGCCGGCAGGCGTTGATCTCGACATCATTCTCCATACGCCCGGCGGCGACGCGCTGGGGGCCGACCAGATTGTGCGGGCCCTGAAGGCCCACAAGGGACGCAAGACCTTTTTCGTGCCCTACAATGCCTTCTCGGCCGGGACGATCATGGCGCTGACGGGTGACGAGATCTTCCTGTCGCCGATAGCCTCCCTGGGGCCCATCGATACGCAGATCAACGGGGTTCCTGCCGCACGCCTTGCCTATGTGTTGCAGGCCAAGCCTCCACGCCTCATTGAAGACGACGTGCTTGCCGCGGCGTTACACGCACGTGACCGTGTTGTCGAGGACCACCACCGCGCGGTTGCTTCGATGAAGGGCAACTACTCCCGTGGCCGAGCGCGGCGCATCGCGCGGACGCTCAATGATGGATATCTCTCCCACAGCTTCCCGATCATGTACGAAGAGGCACGCAAGATCGGCCTCAACGTGAAGCTGGGCGTGCCGGAGGAGGTGTTCACGATCGTCGACAGTTTCCTGTTCGAGAGCGGCGACTTCTGCAGCGTGATTCACTGCGCCGATTGATGCCGGATGGGCGCTGAGTGTTGACCGGGGAGTTACCCTACGGTGGCAGCGCGCTGAAGGGTTTTCACAGGTGAGACTTTGCGACCCTTCGCGCCCCGGGGTATCCTCGGAGCCTGTGTATTCGCGAGGTGCCCCTGCCATGAACGGTGAACCCCAATCCTATCTCGGCTGGAAGATCGACTTCGAGACGCCTACGGGCGAGCGGTCGCTGCAGCATCCCTCGTCGCTGCAGTGGCGCATTTTCAAGAACCAGGTGGCGCTGGGCATTGGTGGGGTTGCGGCCGTGCTGATGGAGTTTGCCGATGCGCGCATCCGGTCGGGCGTTTGGGATCACTCGACCTACAAGGCCGACCCGATCGGGCGTTCCAAGCGCACGGGCATTGCGGCGATGGTGGGCTGCTACGGGCCCGAAAGCGCAGCGCGGCGCGTGATCCAGGGGGTCACCAACATGCATGCGCGCGTCCAGGGGCAGACGCCCAAGGGCGAGGCCTACAAGGCGCTGGATCCCGAGCTGCTCGACTGGGTCGCGGCGACGGCGGCGTTTGGGTTCCTGAATGCCTATGACCGCTTTGTCTCGCCGCTGTCGGATGCCGAGAAGGATCGCTTCTATCGTGATGGCGGGGTGGTGGCGAAGCTTTACGGGGCCAACAACACGCCCAAGACGCAGGGCGAGTTCCTGGCCTTCATGGAGCGGCTTGCGCCGCGCTTCGAGCCGCATCCGATCGTGACCGAGTTCCTCGACATCATCCAGTCGGGCAAGGCGGCACCTAATGTGCCGCGCTTCCTGCACCGCGCGCTGGCGCGTGCCTCGGTGTCGATCCTGCCGCCGCTCGTGCGCGAGAAGCTTGCGCTGGGCCGCGAATACGATTTGACGACCGCAGACTGGCTGGCGCTGAAGCTCGTGGCACGGCTGGCCGAGCGGCGCGTGGATCCCAAGTCTCCCGGCTGCCAGGCCGCCGTCAGGCTGGGCCTGCCACGCGACTTCCTCTACCGCAGCGCCAGCGAACAGGCGCGCCTCCTGCGCGAGGCGGGGCTGGCGGATGGCGCGGTGGCGGCGTAGGACGCCGAAATGAACTCCCTCCCGGTCGCGTTCCGCGACCGTACTCCCTCACTTCGTGAGGGAGAGAGCGTGGTTTTCCTCCTCACGCAGTGAGGAGGTGTCGGCAGCAGCGTCAGCTGCTGCAGACGGAGGCGTTCGGTTGGGTCATGCGTCCGTCGGCGACGAACTCCCTCCCGGTCGCGTTCCGCGACCGTACTCCCTCACTTCGTGAGGGAG
>DAISVV010000174.1:0-6850 GCA_036840015.1 Micropepsaceae bacterium
ACCATCGGCGCCATCACGATGATCGGGAGCGGGTCGAATATCCTGAACCGCCCGCGCTTCGGGTAGGCATGGCTGATCGGGGCGAATACGCTCATCACGGAAGGCAAGGAAATACCTGACAATTCCGTGGTCATGGGGGCTCCGGGACGCGTCATTCGCCAGGCGGGCGAGCGCGAGGAAGCCATGAACAGGCTCTCGGCGCTGCACTACGTGGAAAACTGGAAGCGTCACGCAAGAGATATGAAACCGCTGTAGGCTCGCGCAGCCTGCATGAGGACTTTCAGGAAAAGACCATGGATTTCGAAGACAAGGATGGCGCCGCTGCGCTGGCGCCGATCCGGGCGCTGATCTCGCGCCGCATGGCGCTGATGGGGCTGGGTGCTGCCTTCCTCGCACCGGCCCTTGGCGGGTGCGTGGCGGACTTCGGGGAGGGTCCTTGCAGCGCGGCTTCACCCGGTGGGGTGTTCGACTTTGTGGCGCTTCGAAGCGAGGTCATCGACACGCATGCCGTGCCCGACAACTACGAGGCTGAGGTGCTCATCCGCTGGGGTGACAGGCTCAGGGCCCGAGGTCCGGCCTTCGTGCCAGGGCGGTTGTCGGCACGTGAACAACGGGCACAGTTCGGCTTCAATTGTGACTATGTCGCTTTCCTGCCCGCGCCTGCAGCGCCAGGGCGGCCCGCGCGCGGCGTGCTTGTCGTCAACCATGAGTACGCCTCCTACACCGAGATGCTGGCCCCCGGCGTCAAGGTGCCGCCGCCGTCGGCGGCGACCGTTGCGATGGAGCAGGCGGCGATCGGGCTCAGCGTGGTCGGCCTCGTCAGAAGGGACGGCAAGTGGCAGGTCGACCTGTCGAGCCGGCTTTCCCGGCGCATCAGCGTGACGACGCCCATGGTGGTCAGCGGACCGGCGGCGGGCGATCCGCGGTTGCGCACGCGCCAGGATCCGAGCGGTCGGCGGGTGCGCGGAACGCTTGCCAATTGCGCGGGTGGCAAGACGCCGTGGGGCACAGTGCTCTCGGCTGAAGAGAATTTCCACGCCTACTTCACGGTGCGCGTCCCCGAGGGTCATCGTGAAACCGACGCGCTGCAGGTGTCCCAGGCCGGCTATACGGCGGCCGAGCTCCAGACCATCAGCCAGGGCGGCAGCGTGCGGCGCGCCGCGTGGGCCAAGCACGATCCGCGCTTTGACGTGAGCGTGGAGCCGACGGAGCCGAACCGGTTTGGCTGGATGATCGAGGTCGATCCGTTCTCGCCCGCCTCCATGCCCGTCAAGCGTACGGCGCTGGGGCGTTTCCGGCACGAGGCGGCTACGCCGATCGTGAACGTGGATGGCCGCGTGGTCGCCTATCTCGGCGAGGATCGCTCGTGGGGCTTTGTGTACCGCTATGTGTCGAAGGGTGTCTTCGATCCGGCGGCGGGCACGGCCAATGGGCGGCTTCTGGACGAGGGAACGCTGAGCGTCGCGCGCTTCGACGAGGAGGGGGTGACGTGGGTCCCGCTGGTCCATGGGCAGTCCGGGCTGACCGAGGCGAACGGTTTCAGCTCGCAGGCTGACGTGGTGATCGATGCGCGCCGGGCGGCGCAGGTTGCGGGTGGTACGCCGATGGACCGGCCCGAAGACATCGACGTGTCGCCGCTCACGGGGCATGTGTTCGTGAACCTCACGCGCAATACCGAGCGCAAGGAGGCCCATGTCGATCCGGCCAATCCGCGCGCGGACAATGAGGATGGCCATATCCTGGAGCTGGTGCCACCCAGTGCCGCCGGCAAGGTGGATCATGCGGCCGATCGCTTCGCGTGGACCGTCTTCCTGCTGGCAGGTCCGCTTGAAGGCAATGCGGCGTCGGCTGGGGGTGTTTCGGCCCTCTCGGGTCCCGACAACCTGGCCTTCGACCCGCAGGGGCGCCTCTGGATTGCAACCGACAATCGTCGCTGGTCGGAAGCAAAGCCCATTCCCAACGGGCTTTATGCCTGTGCGGTCGATGGCAGCCTTCGGGCCAAGCCGCGGCTTTTCGTGAACGTGCCGCGCGCCTCAGAGGCGACCGGCCCTGAGTTCACGCCCGACGGCGAGACGCTGTTCCTCGCGGTGCAGCATCCGGGGCAGGGGCTTGATCCCAAGCCCGCCCGCGGCTGGCCCGATTTCAAGGAAGGTGTGCCAGGACGACCCTCCGTTATCATGGTGAGACGGCGCGGCGGTGGTCCCATCGGCGGTGTCCGCAAGCGTTAACCCGATCGAAACCGTGGGGTTGGCGCAAAGCCGGCAACCATGCGTCCCGGCGCCGTTCCTGGGCCTGGCTGGCATGGAACTGGCAGCCCCTGTTGCACAGGTTCCCGGACCTGTCCCGAAGTGAAAACGGGGACAGGGCGGGACACAACAGGGTGTCCAGGCCATGCGCCACATGCAAACGCAGTCTCTCCTGAATTACTGGCGCGCCATGCGTGGCGAGCAGCTTGCGCCTGCAAAGACCTCGATCGTTCCCCGGGACATCAAGAAGCACCTCGCTTTTACTTTCCTGCTGCGCCGCGAGGGGCAGGACCGGTTCTCGTTCGTGCTCGCCGGCACGGGCGTGTGCGACCTGTTCGGGCGCGAACTGCGCGGCAGCAGCTTCATCCATCTCTTTGCCGACGCCTCGCGCGATGCGGCCACGACCTCGCTGGTGCGGACGGCTCACCTGAGCGTGCCGACAGTTGCAGCGTGCCTCGCCGAAACGGCTGACGGCCGCCCGCTCAACGCCGAGGTTCTGCTGCTTCCCTTCGCGGACGAACGTGGCGAGACGACCTATATTCTGGGCTACTTCCAGTCGCTTGAGCCGCTGAGCCGGCTTTACGGCCGCAACCTCGTGCGCATGCGCATGGGCGCCAGTGCCATCCTGACGGGCGATGCGCCGCTGCCGGCCGATGCGGCTGCGCGCGATGCCCGCAAGGCGGGCCCGCAGCTGCGGCTTGTGTCTGCCCGTCCCTGACCAGCCGCTTTCCTGACGTGCCTGGCCTTCTACTGACTCCACTCAGCAAACTTCAAGGGCGCCCTCGGGCGCCCTTTTTTCGTTCAAGCCGGAGACGGGGCTGCGCCTATTCCGGGCGCGGGGAGTCCGACGGATCGTAGGACTGCAGGCCCGGTTCGGACAGGTTGTCGAGATTGTTGAGCTTGTCGCGGAAATTCTTGTCGTCTTCGCGCTCGACGTAATAGCGCTCCTCGTAGCGCTCGACCGAGCGCCAGTATTCCTCGAACTGCTTCACGTCCTCGGCGCGGCGTTCATCGCAGCGCTTCTCGTCGAAGCCCTGTTCCTCGCACCAGATGTCGAAATAGAGGTTGCGTGCCTCGGCCGCCGGGGCCGAGATCAACATGATCCCAAGAACCATGGCCAGGCCGGCCATTGCTGAACGCTTTACCATATACGGATCCCTCTACCTTGGAGGCCGCAGGATACGCGTCCCGGGGCCGCTCGCCTAGGTCAAACTGGGTGCGCGGCCGCCGTGCCACGGGCGGACAACCGCTCCTGCCGGTCTTCTGCGACCTTCCTGTGCTCCGGCGGCAACGGTGGCCGGCCCAGGATCAGGTCGGCTGCCTTCTCGGCAATCATCATGACGGGGGCGTTGGTGTTGCCACCAACCAGCGTTGGCATGATGGAGGCGTCCACAACCCTGAGCCCCTCGATCCCGCGGACCTTGAGGCTGGCATCGACCACGGCCATGGGGTCATTGCCCATCCGGGCCGTGCCCACCGGGTGATAGATGGTGATCGCCGTGCGGCGGATGAAGTCGTCGATCTCGTCGTCGGTGCGGGCGTGGGCGCCCGGGTTGAGCTCTTCGCCGCGATAGGCGTCGAAGGCTGGCTGGGCAACGATGCGGCGGGCGATGCGAACGGCCTCGCGCAGGGTGACGAGGTCAGCCTCGGCCGAGAGCGAGTTGGGCTGGATCAGCGGCGTGTCGTTCGGGTCAGCTGATTTCAGGGACACGAAACCGCGGCTCTCCGGGCGCAGGGCGCACATGTGCAGCCCGAAAGCGTGCATCTGCAGGCGCTTGCGGCCGTGGTCGCTGAAGGGCGCATTGAACAGGTGCATCTGGAGGTCGGGGACGTCGAGTTCCGGACGGCTCTTGATGAAGGCGCCGGCCTCGAGGCCCTGGGTACGGCCGGGGCCTGTCCCGAGGAGCAGGTACTGAATGCCGACGGCGGCCATGCGAAGCGGGTTGGACGCCTGTGCGTAGGCCGTCACGGGCTGGGTGCAGCGGTACTGCACGTTGACGTCGAGATGGTCCTGCAGGTTCTGGCCGACGCCGGGAAGGTGGGCTGTGACCGGCAGGCCGAAGCGCTGCAGGTAGTCCCTGTCACCGATGCCCGAGAGGAGCAGGACCTGTGGTGTGCCGATCGCGCCGCAGGAGAGGATGACCTCGCGCGAGGCGCGCGTTTCCACGCGCTTTCCCTCGCGTTCGTACTCGATGCCGATGGCACGCTTGCCGTCGAAGAGGACGCGGCAGATCATGGCGCCCGTTATCACCTGCAGATTGGGCCGGTTGCGCACGGGCGTGAGGTAGGCTGCGGCTGCCGAGCAGCGCTTGCCGTTGCGGATGGTCAGCTGGAAGAAGCCGAAGCCTTCCTGCTGCTCGCCGTTGAAGTCGTTGGTGACCTTGTAGCCTGCCTGGCGGCCGGCTTCGACCGCGACGCCGTAGAGCGGCGAGGACTTCGACGCGTTGCTGACATGCAGCGGACCCGAGCCGCCGCGGAAATCGTCGGCCCCGGCCTCGTTGGTTTCGGATTTCTTGAAGTAGGGCAGGACGTCGGCGAAGGACCATCCTTCGAGGCCCAACTGCCGCCAATGGTCGTAGTCTCGCGCATGTCCCCTGATGTAGACCATGCCGTTGATCGACGAAGAGCCGCCCAGTCCCTTGCCGCGCGGCCAGAAGTCCCGGCGGTTGTAGAGTTTCGGAGAGCCCTCGGTCTCGAAACCCCAGTTGTGCGCGTTGCGTGTCGTCAGCAGCGATGCCACGCCGGCGGGCATGTGAATGAGGGTGCTTTTGTCTTCGGGGCCGGCTTCCAGCAGCAGCACCCGGTGTGCCGGGTTCTCGGACAGACGATTCGCGAGCACGCAGCCCGCGCTGCCTGCGCCAGCAATCACAAAGTCAAATTGAGCTAAGGTCATGTTAATAGCCGGCCATTGCCTTCAGGTTCTAGCGCGGTCGTGCCGTGTGGAGCAGGTCTGCCGTCGCAACAGAGCGTTAACTACCTCGCCTTAGACTGGGCCCTGTTGAGAGCGCTCTGCGGCCCCTTTTGGTCGTCGCGTCTGTTGTAGGTGGCCCATGTACGACGATCAGTCAAGCGTTTCGGTTTCCCCGCAGGAGCGCCGCCGGCAGTCGCGGTCAAGGCTCAGCCTGCACGTTCGTTTCCTTCTCCAGGATGGCAGCGAGAATGCAGGTGTCGTCGACGACAGCTCCATCGGGGGCATGAACATCGTCTCCTCGGTGCCGGCCGAGGAAGGCTCGGTCATCATCGCCTATGTCGAGGACCTCGGACGCCTGGAGGGCGTCGTCGCCCGCGTGGACGACCGCGGCATCGCAGTGCGCCTGGTTCTGTCGCCCTTGCGGCGCGAGAAGCTTCAGGAGCGGCTGGGGATTGGCTTCGGTGCGCCGGTGCAGTCAAAGGGCGTTGAGGGCCGCCGCTTCGAGCGTGAGCAGGCGAAGGGGGCGGCCATGGTTCGCCGTGCCGATGGCAGCGAACTTGCCGCGCGCGTGATCGACCTGTCGCTCGGCGGCGTTGCCGTCGAGGCGGCCGAGTGGCCGCCGCTCGGCGAGCAGGTGATGGTTGGCAAGATGCGCGGGCGTGTCGTTCGCCACAACGAAAACGGCTTTGCCATCGAGTTCAGCGAGATGCCGCCCTCGCGCGGCAGCCTGTCGGAACAGCTTTCGATGCGTGCCGAGCAGGCTGCCTGATCATCTTTCGCCGGCTTGACCGTCCTCAGCGCCCCTTCCACTGAGGGGCGCGCTTTTGCGCGAAGGCCATGGGGCCCTCGATCAGGTCTTCGCTCGTGAACATGGCGCGCAGTGCATCATACTTGCGCTGGGCTTCGATGGCGGCTTCAAGGCTGGGTTCGGCAAGTCCGCGATAGACCGTTTCCTTCGACGCGCGGATGGACATGGGCGAGCACTCCAGGATCTGGGCCGCAATGCGGCGCGCGGTGGCCACGGCCTCGCCGGGCTTGCAGACCTCATTGACGAAGCCCAGCGACTGTCCCTCTGCCGCCGATACGCGTCGTGCGGTCAGGATCATGCCGAGGGCGCGCTTGGTGCCGATCTCGCGCGGCAGGCGGTGAAGGCCGCCGGCCAGTGCGGCAAGACCGACGCGCGGTTCGGGGAGCGCGAAGACGGCCGTCTCGGCGGCCACGATGATGTCGCAGGCCAGCGCGATCTCGAAGCCCCCGCCCATCGCCAGTCCGTTCACCGCGGCGATCACGGGCTTGTTCAGGTTGAAGCGTGAGGTCAGTCCTGCAAACCCCGTTGCCGGCACGGTGATCGGGTTGCCCGCGGCCTGGTACTTCAGGTCGTTGCCGGCGCTGAATGCCTTGTCGCCGGCGCCGGTGATGATGGCCACCCACTGCTCGGGGTCGGCCGCGAAATCATTGAACGCCTTCTCGAGTTCCATATTGGCCGGCGGGTGCAGCGCGTTCATCACGTCGGGCCTGTTGATTGTCACAATGGTGAGTTTCCCGTCGCGCTCGATCTTGCAGAATTCAGGGTTCGACATGGTTTCTTCCTCTGAGTGTTCCCGTCCCGAAATGAAATGGCATGCAAACTGCTTAGCCGAACAGACGCAGCCGGGCACGCGATTTTTTCTTGTCAGCCCTGCCGCAGGATCGT
>DAISVV010000175.1:0-6790 GCA_036840015.1 Micropepsaceae bacterium
TCCCGCGGATTCCATGGGAATGAGGACGAATTTCTGGTTGTTCGACGCCGCCAGCTCCTTGAACGCCTCGATGTATTTCAGGCCAAGGAAATAGTTTATGGCATGGACCTCGCCGCGCGCGATCGCCTCCGACACCATGGCCGTGGCCTTGGCTTCGGCCTCAGCCGCACGCTCGCGCGCCTCGGCATCGCGATAGGCTGCTTCCCGTCGGCCTTCAGCCTCGAGGATGGCAGACTGCTTGCTGCCCTCGGCACGCAGCACCGCAGCCTGTTTCTGGCCATCGGCGGTAAGGACTTCGGCGCGGCGCTCGCGCTCGGCTTTCATCTGGCGCGCCATCGATTCCGTGATGTCGCTGGGAGGCGAGAGATCCTTGATCTCGATACGCGTCGCCTTCACGCCCCACGGCTGTGTCGCCGTATCGATCACACGCAGCAGGCGCGAATTGATATCGTCGCGCTTCGACAGCACCTCGTCGAGGTCCATCGAACCGATCACCGTGCGCACATTGGTCAGGGCAAGGTTTGCAATCGCACGCTTCAGGTCCTCCACCTCGTAGGCCGCCCGCGCCGCATCGACGACCTGGATGAAGGCGATCGCATCGGCCGTGACCTGCGCGTTGTCCTTCGTGATGACATCTTGGCTCGGAATGTCGAGCACCGTCTCCATCATCGACATCTTGTGGCCAATCCGGTCGAAGAGCGGATTCACAAGCCCGAGACCCGGTTTCAGCGTCCGCGTGTACCGCCCGAAACGTTCCACCGTCCACTCGAAGCCCTGGGGCACGAACTTGATGGCGCGAAACACGAGAACGATCGCAGCAATCAGCAGAAACGTGACAAATGCCGTGCCAAAATCCTCGAACATCGATTACCCCTTTCGTTACGCTGGCGCAAAAGCACCACGAATCGCCGATCATCATAGCGAACGTCACCCGACTTGGCCTTGATCGATCGGCCCGTTATGGCATATGGCCCTTGGCGTGGGGTGCAGAAGGACTTGAAAGGGACAAATCGATGTCAGACAGCAAGCTAAACCGCCGCCAGATACTGAAAACGGGCACGAATGGCGCCATCTCGCTGGCCGCCGCCATGGCCCTGCTCAATGAGCCCGCCTTTGCCGACGACACCTACTCGAAGAGCGAGATCGTCAACAAGGTTGCGGGCTTCTTCGGTGTGGCCGCCAAGACGGCAGCCGAGATCGTGGAACACATCTTTGCCGACCTTGGTCGCCCCAACGCCTACATCACCGGCGACGAGGGCTCGGGCGCCATCGGCGTCGGCCTGCGCTATGGCAAGGGCACGATGTATCGCAAGAACTTCAAGAACCAGCGCGTCTACTGGCAGGGCCCGTCTGTCGGCTTCGACGTGGGCGGCAATGCATCCAAGTGCTTCACCCTCGTCTACCAGATCCGCCGCCAGGAAGAGATCTACCAGCGCTTTCCGGGTGTGGAAGGCAGCGCCTATTTCATCGGCGGCCTCGGCGTGAATTACCAGCGCTCCGGCCGCATCTCGCTGGCCCCCATCCGCGCCGGCGTCGGTTTCCGCACCGGGGTCAACATCGGCTACCTGAGCTACACCCGCGAGCGCGATATCCTTCCGTTCTGATCCGGCACGACAGATTGAAGGCAACGAAAAACCGCCCACCTTTGAAGGTGGGCGGTTTCATTTTGGAACTGTGATTGGTCCTTACTGGGCCAGCCAGTAGGTCATGCTCGCATTCGGACGGCCCACGAAGCACTGCCGGTTCAGGCGATAGTACCGGATGATGTCCACGGCACGGCGGGCATCTGCTTCGTTGCTGCCGGTGGCGAGCATCCATTGGCTGCCATCGACCACCTTCCAGCGTCCACCGATCCGGACATCCTGCTGCGCGTCAGGATTGTGCGTCACACAGTCCTGCCCGGGCATGCTGCCTGAAGGAACACCGCTGCCCCGCTTCCAGTAAGCCATCGCCGCATTCGGACGACCGACGAAGCACTGCTGCGTGAAGCGGTAGCTGCGGATGATGTTGGCGGCCTTCTGCGCCTCCATCATGCGCGGACCGAACGACAGCATCCACATCGACCCGTCGACGACCTTCCACTCGCCGCCCACGAACGACGCCTGCACGTTGCTCCAGTTGAAGTTGATGCAGTCCTCGGCAAAACTCAGCCCACCGCCCGGGCCACCCGGTCCACCGGGTCCACCCGGACCACCCGGACCACCACCCGGAGGCCACGGGAACCCACCGCCCGGAGGCCAGCCCGGCCAGCCGCCGAAGTGCTTCCGCAGCGTGCCGCTGGTCGTGTAGGGGTTCCGGCCCGAGCCATCGGTGAAGCGCGTGAAGAGAGTGTACTGCAGCCTGTCACCCGGAAGGTCCTTCAGGTGCACGATCGTCTGGGCAAAGCCCGGATTGAATGTCACCGTGAGGTCGGTGGCGCGGACCACGGGGTTCTGCCCCGGGCTCGGCGAGTAAGCGATCGCCTGCTCCGAACCCCAGTCACAGTCCGATGGCGTGCACTGGCCCCACACGCGGACATTCAGGCCACCACCTGCAGCCTGGACACGAACACGCGTGATGCTGGAAGTGCCGCTATCCTCGTTTCGCCAGTCACCTGTGAACTCACCATATCCGGCCGCCATGGCCGGACTGGCAGACATCGCGGCAACCGCCGCAATGATGAGCGCCTTGAAGCGCATGTTCCTCTCCATCTTCTTTGTGTTTCAACCGTGCACCACGCCCGGCCAACGGAAACAGCTTAAATCCTGCCATGCATTAAACTAGGCGACATTGATCACACTCAACCATGTTGTCTGCGGTTCATCTTGCGGGCGAACTCGTACCGCAGGTGCGAAAACCATTTGACCCCAAGGGCGGAATCGCGCGAAAAAGCAGATGGGACACGTCCCCCCAACGGGACGCGATCATTCTGGAAGGAATGGACTATGACAGCGAAGCCTGCCCTCCGGCCGAACCGGCCACACTTTTCTTCTGGCCCCTGCGCAAAGCGCCCGGGCTGGTCTCCCGAGAACCTCCGCACGGAAAGCCTTGGACGATCCCATCGTTCCAAGCTTGGCAAGGCGCGCCTCGAGCTGGCGATCAGCGAAACCCGTCGCATCCTCGGCGTGCCCGCCGACTATCGCATCGGCATAGTCCCGGCTTCTGACACCGGCGCTGTCGAGATGTGCCTTTGGTCAATGCTGGGCCCGCGCCCGGTCGATGTGCTGGTGTGGGAAAGCTTCGGCCAGGAATGGGCCACGGATATCGTCAAGCAGCTCAAGCTGCCCGATGCAAAGGTGACCAAGGCAGCCTATGGCGCGCTGCCGGATCTTGCGCAGGTGACCCCCTCTCACGATGTCGTATTCACCTGGAACGGCACGACATCAGGCGTGCGCGTACCCAATGGCGACTGGATCGCGGACGCGCGCGAGGGCCTGACCATCTGCGATGCCACCTCGGCGGCCTTCGCCCAGGACCTTCCCTGGCCCAAGCTCGACGTCGTCACCTTCTCCTGGCAGAAGGCGCTCGGCGGCGAAGGCGCCCACGGAATTCTCATCCTGTCCCCACGCGCCGTGGCCCGCCTCGAGAGCTACAAGCCGGCCTGGCCGATCCCCAAGATCTTCCGCATGACCAAGGACGGCAAGCTGATCGAAGGCATCTTCAAGGGCGAGACGATCAACACGCCATCCATGCTCTGCGTCGAGGACTACCTCGATGCGCTCGCCTGGGCCGACTCCATCGGCGGCCTCAAGGCCCTGATGGCGCGTGCCGACGAGAATCTGCATGTGATCGACCGGTGGATGAAGACATCAGGCTGGTGCGACTACCTCGCGGCAAGCCCCGTGACGCGGTCAAATACATCGGTGTGCCTGAAGATCACCGACCCCTGGTTTACCGCGAAGGATGCAGACGGCCAGGCGGCAGCCGCCAAGAAGATTGCCGATCTGCTCGACAAGGAAGGCGTGGCCTTCGACATCGGCGCCTACCGCGACGCACCGCCCGGCCTGCGCATCTGGGCCGGCGCCACCGTCGAGAACAGCGACATGAAAGCCCTCATGCCATGGCTCGACTGGGCCTGGTCGCAAGTCAAGGCCGCCTGATCTGCCGGGAGCGCGGGCATCCTGCCCGCCCTTTCGCCCCGTCCCCACATTCCCTGCCAGGAAAACCCCATGCCCAAGGTTCTCATTTCCGATCAATTGTCCCCCGCTGCCGTCCAGATCTTCAAGGATCGCGGCGTCGAGGTCGACGTCAAGGTCGGCCTGTCCAAGGACGAACTGAAGTCGATCATCGGCCGCTATGACGGCCTTGCCATCCGCTCCGCAACCAAGGTGACCGCCGATATTCTGGCCGCAGCCACGAACCTGAAGGTCGTTGGCCGCGCGGGCATCGGCGTCGACAATGTCGACATCCCGGCCGCAACAGGCCGCGGCGTGATCGTCATGAACACGCCGCACGGCAACTCGATCACCACCGCCGAGCACGCGATCGCCCTCATGTTCGCCCTCGCCCGCGAGATCCCGGCCGCCAATGCCTCGACCCATGCCGGCAAGTGGGAAAAGAACCGCTTCATGGGCGTCGAACTGACGGGCAAGACGCTCGGCATCATCGGCTGCGGCAACATCGGCTCGATCGTTGCCGAGCGCGCCAAGGGCCTGCGCATGAAGGTGGCGGCCTTCGACCCCTACCTCAGCCCCGAGCGCGCCGAGACGCTGGGCGTCGACAAGGTCGAGCTCGATGAACTTCTCGCACGCGCCGATTTCATCACCCTGCATACCCCGCTGACCGAGAAGACCCGCAACATCATCGACACGCGCGCGCTGGCCCGGGCGAAGAAGGGCGTGCGTATCATCAACTGCGCCCGTGGCGGCCTGATCGATGAAGCTGCCCTGAAGGCGGCACTCGACTGCGGCCACGTTGCCGGGGCAGCTCTCGACGTGTTCGAAGTAGAGCCTGCAAAGGAGAACGCCCTTTTTGGCTCCGACAAGATCGTGGTCACGCCGCATCTGGGCGCTTCCACGACGGAAGCCCAGGAAAACGTGGCCCTCCAGGTCGCCGAGCAGATGTCGGACTATCTGCTGACGGGCGCGATCACCAACGCCATCAACATGCCTTCGATCACAGCCGACCAGGCCGCGGTCATGAAGCCATGGATCGCGCTTGCCGAGAAACTGGGCGCCTTCGCAGGCCAGCTCACCGAAACAAGCATCAAGTCCGCCGAGATCATCTTCGAGGGCAACGTTGCCGAGCTCAACACCCGCGCCCTGACGCAGGCAGCCCTCGCGGGCCTGCTGAAGCCCAACCTCTCCGACGTGAACATGGTCAATGCCCCCATCGTCGCAAAGGAACGGGGCATCCAGGTCAGCGAAGTGCGGCGCACGCAGGCCGGCGCCTACGAGGGCTATTTGATGCTCAAGGTGACGACCGAGCGCCAGACGCGCGACGTGGCTGGCACCGTTTTTTCCAACGGCGTGCCCCGCCTCATCCAGATCAAGGGCATCGACATGGAGTCCCACTTCACCCCGCACATGCTCTATGTGACCAACGAGGACAAGCCGGGCTTCATCGGTCGCCTCGGCACGCTCCTCGGCGACGCGCAGGTCAACATCGCCTCCTTCAACCTCGGCCGCACCGGCCCCGGCGGCGATGCAATCGCGCTTGTGGAAGTGGACGGCCCCGTCCCCGAAACCGTGCTGGCGGCGCTGCGCGCCCTTTCCGTGGTCAAGCAGGCGAAGGCTCTGGTGTTCTGATGACAGGTGTTGCGGTAATCGGCGCCCAGTGGGGCGATGAAGGCAAGGGCAAGATCGTCGACTGGCTGTGCGAGCGTGCCAGCGTGGTCGTCCGCTTCCAGGGCGGCCATAACGCAGGCCACACGCTGGTCATCAACGGCAAGACCTACAAGTTCTCGCTGCTGCCTTCGGGCATTGCCCGCGAGGGCAAGCTCTCGGTCATCGGCAATGGCGTCGTCGTCGATCCCTGGGCCTTGATCGCCGAGATCGGCCGCATGACGGAACAGGGCCTGAAGATCACGCCGGCAAACCTGATAGTCGCCGAAAACGCCCCGCTGATCCTGCCGCTCCACGGCGAGCTCGATACCTTGCGCGAGACCTCGAATTCAGGGACACGGATCGGAACGACGAAGCGCGGCATCGGTCCGGCCTACGAGGACAAGGTGGGCAGGCGGGCCCTGCGCGCCATCGACCTCGCCGACACAAGCTCCCTGCCCGCCAAGGTCGACAATCTGCTGGCCCACCACAATGCGCTCCGCCGTGGACACGGCCAGCCCGAAATCGACGGCGCGGCACTCGTGGCACAACTCACCGAGATCGCGCCGAAGATCGTCCCCTTCCTCGCTCCCGTCTGGAAGCGCCTGCACGAAATCCGCATGCGCGGCGAACGCATCCTGTTCGAAGGCGCGCAAGGCGCCCTGCTCGACATCGACCACGGCACCTACCCTTACGTGACCTCGTCCAACACCGTCGCCGGCCAGGCCGCCGCCGGCGCCGGCATCGCACCGCGCGCGATTACCTATGTTCTCGGCATCACCAAGGCCTACACGACACGCGTGGGCGAAGGTCCCTTCCCGGCCGAACTGACCGACGAGATCGGCGAACGGCTCGGCCAGCGCGGCCATGAATTCGGCACGGTCACGGGTCGCAAGCGCCGCTGCGGCTGGTTCGACGCCGTACTGGTGCGCCAGACCGTCATCACCGGTGGCATCGACGGCATCGCCTTCACCAAGCTCGACGTGCTCGATGGCCTGAAGGAGATCAAAGTCGTCGTCGCCTATGAGCTCGACGGCAAGCGCATCGAT
>DAISVV010000176.1:0-6769 GCA_036840015.1 Micropepsaceae bacterium
ACGGACATCAAGTTGCTCGTTGAACAGGTGGTCTCGAAGGTCGATGACACGGTCGTGCTCAGCGACCTTGATGCGACGGTTGCGTGGGCGCTGAAGGACGGCGGTGATGCCGGCCGTGTCGGTGTCACCGGATTCTGCTGGGGCGGTCGCCAGACATGGCTCTATACGGCGCATAGCCCGCAGGTGAAGGCAGGCGTTGCGTGGTACGGCAACATGGTGCGCCGCGAGGGCAATACGGCGCCGCGCCATCCGGTCGAGGTGGCGGGGCAGCTCAAGGGGCGGGTGCTCGGGCTCTATGGCGAGCTCGACAAGGGCATTCCCCTGACGCAGGTCGACGCGATGCGTGCGGCGCTGCAGGCTTCGGGCGACAAGGGTTGCGAGATCGTCGTCTATCCCGGCGCCGACCACGGGTTCCTTGCGGACTACCGGCCGAGCTACAACGAGGCCGCGGCCCGGGAGGCGTGGGCGCGCTGCCTCAAGTGGTTCCGCGACAAGGGTGTCTAGGTGATTGCCTTCACATCCGCCCGAGGGCTGTCCTGGCCACGTCGGTCAGGCGCGAGATGGTGACGGGCTCTTCCTGGCCGCTGGAGGATTCGCTGATGGTCAGCCAATAGCGCGGGTTGCGCATCACGTTGACGACCACGGCCGAGCGGCGGTCACTGCCGACATTGTACCAGTAGCCGGCATCGCCCACGCCCTCGATGGGGCCGCCCTCGAACTTCACGCCCAAGGTCGAAAGCCCTGACTGCATCTGCTGGAGGGAGGGCTGCGCCTTGTCGCTGTAGGCGGTGGTCAGCACGACCGTGATGGTCATCATGTCGCTCATGCTGGCACCGGTCGAGACGTAGGTGCAGGAGGTGATGGCGTTGCGGCGCGGGCCACCGGGCTTGTTGCGCTTCTCAGGCGGCATGTTGTCCTGGGTGAAGCTGCGCGATCCAAAAATCGCGGCAAGCTCGTCTGTGGTGACGAGGTTGCAGGCGTCTTGTGCCTCGGTGGCTGCAGCCGGTCCCGCTTCAGCCGTGGTGTGCATCGCCACGGCGGCTGGGTCCTTGCCTGCGGCCTTTTCCTGTGGCGCGGGGGAGGGGTTCCCGCAAGCGGCGAGCCCCAACACAAGTGCCGCGCCTGCTGCGCTCCGTATCCGCATCGATCCTCTCCATGGGTCCTGTTAACCTGTTCGGGGTGGAACGTAGAGGGCGATGTGTCGCTCTGGAAGGCCAGTGCCGACGTTGGAGCCCGCGGATTTCCTGCTGTCGGGGTGCATGCGGGTGTGATGGCTGCCACAAAAGACGCATGGGCCAGCGCTCGTCCATGCTTTAAGTCGCACACGGACTGAAACATGCGTGCGAGAGACGGCCAGCGTGGCAGGCGAGCGTGACGAGGAAGCCAGGTTTCGCGCCGACATGGAAGCGAACCTGACGCGGAACTACCTGAGCCAGCTTGCGCACGGCATGCTGGCAATGACGGGATTTCGCCTTGTCAACGCGCCGACCTTCGTGCCGGCCTATCTGTTCCTGCTGTCGGGTTCGGCGTCGACGGTGGGCCTTGTGCTAGCCATGCAGCACCTGGGTGCGTTCTTCAGCAGCATCTTCGGGGCGACCGCGATCGAGCATCGCAAGCGCATCGTCGAGCTGGGATTGCGCTATGGCTGGATGATGCGGCTGTCGGTGCTGGGGCTGGCGCTTGCCGGGTTCCTGCTGCCGCCTGCGATCGCGCTCTATGTGTTTGCAATCTTCCTGGGGTTGCTTGGCGTGTTCTCGGGCATGCAGAACGTGCTGTGGAACGTGCTCCTGACCAAGACCATCCCGCCCGACCGGCGCGGCATGCTGATTGGCCTGCGCAATTTCCTTGGCGGAGCGACGGCCTCGGCGGTTGCGTTCGTGGGCGGCAGCTACCTGGTCGAGACGAATGCGCTTGGCAATGGCTATGCGTCGACGTTCCTGCTTGCGTTCCTGCTGACGGCGGCGGGGCTTTCGCTTCTCTACCTGGTGCGGGAACCGGATTCGCCCCATGTGCGCGCGCCGGTCGGCGTGCGGGAGCGTATCGGTGACATTCCCGCGCTGCTTCGTGATCCCGGCTTTGCCGCCTATTTCTGGGCGCAGTCGCTGGCGACGCTGGGGACGCTGGCGCTGCCGTTCTACATCCTGTTCGTGGAGCGCACGCAGGGGCTCACGGGCGAGGTCATCGGGCTCGTGTCGCTGGCGCTGCTCGCCTCGCAGACGGTTGCCAACCTCGGCTGGGGGGCGCTGGCCGACCGGTTCGGCTTCAAGGCGGTGTTCGTGCCGTCCCTGCTGCTGTGGGCCGGTTCGACGGTGGGCCTTCTCATCGCGCCCGACCTGAACGGGGTGATCTTCTGCTTCGCCGGGATCGGCATCGGCTATGCGGGGTTTCTCATCGCGGCGCAGAACATGGTGCTCGAGTTCGGGTCGCGCGAGGACCTGCCGATGCGCATTGCAATGGTTAACTCGGCGCAGTCGCTGGTGCAGGTCATTGGTGCGATTGCCGGCGGGCATATTGCGCAATCGCTCGGTTTCACGGAAGTGTTCGTGGCGGCCGTGCTTGCCAAGCTCGCAGCGGCAATGCTGTTGTGGTTCTATGTGGTCGAGCCGCGCCGGCGCAGTGCGCCCAAGGTGACCGGTGAAGAGGGTGGCGAGGGATACGAGATGGCGGTTCAGGCAGACAGCAACAGCCCGCGCGCAGAGGCGGCACGGCCTGCCGCGCGTCCTGGCCCGGCCCCGGACGGCCGGCGGCGGTCCGCGCGATCGGCGATTGCCGTGCGGGTTGACGACATCAAATGGGTGCTGATTGCGTCATGGATCGCCTTCTTCCTGATCGGTGCGTGGACGCAGCAATGGACGTTCTGCTTCATCCTTGCCATCGCGGTCACGGCATTTGCGGTCGCGCGCCTCGGCTTCGTGCGCAGCCTGCCGGAACCGTTGCTGCCGCCCGTCGATGCTGTTGCCAATGCGGCGGCCGGTCCGCCGCCGCCACCGCCACCGATGCCGGGCGGGAGTGAGCTTCCGGCGGTCGACGTGATCCGTCGGCTGACCAGTCCTGCTGTCCTCACCGACCAGACCGGGCGCATCGTGGTCGCAAGCGAGGCGATGGAAACCCTCGTCGGTGTTGCCGAGCCGCGCAAGCACCTGGCCAGCATCATCCGGGCGCCGCAGGTGCTCTCGGCGCTTGAGCTCGTGCTTGCCGGCCGGGGGAGCCAGCGCGTGTCGTTCCCGCTGGTAGGTACGCCCGACCAGCTGTTCGATGCCGACCTCTCGCCGATCGAGGGTGCCGACGGTGCGGTCAGGGCGGTGCTGCTGATCCTGCAGGACACGACGAAGGCCCAGCGCGTCGAACAGATGCGCGCCGACTTTGTCGCCAATGCCAGCCATGAGCTGCGCACGCCGCTTTCCTCGCTGACCGGCTTCATCGATACGCTGCGCGGGCATGCCAAGGATGATCCGGAGGCGCAGGAGCGCTTCCTTGCCATCATGGGCGAGCAGGCCGGCCGCATGCGCCGGCTGATCGATGACCTTCTTTCGCTGAGCCGCATCGAGCTCAACGAGCATGTCCGTCCCTCGGGCAGCGTGAACCTCGGCGACGTGGTCGAGGATGCGGTGCATGCGATGCAGCCGATGGCGGTTGCCGCCAATATCCAGCTCGACTATGTCGAGCCTGCGTCGCTGCCCAGCGTGGTGGGCGACAAGGACGAGCTCTACCAGGTCGTGCAGAACCTGATCGACAATGCGATCAAGTATGGGCGGCCGCACACCGCGGTGATGGTGCAGCTGGGAACACGCCGCGCCGGCCCTGGTGAGCCGGGGCCGTCGCCTGCCGTCGTGCTGTCGGTCAAGGACCATGGCGAGGGAATCGCGCGCGAGCATATTCCCCGCCTGACCGAGCGCTTCTACCGGGTCGACGTGAAGCGTAGCCGCGCGATCGGGGGCACGGGGCTCGGTCTTGCCATCGTCAAGCACATCGTCAACCGCCATCGCGGGCGGCTGGTGATCGAGAGCCAGGTGGGCGAGGGCTCGACCTTCACGGTACACCTGCCGCTGGCCACGGTGGCCGGGGGCGGGGAGGCGCCGCGACCTGGACTGCTTACCTCATCATAAAAACTTCATCGATTTGTCACATAAGCTCCCAACGCCTATCCTATCCCTGTGCGCGTTGTGACGTGGCGGTGACATGAACGCCGGGCTCCGCGCTTTTCGTCATAGCGAGGACCCATGGCCGAACACATCGTCAAGTCTTTCCACGACCAGCTTGAGGCGCTGTCTACCGCCATCGAGCAGATGGGCGGGCTGTGCGAGACGCAGCTGACGGACGCGATCGAGGCCATGGCGCGTCGGGACCTCGGGCTTGCCGAGAAGATCGTGGGGCTCGACGCGCGCATCGATGCGCTTGAATCGCAGATCGAGATGCAGGCGATCCGCCTTCTGGCCCTGCGCCAGCCGCTGGCCTCGGACCTGCGCGAGACGCTGGGGGCGCTCAAGATCTCGGTCGACCTCGAACGGATCGGCGACCTTGCAAAGAATGTCGCCAAGCGGGCGATCGTCGTGTCGCGCGAGGTGACGGACCAGCACCTGGTGCAGGGACTCGTGCGGATGGGCCGCCTGTCGCTGACGCAGCTGAAGAACGTGCTCGATGCCTATGCAAGGCGCGACGTGAATGCGGCGACGACCGTCTGGCGCTGCGACGACGAGATCGACGAGATCTACAATTCGCTGTTCCGCGAGCTGCTGACCTACATGATGGAAGACCCCAAGAAGATCGGGCCTTCGACGCACCTGCTTTTCATTGCGAAGAATTTCGAGCGGATCGGCGACCATGCGACGAACATTGCCGAGACCGTCAGCTACATCGTCACCGGGGCAAAGATGACCGATCCGCGGCCCAAGAGTGACACGACATCAACCACCACTGTCGATGCCCCGCGCGTCGACTAGCACTCTTCCGGAACGGGTTCATGAGCGGCGCCAACAAACCCCTAGTCCTGATCGTCGAGGACGATCCGTCGCTTTCGACCCTGTTGCGCTACAACATCGAGAAGGAAGGCTTCAGGGTCAGCGAGGCGCATGACGGGGAAGAGGCGCTGCTGCAGGTGCAGGAGGCGCAACCCGACCTGGTCGTGCTCGACTGGATGCTTCCCAAGGTCTCGGGCATCGAGGTGTGCCGCCGGCTGCGGGCGCGCGTGGAGACCAAGAACCTGCCCGTGATCATGCTGACGGCCCGTGGCGAGGATGCCGACCGGGTGCGCGGGCTCGATACCGGGGCCGACGACTACCTGACGAAGCCCTTCTCGATGACCGAACTGCTCGCGCGCATCCGCGCGGTGCTGCGGCGGATCCGGCCGGCGCTGGCCGAGGACATCGTTTCGTTCGGCGACATCTCGATTGACCGCAGTTCCCACCGCGTGCGGCGGGCTGGGCGCGACATCCATCTCGGGCCCACCGAATACAAGCTGCTCGACCATTTCCTGTCCTATCCCGGGCGCGTGTTCAGCCGCGAGCAGCTGCTTGATGCGGTCTGGGGGAGCGGTGTCTATGTCGATGCGCGCACGGTAGATGTTCATATCGGCCGCCTGCGCAAGGCGCTCACGGAGCCGGGCGAGGCCGACCCGATCCGCACGGTGCGTTCTGCCGGCTATGCGCTCGACACGGCGGCCAGCAGCTAGCGCGAGGCGCCTTTCATTCCGCTCATGAAAGAAAACGGGGAGGCCGTGGCCTCCCCGCTGGGTCTTCTTCAGCTGCGTGGGCGCATCCTAGCTACGGATGAGGTAGCGCTTGAACTCCCGCTCCCGGTCCCGCTCCCGCCGGCTCTGCGCGGGCTGAAAGGCTTTGACACAGTGCGCTTCACAATACGGCGAGCCCGCCTTTGGTGGATGACCGCAGAAATGGAACTCGGCAGTCGACGGGTCGCCGATGGGCCACTTGCACATGCGGTCGTTGATGGTGAGGACCGTTGTCTTGCGGCCGTGCTCGTCGATCAGGGGGGCCTTCTCGACGATGGGCTGCTGGACGACCGGGGCCGGGCGCGGGCGCACCGTGCGGCGCTGCACGGCCACGCGTGGGCGTTCCGTGCGGGCAGGGGTGGCGCGGCCGGCGAGGCCGAGGCGATGGACTTTGCCGATGACTGCGTTGCGGGTGACCCCACCGAGCTGGCGGGCGATCTGGCTGGCGCTTAGTCCGTCCGACCAGAGCTGCTTGAGCTGTTCTACTCGCTCATCCGTCCAACTCATCCGGTACTCCCTTGCTTGGACAGTATGGTTAAAGCCCACCCATAGTATGCTTCTTGCGTTCCCCTACAAGATGATACAGTGCGTCCGATATCTAGTTGTTGGGGATAGTTGTCATTCAACCACAATGGTTAATTTCACTCAAGGGACAGTGTTGGGCGGTTGCGCGCAAAGGCCATGCTGCGGCGCAAGGCGCTTTGCCCTAGGATGATTGGCTACAAACTAGCCAAATCCGTGAGGACCACGTGATCACGCCTGTCCTGCCGACCTATGCCCGCGCGCCAATCGCCCTTGAGAAGGGCGAGGGATCCCATGTCGTGGACACGCAAGGCCGTCGCTACCTCGATTTTGGCTCGGGGATTGCGGTTAATGCGCTGGGGCACGCCCATCCGGTGCTGGTCAAGGTCCTGACCGCGCAGGCGCAGAAGCTATGGCATACGTCGAACCTTTACCGCGTTCCCGCGCAGGAGCGGCTGGCCGAGAATCGACTGGGAGTCGGTGAGGAGCGGGGGACGGGCGGTCCACAACCCAAGCAGACAA
>DAISVV010000177.1:0-6669 GCA_036840015.1 Micropepsaceae bacterium
CCTTCCGCGCAGGGAGGCGAGGCGGGTGACGGACGCAATCGTCGCCGGCGCCGCCGCCGTCGCGGTCGCGAACGTGCTCGCGAACGTGGGCCGCGTCCCGAGCATGGCGAGGCCAACGGAGAGCATGTGCCCACTGCAGCGGCAGAGGGCCCCTCGGAACCGCGCGACGGCGAGAGCGACGCGGGTGGCGATGCCGATGGCGATGATGACGGCGAAGGCGTGGGCGAAGGCTTCCAGGGTGGTGGCGAGGGCCATGGCCAGGGTAGCGAGGCCGGCGACGGACAGCGCACGCGCCGGCGTCGCGGCCGGCGCGGTCGCCGGGGCCGGCGCTTCGGCGAGGGCGAGAACCAGGGCGAAAGGCCCGCGCCTGCCAGCGGCATAGCTCACCTGCCGACACCCGCAGAGGCATTCGAGGTTGACTGGCCCGGCGAGGGCGGACAGGAGCGCCTGCATGGCGCGCCACCCGAGCCCACGATCCGGCGCCCCGTGGATGTCGCGCCACGACCGGAGCCCGTCGAGGCGCCGGCCGTGCCGGAAGAGCTCGCGCCGCGTGGCGCCGCGGCCCGCCCGGAGCGGTCGTCGATCGCTTCATTCTTCGGGTTCGGCGCCAAGCCGGAACGCAGCGAACCTGCGCCGCGGCAAGAGCCGCCGCCGCCGGTTGGCGATGCGTCTGATGGTCCCAAGAAGCGCGGCTGGTGGCAGAAGCGCGCCGACGATTAGCTGCGCCCGCTGCGCACCCTGGCGCACCACCCCACGAGAAGATCGGCGGCTGATGACACGTCAGCCTCCGACCCGGCGTAGGAAAACCTGATCCACTCCGCGCCCGACACGGGGTCAAAGTCGAGGCCCGCGGTCGCGGCCACGCCGGTTTCGGCGAGGAGGCGGCGCGAGAACTCCGGGGAGGAGAGCCCGAACGGGGTCGTGCGGGCATAGAGGTAGAAGGCTCCCTCCGCGGGGGCGAGCTGATCGAAACCGCACTGCCTCAGTGCCGCGAGCAGCCGGTCGCGGTTCACGCGGTAGCGGGCAACATGACCCTCGAGCTCGTCATGCGCATCCATGGCTGCCATTGCAGCCACTTGCGAGAGCGTGGGTGGCGAGATGTAGAAGTTCTGCGTCAGGCGCTCGACCGATGCGACCAAGTCGGCCGGGACAATCATCCAGCCGATACGCCAGCCGGTCATCGAGTAGTATTTCGAGAAGCTGTTGATGACGATCGCATCCGGATCGAAAGCCAGGGCGGTCCGCGCGGAGCAGTCATAGGTCAGGCCGTGATAGATCTCGTCCGATATGAGCGCCATGCCGCGCTCGCGGCACAGGGCTGCAATGTCACGTATGTCGCCGGGGGGCATCACCGTGCCGCAGGGGTTCGACGGACTTGCAATCAGCACGCCATCGGCACTGACGCCGGCGAGATCCCGGGCCGACATTCGAAAGTCGCGCTCGATGCCACAGTCGACCAGATGGGTGCGCAGGTCGAGCGCGCGCGCGATGTTGCGGTAGGCCGGGTATCCCGGGTTTGCTATGGCGAGGCACTGGCCCTGATCAAAGGCGAGCAGGAACGCGAGGACAAAGGCCGCGGAGGAGCCCGTGGTGACGATCACGCGCTCGGGCGCCACATCGACGCCGTAGGCCCCGGCGTAGTGTCGCGCGATGCGTTCGCGCAAGGGCGGCAGGCCAAGCGCCTCGGTGTAGCCCAGCGTCATCGAGTTCAGGGCACGGCTTGCCGCGTCGAGCGCAAGGCGCGGGGCCATGGTGGACGGCTGGCCTGCCTCGAGGTGAAACACGGGATGGCCCTGCCGCGCACGCCTGTTGGCGGCGTCGAGCACCTCCATGACCCGGAAGGGTTCGATCTGGCTTCTGCGTGACGGTTTCACATTCACCCTTTCATGCGACCGGGAAATTCATTGGATCACCCCGAAACTGCCTGAATTTCGCCGTTTATCGCACCAATCTGAAGGAAAGGTCACGTGGATCCGATTGACGCCTTCTGCCGCGCCCCTTACCGTGAAACAGACACGTAACGGTGCACAGGGTGGACGTCGATCCGGCGGATGCCCTTCAACTGGAGTTTGACACCCCATGACGCCGTGGCCAAGGACGATCGCCATCCTGCGGCACTGCCTTGCTGCAGTGCTTCTCGTTCTTGTTGCCGCCACGTCCGCCGTTGCCGCTGACCGGACAGGGATCCGCGATGCCGAAATCGAGCGCATCCTTCGCAACTACAGCGACCCGCTGTTCAGGGCGGCCGGCCTCGATGCGAAATCCGTCAACATCTACATCATCAAGGATGAAAGCCTGAACGCGTTCGTCGCCGGCGGGCAGAATGTTTTCATCAATACGGGCATGATCACCTCGCTCAAGTCGCCCAACGAGCTGAAGGGCGTGATCGCGCACGAAACCGGCCACATCTCGGGCGGGCATCTTGTCCGCGGCATGGACGCGATTGGCAAGGCGCAGGTGCCGATGGTGATCGGCATGCTGGCGGGTGTTGCCGCCATTGCCGCCGGTGCACCTGATGTCGGGCTTGGGCTCCTCATGGGCTCGCAGTCGATCGCGCAGCGCGAATTCTTCAGCTACAGCCGGACGCAGGAAGCTGCCGCGGACCAGGCGGGGGTGAAGCTGCTGGAGGCCACCGGCCAGTCGCCGCGCGGCATGTACGCGGTGTTTGACCTTTTCGCTGACCAGGAAGCGCTGAGCGGCGCCAAGCAGGATCCGTTCGTGCGCACGCACCCCCTTTCACGGGAGCGCGCGAGCACGCTGCGCAGCATGGTGGACAAGTCGCCCTTCAGGGACCGGCGTGACAGCGAGCGCGACCAGAAGGAATACGACATGATGGTCGCCAAGCTGCGTGGCTTCATCGAACCGCCGACGGTGGTTTTGCGCCGCTATCCCGTCACGGACCAGAGCCAGCCTGCGCGCTATGCCCGCGCGGCTGCCTATTTCCGCGCTGCAGACCTCGAGCGCGCCTTGCCGCAAATCGACAGCCTGCTTGCCGAGGAACCCGAAAATCCGTTTTTCTGGGAGCTGCGCGGGCAGATGCTGGTGGAGTCCAGCCGGCCCGTCGAGGGCGTTCCAGCCTACCGCAAGTCGGTGGAGTTCGCCCCTGAGGAACCGCTGCTGAGGATCGGACTTGCGTCAGCGCTGCTGGCGACCGAACAGCCGGGTAGCGTGCCCGAGGCCATCAAGAACCTGAAGGTGGCGCTGCGCGACGAACCCGAGAATGCGATGGCGTGGTACTACCTTGCCGATGCGCATGCGCGTTCGGGCGATGACGCGCTGGCAGCGCTTGCCACTGCGGAGCGCTTCTTCTCGATCCGCCGCTATCCGCAAGCCGTCAGCTTTGCCCAGCGTGCGCTGCCCAGCCTCAAGCAGAATGGCCGGGACTGGCAGCGTGCCAATGACATCATTTCGATCGCGCAGTCCGAGCAGAGCAAGCAGGCCTCGCGGCGTTGATCAGCCCCGATTTCCAAGGTAACCGCCGTCCATGACACCCACCAGAATTGCCCTTGCCGTTGGCCTTGCGGGCCTGGCCGCCGTCGCCCTCGTCTACTGGCTTGTCCTGGCGCCGGGCGGCGCCGGAGGAGACGTGCCGAACCAGGTTCGCAGCCGCCAGGATGTCGAGCAGATCGTGCGCAACTACCTGCTGGAGAACCCCGAAGTCATCTTCGAGGCGGCCCGGCGCATGGAGCAGAAGGAAAAGGACCAGCGCCAGGCGCGCATGGCCGAGGGCGCCACCAAGCATGCCGCCGACCTGTTCAACCGCGCGGACGCGATCGTCGTGGGGAACCCCAAGGGTGACGTGACGATCGTCGAGTTCTTCGACTATCGCTGCGGGCCCTGCCGGCGGCTGATGCCGGAACTGGCGCAACTTGTGAAGCTGGATGGCAATATCCGGCTGATCATGAAGGAATTTCCGATCCTCTCGCGCGAGTCCGAACTGGCTGCCCGCGCGGCGCTCGCTGCCAACAAGCAGGGCAAGTACTGGGACTTCCATCTTGCCATGATGAAGGCTGAGGAAGTGACACCCGACAGCATCATGGCCACGGCCCGTGGCGTGGGCGTGGACATGGCGCGGCTGAACACGGACATGGCATCGCCGCAGGTCGCCGATGTCATCGCGCGCAACCATGAACTTGCCGAGAAGCTCGGAGTCGATGCGACGCCGACCTTCTACATCGGCGACACGCCGCACTCGGGCGCGATGCCGCTGGCGGAACTCAAGCTGGCCGTGGCGGAGGCCCGCAAGAAGGCGGCGGGCGGGAAATAGACTAGAGCAGCCCTGCGAGCGGCGAGGACGGATCGGCGTAGAGCTTCTTCTTCATGCGACCTGCCCGATAGGCAAGCCGCCCAGCCTCGACGGCGGCCTTCATTGCGGCCGCCATCATCACGGGGTCCCGCGCCTCGGCAATGGCCGTGTTCATGAGCACGCCATCGCAGCCAAGTTCCATCGCAATGGCTGCGTCCGACGCAGTGCCGACGCCTGCATCGACCAGGACGGGCACCTTCGCCGCCTCGATGATGAGCCTGATATTGACCGGGTTCTGGATGCCGAGGCCCGAGCCGATCGGAGCGGCCAGCGGCATGATTGCGGCGGCGCCCGCCTCTTCGAGGCGCTTGCACATCAGGGGATCGTCCGAGCAATAGACCATCACGTCGAAACCATCCTTGATGAGGATGTCGGTCGCGCGCAGGGTCTCGACCATGTCGGGATAGAGGGTCTTGCGGTCGCCGAGCACCTCGAGCTTCACGAGGTTCCAGCCGCCAGCCTCGCGGGCGAGGCGCAGCGTGCGGATCGCATCCTCGGCGGTGTAACAGCCGGCCGTATTGGGCAGGTAGGTGTACTTGCCGGGGTCGATGAAGTCGACGAGCCGCGGCGCGGACGGATCGCTGACGTTCACGCGCCGGAGAGCCACGGTCACGATCTCGGCGCCCGAGGCCACGAGGGCGTCGGCGTTCTGCGCGTAGTCGCGATACTTGCCCGTGCCGATGATGAGGCGCGACCTGAATGTGCGGCCGGCGACTGTCCAGGTATCCTGTTCTGAACCCATGTCCTGCATCTCCTGTCCTAGCCGCCGCCCACGAAACTTACGATCTCGAGCCTGTCGCCATCGGCCAGCTCGGTCCGGTCGTGGACAGAGCGGGGCACGATCTCGAGGTTGCGCTCGACGGCAACCTTGCGCCGGTCGAGGCCGAGCTGTTCGAGAAGCTCGGCAACCGTCAGGGGGCGCGCGAGCTCCTGTTCCTTTCCGTTGATCCTGATCCTCATCGACAAGGCCTGGCCTCACATGGACTGAACCCCGTGCTGTCGCGCGCGCCCCCAAGCCGGGAAACCACCGCCCCGGACGGTTCTTTCGCTGCCACGTGACTACGGGTATAACTGTGCCATGCGCTGTTAACACTATCTGTGGCCCAGGACGCAATGACCAAGCCAATCTATGTCTTGAACGGTCCGAACCTCAATCTTCTGGGCGCGCGTGAGCCTGAAATTTATGGGAACACAACGCTTGCCGACATTGATGAAAGTTGCAGGAAAGAGGCGCTCGCACTGGGCTTAACCATCGTGTTCCGCCAGACCAACCACGAGGGTGAACTGGTCGACTGGGTGCAGGAGGCCCGGCAGTCAGCTTCGGGATTGATTCTGAATGCCGGGGCCTATACGCACACGTCCGTGGCGCTTCACGATGCGCTCAAGTCCTTCAACCAGCCGGCGGTGGAGGTTCATATCTCCAACCCCTACAGACGGGAACCCTTCCGCCACACTTCGTATGTCTCCCCCGCCGTGACCGGCGTTGTCTGCGGCCTGGGTGCGCAGGGCTATGTGCTGGCCCTTGTTGCACTGTCCAGGCTTCTGAAAACCGCCTGACCAGCCCTGCGGCCCTAAAGGTTAATCCATGAGCAAAGACACCAAAGCGTCCAACGATCCCCTTGAGGCTCGCCTGATCCGCGACCTTGCCGGCATCCTCGAGGAGACCGGGCTGACCGAGATCGAGATCGAGAAGGCGGGACTGAGGGTCCGCGTCGCGCGCACCGTGAGCGTTTCTGCGGTGGCTGCCGTTGCGCCCGCCAGCGTTGTTGCGGCCCCTGTGTCGGCGGCCCCGCCTGCTGCGACGCCCAAGGCATCCGAAACAGCCGGCCATCCGGGCGTCGTTACGTCGCCGATGGTGGGCACCGCCTATCTTGCCCCCTCGCCCGGTGCAGCTCCGTTTGTGAAGGTTGGCGACACGGTGAAGGAAGGGCAGACGCTGCTCATCATCGAGGCCATGAAGACGATGAACCAGATCCCTGCGCCGCGCGCGGGCCGGGTCACCAAGGTCATCGTGAATGACGGCCAGCCGATCGAGTACGGCGAACCGATGATGATCATCGAATAGGCAAGCCCAGGTAACCACGCGCATGTTCGACAAGGTTCTGATTGCCAATCGTGGCGAGATTGCATTGCGCATCAACCGCGCGTGCCATGAGATGGGCATCAAGACTGTCGCCATCCATTCCACGGCCGACGCCAATGCCATGCATGTGCGCATGGCCGACGAGAGCGTCTGCGTCGGGCCGCCGCTGGCGCGCGACAGCTACCTGAACATCCCTGCCATCGTGACCGCCTGCGAGATCACGGGTGCGCAGGCCGTGCATCCGGGCTACGGCGTCCTGGCGGAGAACGCCAAGTTCGCC
>DAISVV010000178.1:0-6641 GCA_036840015.1 Micropepsaceae bacterium
GCCTGGTGGAGCTGATCCGCGCCGGCTTCGAGACCCTGGTCGAGGCGGGCTACGCGCCGGAGATGGCTTATTTCGAATGCCTGCACGAGGTGAAGCTGATCGTCGATCTCGTCTATGAGGGCGGCATTGCCAACATGAATTATTCGATCTCGAACACCGCCGAGTATGGCGAGTACGTGACGGGGCCGCGCATCATCACCAAGGAGACCAAGGAGGAGATGCGCCGGGTGCTCAAGGACATCCAGTCGGGGCGCTTCGCGCGGGACTGGGTGCTCGAGAACAAGGCCGGGCAGGCGAGCTTCAAGGCGACGCGGGCCAACAACGCTCAGCACCCGATCGAGGATGTCGGCCGCAAACTGCGCGGCATGATGCCGTGGATCACCAAGAACAAGCTGGTCGACCAGGACAAGAACTGAGCGTTTTCGTCCATCCAGGCTGTGACTAACTGGGGTGTCGGCTTGCCCTGCGGGGCCGGCCGATGCCACATCTTGCGCCTTCAAGCAGGCTGAAGCGCGCGAGGTATCCCCATGACACGGATTGGAACGCCACTTTCCCCATCTGCCACGAAGGTGATGATGCTGGGGGCAGGGGAGCTTGGCAAGGAAGTCATCATCGAGCTTCAGCGGCTGGGGGTCGAGGTCATCGCCGTCGATCGCTACGCCAATGCGCCCGGACACCAGGTTGCGCACCGGTCGCATGTCATCGACATGACGGACGGGAAGGCTGTGAGGGCGCTTGTCGCGCAGGAGAAGCCCCACCTGATCGTGCCCGAGATCGAGGCGATCGCGACGGATGAGCTGGTCCGCATCGAGGCCGAGGGCCTTGCGCGGGTCATTCCGACCGCCAATGCGGCGCATGTCACCATGAACCGTGAGCGCATCAGGCGGCTGGCGGCGGAGGACTGCGGGCTTGCAACATCGCCCTATGCATTCTGTTCCTCGCTTGAGGAGCTGCAGGCGGCGATCGACCGTGGCATTGGCTATCCCTGCTTCGTAAAGCCCGTGATGTCGTCGTCGGGCAAGGGCCAGAGCCGGATCAAGGATCCGTCCGGCGTCGCGGCTGCGTGGGACTATGCGATGGCGGCGGGCCGGGTAAAACAGGCACGCGTGATCGTGGAGGGCGAGGTCCGCTTCGACTTCGAGATCACGCTGCTGACCGTCCGCCACGCCGGCGGCACGTCGTTCTGCGCGCCGATCGGACATGTCCAGGTGGATGGCGACTATGTCGAATCCTGGCAGCCACAGCCCATGAGCCTGATTGCCCTGGCACGCGCGCAGGCCATGGCGCGACGGATCACGGATGCCCTGGGTGGCGCCGGCATCTTCGGCGTCGAGCTTTTCGTCAAGGGTGACGACGTCTGGTTCTCGGAGGTCAGCCCGCGGCCGCATGATACCGGGCTTGTGACGCTGGCGACCCAGCACCAGAGCGAGTTCGCGCTGCATGCCCGCGCGATCCTGGGACTTCCGGTCGACACCAGCCTGCGGACGCCCGGCGCGAGCGCGGTGATCTATGGCGGTCGCGCGGCCAGCGGGATCGTCTATGAGGGCGTGGCCGAGGCGCTTGCAGTCGACGGCACCGAGCTTCGGCTGTTCGGGAAACCCGAGTCCTTCGTCAAGCGCCGGATGGGCGTGGCCGTTGCGCGCGCGGGAGAAACGGATACCGCGCGCGCCAACGCCAAGGCCTGTGCAGGGCTGGTCAGGCCCGTTACTTGATCGAAATGACGCCGATCAGGCTCGAATAGTCGTCGGTCCAGACGGGCGTGGTTGCATCGGGTTCGAGGGGGCGCCACTTGCCGTTTGCCGATATCCGCGCCAGCTTCCCGGGGCTGTTGGACAGGGCAATCCAGTGCGAGGACGTGATCATGTGCTTCGCCTGCTCCTCGGTAGACCTGAAGAACTGCGTGATGCCCGTCAGTCCGGCCGCACGGGCCGTGTTGGCGACCACGGGTTCCAGCTTCAGGTAGCGGTTGGAGATGTTGAACAGGATCACGCCATCCGGTGCCAGCTTGGCGCGGGCGAGCTGCAGGGCCTGGCGTGTCATGAGGTGGGTCGGGATCGAGTCCGAGCTGAAGGCATCGAGGATCAGGACGTCGAAGACCGCGTCCGGTTCATCGGCGAGCGACAGGCGGGCGTCGCCCGTCACGATGCGCGCGTTGGGCGTGCAGTCCTTCAAAAACCTGAAGGCACCATGGTCGCGCGCGAGGCTGACGACGAGGGGGTCGATCTCGTAGAAGGTCCAGGTGTCGCCAGCGGTCGCGTAGCAGGCCGAGGCGCCGGTGCCCATGCCGACGACGCCGAAGCGCAGGCTTGGGGCGTTGGGGCGCAGCGCGGTCAATGCCTGACCCAAGGGGCCTTCCTTGGCGTAGTAGGTCAGCGGCGTCGGATGCGCCTCACCGACGTTCTGCGCTCCGTGGATCGTGCTGCCGTGGGAGAGGATCAGCTGATTCGTCTCGGGCACCGAGAAGATGCGGTAGGCACCGAAGAAGCTGCGTTCCTGGTGCAGCAGCGTGCTGTCGAATTTCCCGAGCAGAAGGGCCAGGATGCTGGTCAGGCCCAGTGCAAAGCGCCAGGCCTGCCCGTGGAACGAGTAGACTGCCACGCCAAGGGCTGCGATCACGAGCGCAACCGTGATGGCGGGGGTATGGGCGATGTCGAAGCTCAGCGCGTGCATGGATGTGACGGCCAGCAGTGCCACTGCAGGCAGGACGAAGTCGCCGATCGTGAGCTTCCAGCGGTCGGCGGCCGGGACCATGAGCAGGCGCGTGAAGGCGGCGGCGGCCAGCGTCAGGGGATACTCGGCAATCGTGTCGAAGGCCATGGGCGCGACAATCGCGTTGAACAGGCCGCCCAGCGCGCCACCGAGTGACATCCACAGGTAGAACTCGGTCAGGTTGCCGGCCGGCGGCTTGGTCAGGACCAGTTCGCCGTGGCGGGCGAGAGCGATGACGAAGAAGGCGAACAGGCTGACGGCGAGGCCAGCGGCGTTCGCGTCCTTGAACCAGAGTACCGAAGCCAGCAGGACGAGGGAGATCGTCTCTGCCTTCAGAAGGATGGGCCGCGAGATCAGCGGCTTGTCCGCAAATGCGACAATGAAAGTCAGCAGGTAGAGCGCCAGGGGTACGGCCCAGAGTAGCGGCATGGCCGCGATGTCGGTCGTGATGTGTGTCGTCACGCCGAGCAGCAGGCTTGACGGCACGAAGGCCAGCGCGACCCAACGGAACCTGTCGAAGGTGGTGACTGTCGTGCTGGCAACGGCCTCCTGGCTGGCGGCCGCCTGGCCGCGGGTCTGAAGTGCCAGCGCCCCGAGGCCGATCATGAGGATCAGCAGCAGGAACCCGCCGGACCAGAGGATGGTCTGCAGGCTTGCGCCCGCCACGGGCTCGACGAGGAGCGGGTAGCCCAGCAGGCCCACAAGGCTGCCGATGTTGGAGGCGACGTAGAGCTGGTAGGGGTTTGCCGCGGCGGGGTGGCCGGACATCGAGAACCAGCGCTGGAGCAGCGGCGAGGTGGCGGCCACGGCGGTGTAGGGGGCGCCGACCGTCACGGTGAAGAGGCCGAAGAGCCAGAAGACCGGCATGCTGTCGGCGGGGGGCTGGATGCCGGAGGGGATGCCGACCGGCAGGGCCAGGGTGGCCAGCAGCAGAACGCACATGTGCACGAGGAGCTGGGCCCTCAGGGGCAGGTAGTGTCCCAGGGCGTGAGCGTAGAGGTAGCCGGCGAGCAGTGCGGTCTGGAAGAAGAGCAGGGTCGCCGCCCAGACGGCCGGCGTGCCGCCCATGAGGGGAAGAACCAGCTTTCCGAACATCGGCTGGACCCAGAAGAGCAGCGCTGCCGCCGTGAAGATGGCCGACGTTGTCAGGGGGAAGACCAGCTCGAGCAGGCGGTCAGGCAGCGAGCGCGCAACGGAGCGTGCCGGCATCGGTTCCGGTGACGCGATGTTTCCCATGATCTTCCTGACCCCTGTTGTTATGGCGCGATTGAAGCACGGCCATGCTCACCATCGGGTTAGCGACTGGTTTCGGCGGGCTTAACAGCGTAGCGGGCCCTGGAGGGTCTGGCGGGCGGGGCACCTGCCGGGCGGGCGCGTTGCTTGCCGTACGCGAAATTCAGGCCGGGCGACCCGATTTGCATTGCGCGGGGTGACTGATTCGCCTTATTACTCGATCGCGGGATGGTTGTTTTCCGGCTTGCGGTTTCACCGGGCCTTAACAGCAATTCCTTATGGTCAACGCCAGGTTATCAGGCTGGCGCGTGAGGCGAGAACGGCATGTATGTGACGGGCAACAGGCATGGTGATGCGGGTGCGGTTCGCGCCCGTGCCGGCCTGCGTGCCCCTTGCGATGCTCTTCTTTCCCTCCGGATGGACGCGGGGCTGCTTCTTAGAAGCCCCTAGGTGCAAAACGGCTGCTGTCATGCCCGAGGGCAGAGCGGCCGGTACCTAGGGGAGGACAAGAGGCAAATCCCGGGCACTACATCCGAACCGCGTGCAAGCGGGAAGTGAGTTCAGACCATGTCAAGTTCTACCAGGATCACCATTTTCGACACGACACTGCGCGATGGCGAACAGTCGCCCGGCGCGGCGATGAATCTCGAGGAGAAGCTGAAGATTGCCGTCATGCTCGACGAGCTGGGTGTCGATGTCATCGAGGCCGGGTTTCCCATCGCCTCCAATGGCGATTTCGAGGCGGTCCAGGAGATTTCGAAGGTCGTCAACCGTGCGGTCGTCTGCGGGCTGGCGCGCGCGGGCATCAAGGACATCGACCGCGCCGGCGAGGCGATCAAGGGGGCGGCGCAGGGGCGCATCCACACCTTCATCTCCACGAGCCCTGTTCACATGAAGCACAAGCTGCAGCTCGAGCCGCACCAAGTGCTCGAAGCGGTGGCTGCCAGCGTGACCCGGGCGCGCAACTGGGTCGACAATGTCGAGTGGTCGGCCGAGGATGCGACACGCACGGAGTTCGAGTTCCTGTGCCGCTGCGTCGAAGCCGCGATCCGCTGCGGGGCGACGACGATCAACATTCCCGATACGGTCGGCTATGCCATTCCTTCAGAGTACGCGAACCTGATCCGGTCCCTGATCGAGAAGGTGCCTGGAGCAGAAAAGGTCGTGTTCTCGACCCATTGCCACAATGACCTGGGGCTTGCGGTTGCCAATTCGCTGGCTGGCATTGCCGGCGGCGCGCGGCAGATCGAATGCACGATCAACGGCATCGGCGAGCGTGCGGGCAACGCGGCCCTGGAAGAGATCGTCATGGCGATGAACGTGCGGCAGGACATCCTGCCGTTCACGACGGGCATCGAGACGATGCAACTCTCCCGCGCATCAAAGATGGTATCGAACGTGACCGGGTTTCCGGTGCAGTTCAACAAGGCCATCGTCGGCAAGAATGCGTTCGCGCATGAGTCCGGCATCCACCAGGATGGCATGCTGAAGCACACGCAGCCCTACGAGATCATGACGCCTGAGTCCGTTGGCGTTGCCAAGACCTCCCTGGTGCTGGGCAAGCTCTCGGGGCGGCACGCGTTCAAGGACAAGCTCGAGGCCATGGGCTACGATCTCGGGCCCAACGCGCTCGAGGATGCCTTCCGCCGCTTCAAGGACCTTGCCGACAAGAAGAAGCATGTGTTCGACGAGGACATTGTCGCGCTCGTCGATGACGAGATTGCGCGCGGCCTGGACGCGATCCGCTTCGTCAACCTGCGCGTGGTGGCCGGCACCTTCGGCCCGCAGAGCGCGGAGCTCGAGCTGTCGATCGATGGCGAGACGCGGCTTGGCGTTGCCCGCGGCGATGGGCCGGTCGATGCAATCTTCAATGCGATCAAGGCGCTTTATCCCCACGAGGCGACGCTGGCGCTGTTCGATGTCCACGCCGTCACAGAGGGCACGGATGCGCAGGCCGGTGTGACGGTCAGGCTTGTCGAGGACGGGCGCAGCGTGACGGGCCGTGCGGCCGATACCGACACGCTGGTCTCGGCGGCGAAGGCCTATGTGCATGCCCTCAACAAGCTGCTGGTGAAGCGCCTCAAGACAAAGCCTGAAGCCCTTACGGTCGCGCGCTAGCGCGGCGGCGAAACCTGCGGGTGGTCCGGTCCACGGGCCATCCGCCAACAAGAAGAAATTGGAGACACGCATGTTTTCTAGCCTGCTTGGAATGCTCTCCTCGGACATGGCCATCGACCTTGGGACCGCGAATACGCTGGTCTATGTGAAGGGGCGGGGCATCGTGCTCAACGAGCCGTCGGTCGTCGCGATCATGAACAAGAACGGCAAGAAGCAGGTGCTGGAGGTCGGCAATGCCGCCAAGATGATGCTGGGGCGCACGCCCGGCAACATCGAGGCCATCCGGCCCATGCGGGACGGCGTCATTGCCGATTTCGAAGTTGCGGAGGAAATGATCAAGCACTTCATCCGCAAGGTCCACAACCGGCGTTCTTTCGCAAATCCGATGATCATCATCTGCGTGCCCTCGGGGGCGACGGCGGTCGAGAAGCGGGCGATCCAGGAATCGGCTCTGCAGGCCGGCGCGCGACGGGTCTATCTCATCGAGGAGCCCATGGCCGCAGCCATCGGTGCCGATCTTCCGGTCACGGAAGCCACGGGGTCGATGGTGGTCGACATCGGCGGCGGTACCACCGAGGTTG